>CALRFZ010000010.1 GCA_943357015.1 Candidatus Staskawiczbacteria bacterium
CTTTCATCAAAAGAAATTAAAAGCATTATTATTGCTTTGGGCACTGCCGTAGCCGAAGACTTTAGTTTGGAAAAATTACGTTATCATAGAATTATAATTATGACCGATGCTGACGTTGATGGTAGTCACATCCGAACGCTTTTGCTAACATTGTTTTACCGATATTTCCGTCCAATTATGGAAGCTGGATACATTTACATTGCTCAGCCACCTTTGTATAAAATTCAATCTGGCAAAACCGTAAAGTATGCCTACACAGAAGAACAAAAAGATGTAATAGTAAAAGAAATTGGCAAAACCAGTGTTAATTTGCAACGCTATAAGGGTTTGGGAGAAATGGATTCTGAACAGTTGTGGGACACAACTATGAATCCGGCTAACCGATTATTGTTAAAAGTAGAAATTGATGATGCTCATCAAACCGATAAAACTTTTGATATTTTAATGGGCGAAGAGGTTGAACCACGTAAAAAATTTATTCAAACCCACGCCAAATCAGTAAAAAATTTGGATATCTAATAAAGTTTACGCTCGGGCTGTGGCCCGCGCGCTTGTATTTTTACGCAAATGAAAGTTATTATTGTGCGTCATGGTCAAACTGATGAAAATACTAAGGGCGGAGATGCGTCTCGGGACTCAGAGGCTTTGCTTACCTACGAAGGTATTTTGCAGGTGAAAAAATTAGGACATGCTTTAAAGGGTCATAGAATTACATATGCTTATTCAAGTCCGCAAAAAAGGGCGATAAATACCGCCGAAGAAATTTTATTTTATCACAGTAACGCAAAAATTGAGCATGTTGATAATTTGCGCGAGCAAAATTTGGGTAAATTTTCAGTGTTGCCAAAAAATGTAATCCGAGAAATTCATAAACAATCAGGTAAACCGTTTGCGGATTTTCGTCCAGAAGAAGGGGAATCATACGCTGATGTTCAAAAACGCGTTACCACATTTTTACATAACTTAGTGCAAAAACACCAGAATGAAGATGTTATATTAATTGTAAGTCATGGTGGTACTTTGGGAATGCTTTTGTTGAGTATTTTAGAGAAAGAAATCACAGAGGAAAATTATAAAACCTACAAGCCAGAAAATTCGGCAGTTACCATTATTGAAATATTTAAAGATAAGCCAATTGCAATACATACTATTAATGATGTTAATCACTTAAATTAATAAAACTATGTTTGATAATGTTAAAAAATTGTATCAATTAAAAAAAATGCAGGATGAATTTAAAAAGGAAAAATTGACCTTTGAAAATGAGGGCGTGACTGTGACTATGAACGGAAACTTTGAAGTGGAAAATATAATTTTAAATCCGCAACTGGATATTGCCAGACAACAAGAAATTTTAAAAAAATGCCTTAATAGTGTTCGTGAAGATATTCAAAAAACTTTGGCTAAAAAAATGATGGCCAGTGGGATTGGTTTTTAATGAAAATTAAATTTTACGGCGCAACACAAGAAGTAACTGGGTCAAAATATGTGATTGAAATTGGAGGTTTTCAGTTGATTTTAGATTGTGGAATGTATCAGGGTAGGCGAGAAATTTCAAATGAATTAAACTCAAAATTACCGTTTGAATCTGGCAAAATTGACGCCATGATTCTTTCGCATGCACACGCTGATCACTGTGGAATGATTCCGATGTTGGTAAAATCAGGGTTTGTTGGCAAAATATATTGCACCGCCCCAACCGCCGATATTGCTAAGTTTATTTTGGAAGACACAGCCGAAATTTGGAAAGAAGATGCGCGTCATTACAATAAACATTTACCAGTTGGTCAAAAACCAATTGAACCAATATATACCTTGCAAGATGTCAAAAAAACTTTTTCCCATTTTTCGCCCGTACCGTATTTTAGGTTAAGCCAGCAATGGACAAGGCTTAACGAAAATATACGTTTTAAATTTTATGATGCAGGACACATTTTGGGTTCAGCTATTACTCTTTTGGAAATTACAGAAAATGGAGAGAAGAAAAATTTGATTTTTACGGGTGACTTAGGTAGAGATTTTTTGCCAATTTTACGGGATCCAGAATTTGTGCAAGAGTCAGCAGAAACATTGATTATGGAATGCACCTATGGAAACAGAATTCACAAGCCCGTGACGGATTTAGAGGGAGATTTAAAAAGTATTATTAATTTGGCAGTAAAAAATAACAGCAAAATTATTGTGCCGGCGTTTTCTTTGGGTCGCACTCAGGAACTAATTTACATATTACATAAGCTTATTGATAAAAAAGAAATTCCCGCATTACCAATTTTTGTTGACAGTCCCTTGGCTCAAAAAATCACTCGGGTTTTTCATTCTTATACATCAGATTTTGACGAAGAATTTTGGCAAGATTTTGGTGAGAAGGGCAAATCAGCTTTTGGCATAAAAAATCTTATAACCACAGCTAGTATAGAAGAATCTAAGAGTATAAATGCTAAAAGTGGACCATATATTGTCATTGCCGGATCAGGAATGTGTGAGGGAGGGAGAATTTTACACCATCTTAAAAATACGATAACCGATCCAAATAATATTATTTTAATTACTGGCTATCAGGCAAAAAACACTTTGGGTAGAAAATTGGTGGAAGGAGCAAATTCTGTTAAAATTTTTGGCGTGGAATATTTGGTTAAAGCTAAGGTTATAACTCTTAACGAACTCTCTGCTCATGCTGATCAAAAAGATTTACTGCGCTACGTTAAAAGTGTAGCAGGTTTAAAAAATCTTTTTTTGGTTCACTCTGAACTACCTCAAGCGTTAGTGTTTGCGGATTTAGCGCAGAAAGACCTTCCACTATTATCAATAAAAATTCCAAACACAAGGGATGAATTTGAGTTGTAATATTGCAGAAAGCATTCTGGCGTTAATATATGTACATTAATATATTGACATTGGTTGATAGATAGGCTAGTATAGTATTATATAGGTAGACGGCCACGAGGTCGTTTTTTATTACCAGTTACCCTACCTATTATTAGGAAAAGTATTGTATAATAACCTTGTGGTATCTATTGCTTTGTTTATAGATCTTGGGGTAATTGTATTTACATTAATAATAAAATAATATGACAACCATAGAAAAAGTAAAAGTATTTTTTAAAGAAGTGTATGTTGAGTTGCGTAAAACTAATTGGTTATCCTATGGCGAGGTTGTGCGATACACTATTTTGGTGCTCTTGGTAACAATTTTAGTTGCTTCATTTTTAGGTGGACTTGATTATGGTTTTTCAGAAATACTAAAGATGTTTGTTTTTAAGTAAAATAATATTGCTTGCTAAGTTTAGAAAATCTAAGGATTTTTTAATTGGTAACAATTTTTAAAATTTCATGCCTAAACAAGTAGTGGAACAAGAAAAAAATTGGTATGTAATTCATACCTATTCTGGATATGAAGATGCGGTAGCTAAAAACCTTAAACAGAGGATTGAGTCTTTGGCAATGGAAGATAAGATTTTTAATGTGATTGTCCCAAAAGAGAAAAAGATTAAAATAAAAAACGGCAAGCGCAAGACCGTTGAGGAAAAAATTTACCCTGGCTATGTTTTAGTAGAAATGATTGTTGATGATGAGTCTTGGTATGTGGTAAGAAATACTCCGCGAGTGACAGGATTTTTGGGAGCAGGGACAACGCCAATTCCAGTGTCTCAAAAAGATATTGATGATTTAAAGAAGAGAATGGATTCGGGTGAGCCAGAATTCCAAATTGATTTTGAAATTGGTGTGGCAGTTAAAATTTTGGATGGACCCTTTAAAGGTTTTGAGGGCAGGGTATCTGAAATTGATCAAGAAAAGGGTAAAATTAAAGTACTGGTTAATATGTTTGGTAGAGATACGCCAGTTGAGCTCGATTCGTTGCAAATTAAAAAAGTATAATCGCAATCTCCAAATTCAAAATTCCAAGCTCCAAATAAATTAGAATAAACAAAATTACAAATTCTAAAAACGTTTTGAATTTTGATATTACAATTTAGATATTATTTGGGATTTGTAATTTTGAATTTGGTGATTAAAGTAATTAATATCGGAGTATAGCTGTGGCGGATATATGAAAATAAATCTTGTTGCTAGCTTGTAACTTCGTCAAAAGATATGGCAAAAGAAATTAAGGCGGTAGTAAAGGTTCAGATTCAGGCTGGCAAGGCAAATCCTGCGCCACCAGTTGGGCCAGCGTTAGCTCCTCATGGCTTAAATATTGCAGATTTTTGTAAGGCATTTAATGATGCCACAAAAGATCAAATGGGATTTGTAATTCCAGCTGAAGTTACGATTTATAAAGATAGAAGTTATTCTTTTAAAATTAAAACTCCATTGGCTTCAGAATTATTAAAAAAAGCTGCTGGTATTGAAAAGGGGTCAGGTGAACCTAATAAAAAAATGGTTGGTAAAGTTACTAAAGCTCAAGTTAAAGAAATTGCTGAGAAAAAGTTAAAAGATTTAAACACAACCGACATTGATCAGGCGATGAAAATTATCATGGGTACTGCTAAGAATATGGGGATTGAGGTAAAATAAATAAAGATGAAAGGTGGCGCCAGCGGGCGCCACTTTTTTTGTTGCATTTCAATTTTATAATTAGTAGAATAGGTAAATAAAATATAAATTTAAAAAGTAAAAATAATGATTCTTTCAGATAAAGATATAAAACAAGCACTAGAAGATGGAGTAATAACAGTAAAACCATTATTCCCAAAGTCAATTCAACCAGCATCGGTTGATTTGCATTTGGGTGCTGATTTTTTAGTATTTCGGACTCATAAGGACATTTGCATTGATCCAAAATTGCCGATAGATGATTTAATGGAACAAGTCACTATTGATGACAAAAAACAATTTATAATTCATCCTGGCGAATTTGCTTTGGGTATGACTTATGAAATTGTTGGTGTGGCTGATAATATGGTGGGCCGACTTGAAGGCAAATCTTCTTTGGGTAGAATTGGGCTTATCATCCACGCTACTGCTGGATATTTGGATCCGGGCAATAAATTGAAAATGACTTTAGAGCTTCATAATATTTCTCCTTTGCCGATAAAATTATATTATAAAATGCCAATTGCTCAAATGTCTTTTACGCCACTTTCTTCCAGTGCCCAAAACCCTTATAACAATAAAAGAGTTGGCAGTAAATATTACGGTAATTTAAAGCCAGTGGCCAGCCAGTATCATAAAAATTTTACTAAAAATAACGAGTGGATTAAATTTAAGTAAGGTAGTGATTTTAAAATCATAGTTATGGAAATAAAAATTAAGCGTTTTGATAAAACAGTTTCTCTTCCGGAATATAAAACATTAGGCGCAGGAGCATTTGATTTATGTGCCAGAATAAGTATAGAAATTCCGCCAAAAGAATTTAAATATATTCCACTTAATGTTGCGATTGAAACTCCGCCTGGATATTTTTTGCTTCTGGTGGCGCGCAGTTCAACTCATAAAAAAGGAATATGGATGGCTAATGGTGTTGGGGTTGGAGATTCAGATTTTTCTGGCGATAATGACGAATATCAGGCAGTGTATTATAATTTTACTGATAAACCAGTGCTAGTTGAAAAAGGTGAAAGAATTGCCCAGGGACTGATTATAAAAAGAGAATCGGTTGTGTGGCAAGAAGTAGATAGAATGCCAAATAAAACTCGTGGTGGTTTTGGAAGCACGGGAAAGTAGCGCTATAGCATTATATAGTGTTTGATGACTTAAACTTGGTTAATGAAATAGATGAGGAAAGGAAAATTTTTTGTATTAGAGGGGATGGATGGATCAGGAAAGGCTACGCAAACAAAATTGCTGGTTACGGCTTTAAAATCCAAGGGGTTTGAAGTAGAAAAAATCGATTTTCCTCAATACAGTAAGGCTTCGGCGGGGTTGATAGAAAATTATTTAAAAGGTTTGTATGGTAAAGCTAATGATGTGGGGCCATATCGAGCCTCAATTTTTTATGCTTGTGACCGATATGATTTGAGTTTTCAAATTAAAAAGTGGCTTGGTGAGGGTAAAATTATTATTGCGGACAGGTACATTGCCTCTAATATTGGGCACCAAGGTGGAAAATTAATAGGCAATACAAAAGCGTGGAATAAATATGTAAATTGGTTGTATGATTTAGAATATAAAATATTTCAAATTCCAAAACCAGACTACACTTTAATTTTAAAGATTTCACCAGAACTTTCTATGCAAAGTTCTAATAAAATCACTGATAAGGATAAAATAAAAAAGCGAGCATCTTATCTTGGTGATTCAAAAAAACAAGATATTCACGAAGTTGATAAATATCACTTAGCCAATACTTTAAAATCATATTGTAAAATTGCTAAAAAATATCCGCGTGAATATAAAATTATTGAGTGCCAAAAAAATAATAATTTTTTACCAGTAACAGAAATTAATCAAAAAATATTATCAATAGTTGGTTCTAAATTAAAATGAAGCAGTATCTGGAGGTATTAAAAAAAATTATGGATGAAGGGACGGATAGGCAGGCAAGGTATGGTCCAACTCGGGCTTTGTTTGCAGTGCCATTGCGTTTTAGGATGGGGGATGGGTTTCCTGCTATAACAACAAAAAAGCTGGCGTTTCGAAGTGTTGTTGCGGAATTGTTGTGGTTTATTTCTGGATCTTGCGATAATAGAGAATTAAATCGTTTGGGTTGCCATATTTGGGACGCCAATCAAAATGCGGATTACTGGAAGCCTAAAGCTAAATACGATGGAGATTTAGGTAGGGTATATGGAGTTCAATGGCGTCACTGGAAAAATCCAGATGGAACAGAAACTGATCAATTAAAAACAATTATTGAAAGAATTAAAAGTGACCCTTTTGATAGGCGCTTGGTTGTAACGGCGTGGAATCCCGGAGAAATTAATCAAATGGCTCTACCTCCTTGTCATATGATGTTTCAATTTTTTGTTGCTAATGGTAAACTTTCTCTTCATATGTATCAAAGATCTTGCGATATGTTTTTGGGTGTACCTTTTAATATAGCCTCGTACGCCTTAATGCTTCACATTGTAGCTAGATTAACTAATTTGGAAGCTGATGAATTAATTATAACTTTAGGTGATGCGCATATTTGTCATAATCATTTTGATGCGGTTAAAGAGCAGTTGTCGCGCGAATTATTTTCGTTGCCAACATTATGGCTTAATCCAGAAGTAAAAACTTTAGATGATTTAAATACTTTGCAATTTAAAGAACCAAATGATATTTATAAATTAGTAAAATTAGAAAATTACCAATCTGGCCCAACTATTAAGGCCGAGATGGGAGTATAATATGATTATTTCAATGATATCGGCTATTGCTCAAAATGGGGCAATTGGAAGCAAAAATAGTTTACCTTGGTATTTACCGGCGGATTTAAAGCATTTTAAAAATATGACATTGAATAAAACTATTGTCATGGGACTAAATACTTTTAAATCTATTGGCGAAAAACCTTTGCCCAATAGAAAAAATATTATACTTTGCAATGATCCAAATTATCAAATTCCCGAAGGTTGTTTTCTAGCTAAATCCATCGATCAAGTTTTAGAAATGACAAAAAATGAACAAGAAATTATGATTTGTGGAGGAGCATCAATTTACGAGCAATTTTTTACTTTGGCGCAAAGATTATATTTAACCTACATTTATCATAATTTTGATGGCGACATTTTTTTTCCAAAATTTAATATTGATGATTGGAAGCAGGTAAGTCGAGAAGATCATCAGCCAGATGAAAAAAATTTATACAAATATTCGTTTGTGGTTTTAGAGAAAAAATAGAATTGATATTTTGCTTTTATTGAGGTGTAGTTTTTTCTTGCAAATAATATAAAAAATAGGGTATATTATGTATAAGAGCTGTTCATTATGTATAGACCCAAAAAAGAAAGGAGGTTGTCCTGTGACACCTAACCAAGAAAGGAAGGTGATCCTCCTTGTCTAAGTCCTATCAGGGACTTTTGCGGTGGGGTAGCTTGCGATTTATCTACGCAAGCTACCCCCCCTTTTTTTTATTGTAAAAAAGTCAATATTTTGATATTATGGATTAATTTAAAGACGTGATGTGAAGTTTAAGAATTGGTAAAAGTAATCTTAATTCGTTTAATTATGTCATATAAGCCAACTATAGGTCTAGAAATACATGCAGAGCTAAATACTCGCAGTAAGATGTTTTGTGGTTGCGCTAATAATCCTAACGAAAAACGCCCAAATATAAATATTTGTCCAGTTTGCACCGCGCAACCAGGAACTCTTCCGGTTGCCAATGAAGAGGCTGTAAAAAAGGTTATTAAAACTGGATTTGCTTTAAATTGTAAAATTGCCACTGAATCTAAATTTGATCGTAAAAACTACTTTTATCCCGATATTCCAAAAGGATATCAAATTTCTCAATATGACGAGCCGTTATGTGCTAAAGGTTATTTAGTTGTTGATAGTGGTAAGATAGGCATTACCCGTATTCATTTAGAAGAAGATACTGGTAGTTCCATTCACCCAGAAGGCGTTGATTATTCGTTAGTGAACTTTAATCGAGCGGGAGTGCCACTTATGGAATTAGTGACTGAGCCGGATATTACTTCTGGAAAACAGGCTTCGGATTTTGCTAAAGAATTACAGTTGATTTTTAAATACTTAGGAGTATCAGATGCTGATATGGAAAAGGGTTTAATGCGCGTAGAGGTAAATATTAGCGTGTCAAAAACTAAAAAATTTGGCACTAAAGTTGAAATTAAAAATCTGAATAGTTTTAAGGTAGTTCAAAAAGCCATTGATTTTGAAATTGCACGACAGATAGAATTATTGGAAAATAAAGAAGTGGTGGTGCAAGAAACTCGTGGCTGGCACGATAAAAAAGAAGTTACTTTTAGTCAAAGAAAAAAGGAATCAGCGCATGATTATCGTTACTTTCCTGAACCAGATTTATTACCAATGAATTTTGATAGACAGTACCTGCAAAATATTAAATCTACTTTACCGGAATTGCCAGAATCAAAGCGTAAACGTTTTAAAAAAGAGTATGGATTAGAAGAATCTCAGTTGGAGATTTTTGTTACGCAAAAAGATTTGAGTGAATACTTTGAAAAAGTAATTTCTGAATTTTCTGAATGGTTAAAGGTTGAAAAAATTAGGGCCACCAAAGATATTTATAAATTAGTGGCTAATTATTTATTATCTGATCTTGCGGGATTGCTAGAAGGTAAAGAATTTGTTGAAAAAGATTTCAAAATAACTCCGGAAAATTTTGCGGAATTTATTAAAATGATTTACCTGCAAGAGATTAATAGTAAGACCGCTAAAATGGTTTTATCGGAAATGTTTGGCACTGGCGTTGATCCATCAAGTATTGTTGAAGGCAATAATTTGGGTCAAATGAAAGACGATGGAAAGCTTGAAAAAATAATTAAGGAGGTTATTGTTAAAAATCCAAAGGCTGTCGCGGATTATAAGTCTGGTAATAAAAATGCTATACAGTTTTTGTCTGGACAAGTAATGGCATTAACTCGTGGCACAGCTAACCCATCATCTGTTCAGGAAATGCTTAAAAAGATTTTATCGTAGTTTTGGTTTTGGCACTAGCAGAAAGCCGATCTGATATGGTGCTTTTTTATTGTAAAAAGTTTTTGATTAATTTTTTAGCCTCAGCGTAGTTTTTTATCCAAAAAATTCGACTATCTCTTTTAAACCAGGTCATTTGTCTTTTTGAATAATGTTCAATTTCTTTTTGCAATATTGTCATCATTTGCTGATAGGTGATTAAGCCTTGAACAAATTGTGCGACGAAGCGGTATTCCAGGCCTAATTCCTCCATTCTTTTCCATGATAATCCTAGTGAGTTTAATTTTTTAACCTCAAGAATAATTCCCTTGATGCGCTTTTTTAGTCTTTTTTGAATTAATTTTTTTAATTCTTCCGGAGATTTTTTGATGCCAATTTGCAGGATTTTATAAAGTTTAATTTTTGGAGTATCTAAATTTATGATGTGTAATTTTGGGACAGGTTTTTTTGTGGCTTTTATTATTTCAAGGGCTCGAATTAGTCTGCGTGGATTTTTGGGATCAATATTATTTGCTCGCTCTGGATCTAGTTTTTTAAGCATTAAAAATAGTTGTTTTGTGCTTTTACTTTCTAAATTTTTGCGTAGCTTCCAGTTTGGCGCAACACTTGGAATTATTAAATCATCAATAATTGATTTGATATAAAAGCCAGTGCCACCAACTAAAAATGGTAATTCATTTTTATGGTGAATTTTTTTAATCGCTTTTTTGGCTAATGATTGATACTGAGAAACAGAAAATTTTCTTTTTGGGTTTGCTACATCAATAAGGTGGTGACTAATGCCAGACATTTCTTTTTTAGTAATTTTTCCAGACCCAATATCTAATCCTTTATAAACCTGACGCGAATCAGCAGAAACAATTTGTCCGCCAAATTCTTTTGCTAATTTAATAGAAAGATTAGTTTTTCCTGATGCCGTTTGACCTAGAATTACGATTAATTTATTTCTCATTTTTTACTGAAAACCTCGCTAATAATACGAGGTTTTTTTGATAATTTAAAATTTTAAATTGTAATTATCGCATATCATCCTTATGTTCTTTAATGAAGTATCTCCAGCGTTCTAAAAATTCTACAAATACGGCAAAGGGCATATCAATTAAAGCATTAATAAAGGCAATAACAATATTATAGCGTTTCCATTTATTTGACATCCAGCTTCCCATACCTGTTATAGGTAAAAATAAAATATCAGAAAGAAACATAATAAACCCACCAGAGGTTTCTTCTATGGTTAATTCTTGAGCACTTTTTTGCACCAATGTGCCAGCAAATAAAATCAAAGCGATAAAAATAATATTAATGAAAATTGAAGGCACGTCTAGTTGTAGATATATAAATACCCAAATAATTGCTCCAAATGATATGCAGGCGCCTAAAATATAGGTTAGTGCTAAAAATGAAGTTGTAACAAAACCCTTTTGTTTGGCGATTTTTATTTCGTAGGTATCAGATTTTTCTTTTTCATAAAATATTTTCATAATTTCCACCACCACCAGATTTATATTTCTCTTTGATGGTGGACGAATAGATAAAACTAAAACTGCCATAAGTCCTGTGGGGATTAAAATGTTAATGATAAGGGTGGTAACTTTAAAATCCAATTGGAATAAAAGAGTTAAGATGTATTCAAAAACAATAATAGATAAAATTTTAGTAATAAAAATTGAAAGGGTTGAATAAATAGCGGCTCGCCTAATTTTTTCTTTTAAATTATTTAATCTCTTGATATATGCACCTCTTATATGTCCCTCTAGTAGTGCTGGTTCCTGTATTTCTTGTTGTATTTTTTCAAAATTATTGGTAGATAAAATGTCTCCGATCAGTAAATAGGCCGTGTCATATTTTTCACAAATACGGTAAAACTTTTTTGCCAAAGGGTGTGCCAAATCTTTTTCTATATCACTGATAATGCCAATAATATTTTGGGAAATTTTAAATAATTCTTCTTCGGTTGGATTATTCCATTGCTCAAATTTGTAACGAATTAGGTTGTAACTTATAATTGGTTCATCAAGTTTAAAAAGAGCCTGCTGAACTGCGATATAAATTTGTATGTTTTTATCTTCTGGTTTCAGTAAATTTCTTTCATAAATTTTCTCACTAATTTTTATCCTCTCAATCATTAACTCAAACATATAGTCTATTAGGGCCATTTCTTTAATGGAAGGCGCTAGAGTTTCTTCTATTTCGCATGATGCAATTTCTATGACGCGGTCGTAAAATTGCAATCCTGTGCTAGTTGATTGGTTACTGTTTTTTGGATTATGTTTTAAGATAAAAACATACTTATCTATTATTTTTTGTACTGTAATTATTTTGGATTCTTCAATTTTATCATTTTGAAAATATCCACCCCGAATTAGCTCCAAGACTAGGGATTCTGCTAATGGGCTGGCGGAAAAATTATTTAATTCTAAGTCTAAAAATCGACGTTTTAATTTTCGAATTACCGCTGCTCTTCTCATCAAATGTTCTTCCTTCCAATCTACAATGGTTCTAATGCGTTCATAAAAAGCCGCCACTTTCTGGGCCACTTCATCAACATGTATAGTAGGCGCCTCTTTCGAGCTTTGGAGTTTTTGCCAGAGTTGGTATTTGGCAATTAAGCTTTTTGTTTCTTTAGAGATTTGAGCCATTAGATAATTTAAAACTAAAAACTAAAAATTTAAAAACAATTATCAATATTTAAATTAAGAATTGTTTTTGAATTTTGGATTTATAATTTATTTTTTACCTCTTGTTTTATTTTTTCGATAAAATTTTCTACTATCATTTGACCTAAATCACCCTTTCCTCGTTGGCGAACGCCAACTGATTGTGACTCAATTTCTTTATCGCCAATAATTAAAATATAGGGAATTTTTTGCATTTCTGCTTCGCGGATTTTTTTACCTAAACTTTCGTTTTCGGCCATAACTTCAAATCTAAATTCGTTATCAGAAAATTTTTGAGCAATTTTATTGGCATATTCTAAATGTTTTTCGGCCGAAATTGGGATAATAGCAATTTGGGCAGGGGATAACCAAACGGGAAAGGCTCCAGCGTATTTTTCAATTAAAAAAGCCATAATTCTTTCAACGGCTCCGATGGACGATCGATGTATTACAATAGCCTCTTCTTGTTTGCCCTCATTGTTAATAAAATTTAGATCAAATCTCTTCGGTCCAACAAAATCATATTGAACGGTAAATGCGGTATCTTCTTTACCGGCAAAATTTTTCATTTGAATGTCTATTTTGGGACCATAAAATGCAGCCTCTTTTTCGGCCTCAAAGAATGGGGCATTTCTTTTTTGTAGTAGTTTCCTTAAGACATTTTCCGCAAAATCCCAAGCAGTATCGTCTTTATAATATTTTTTAGAATCCTTTCGGTCGCCTAGCGATAATCTGTATCTGTAATCTATTCCGGATTTTAATCCAAAAATATTTGCCATATATTCTATTAAATCAAGCACGCTATTTATTTCGCTTTCTGCTTGTAATTTTTGGCAAATTATATGGGAATCAGCTAAGCAAAAACTTCTTACTCTTATTAAGCCAGTCAATTCTCCTGATTTTTCATATCTAAATTGTTTTGCAAATTCCGCCAATCTAAAAGGTAATTCCTTATATGACCTTGGTCTGGATAGGAATAATTGGTAGTGGTGGGGACAGGTCATCGGGCGTAAAATGAATTCCTCTTCATCGATTTTCATTAAAGGATACATCGATTCTTTGTAATATGGATAGTGTCCTGATTTTTTGTATAAATCAATTTTGGCTAATTCAGGAGTGTAAACATGTTTATATCCCCGTTTTATTTCTTCATCAATAACAAGTCTTTCTAAAATTCTTCTTATCGTAGAGCCTTTTTCAGTAAATAGCGGTAAGCCCTTTCCAACCAAATCTGAAAATACAAACAAGTCTAATTTTTCTCCTAAAATCCGGTGGTCGCGCTTTTCTGCTTCCTGTTGTATTTTAATGTATTCTGTTAATTCATTTTCAGTTGCAAATGCTATGCCGTAAATACGGGTTAGCATTTTATTTTTTTCATTACCCTTCCAATACGCGCCAGCTAATTTAGTTAATTTAAAGGCATTGGGATTGATTTCTTTGGTGTTTTTAACGTGACCACCTTTGCATAAATCTAAAAAATCACCATTTTGGTAGGTGCCGACAGTTTTGTCTTTTAAATCTTTAATTAGTTCTAATTTATAGGGTTGATTTTTAAATAGTTTTTTTGCCACCAATTTGGAGACTTTTTTACCAATAAATTCTTGGTTTTCCTTAATCAATTCTTTTATTCGGTCTTCAATTTTTGACAAATCTTCCGGCGCCAAGTTACTTGATAATTCCATATCATAATAAAAACCGTTTTCAATGGCCGGACCAATGCCCAATTTTGTTTTTGGGTAAAATTCCATTATGGCCGAAGCTAAAAGGTGGGCAAGCGAATGTCTGATTTGTTGTAATTTGTCTGTATTTTCCATATTAATGTAGGTTTAATGCTATTGAACTCTAAAGTGCGAAATAGTTTCGTACTTTAGAGTTATTGATACAATATTACCATTTAGCACTTACCGCGTAAACTATTGACATTGGTTTTTTAAAATGCTATAAACTTGAATGGGTAGAGGGAGTTTCTTTACCTGTAGAGTAGTTTTCTTTCATGGAGAGTGCAGTATGTTAACGTTGGAAGATCGGAGAAATGAAGTGATTGCGAGCATTGACTCTGTGCCAGGGGTTTTGCCAAAGCATCAGGAGTGGGCAAAAAATTTCGTCAAAAAAACTGACGACGAATCGGAGTGGCTGAGGATGGAGGAGGCGGTTTTGAAGCTTTCGTCTCATAACGTCAAATTCATTCGTGAGCGAATGAAAAAAACTTTGGACGTATCGGAATACCGGTTAAGTCCAGAATTTACCGCATTTCTTGCGGTTGTTCATTCGCCCAAACAAAGCCATCGTTATCACGCTTTCACTTAGTTCTTTGAAAATTTTCTAATCAAAAACCCCTTGCCACTAAAAACAGTAAGGGGTTAAATTTTTGTTAGAGAATTGACTCGATTTTGTTTGTATGATTAAATAGACTCTGTGGGCGGAAAGGGTATTTCCGTCAATGTTTCTAGTTTTTTCAAGGAGTGTGGAAAATGGCGCTTTACGAGAAAATCAGGGCTATCAGGGGTATGAAAAACATTCCCGATGAAATCAAAAGCCACGCTGTGGCGTGCCTAGATGAATCTCCGCAGTTGGAGATTTTGGAGGCTCTGTCTCTGGGTAAAGAAAGGTTGCAAAAATTCTTGCAGTCTCAAAAACAATACGAGGAATGGAGTCCCAGCGCTCTTTAACAATTAATTATCAATTTATTTAGCTCTTGTGCAGTATTGCGCAAGAGCTTTTTTATTTAAATTAAGCTTTTTGAATAATTTCCTGCACGTCATCAGCCACAATTTTTATTTCTCCATTTCGGTCATCTACTTTTCCCGCGATAAACACAATTTTATTTTCTTGTAAAATTGCCGATTTAGCTTCCAATAAATTAGGAAAAATCACTACCTCTCCCTTGCCCGTCAAATCTTCTAATTTGATAAATAACATTGGTTGACCTTTTTTGGTGATAATTTTTTTAACACCAGAAATTAGTCCACCTAAAATAACTTTTTTATTAACCATATTTTTATCAACCTTTGAGATCGCCACGGTTTTTTGTTCAAATAATTTTTTAAAACTATTTAATGGGTGACTACTAACGTATAATCCCAGCAACTCTTTTTCCCATGTAAGTTTTTCAAGCATACGAGCTGGCTCTGCTACGGCCAATTTTATATCATAATTGACAGTGACTTTTGATGATGCAAACAAGCCAATTTGACCATTGTTTTTGTTTTTTTGGTTTTCACGAGCAATTTCTAAAAGTTTTTCCAAATTTTGCAGTAATTGATTTCTTTCGTTAAAAGCGTCAAAAGCGCCAGCCTTAATTAAGGCTTCCATAGATTTTTTATTTAAATCCTTAGTATTGACGCGGTTAATAAAATTACCAATGGATGTAAATGGGCCACCTTTTTTAATTTCTTCGGTAGTAGAGTCGATAATTCCGACCCCAACATTTTTGATTGCCAAAAGTCCAAATCTAATTTTTTGTTGACCAGGAACTACGGTAAAGTTTTTCAGCGACTCATTGATGTTGGGTGGCAATACTTCAATATCCATTTTTTTACATTCTTCTATTAATAGAGCAATTCGTTCCACATCTGTTTTTTCTGATGTTAAAACTGAAGCCATAAATTCCACCGGATAATGAGCTTTTAAATACGCGGTTTCGTAGGCAATAGTGGCGTAAGCGGCCGAATGCGATTTATTAAATCCGTAAGCAGCAAAAGGTAAAATCCATTGCCATAATTGGTCGGCAACTTTTTTTTCAAAACCTTTTTTTACCGCACCTTCTATGAATTTACTTTTTTGTGCATCCAAGAGATCTTTAATTTTTTTACCTACAGCCTTGCGCAGTACATCAGCTTCGCCCAAAGTAAAACCAGCAATTTCTTGCGCCAGCTTCATTAACTGTTCTTGGTAAATCATAATACCTTGGGTATTTTTTAGGAGTGGTTCTAATTCTGGCACAATATAGGTAATGTTTTGCCTACCGTGCTTTCTTTCAATATAATCTGGAATAAATTGCATTGGACCAGGCCGATAAAGTGCCACCATAGCAACGATGTCTTCAAATTCGGATGGCTTTAAATCTTTTAAGTATCGCTTCATACCATCTGATTCAAGTTGAAACACTGAAGTAGTGAGAGCGTCCTGTAAAAGTTTATAGGTTTTTTTGTCATCATAGGGAATGCGTTCCATATCCACTTTTTCGCCTCGAATAACAAAAATTCTGGCTAAGGTATCTTCTATGATGGTTAGGTTTTTAAGTCCCAAAAAATCCATTTTTAAAAGTCCCAAATCTTCAATCGCATGCATTTCGTATTGAGTAACAATGCTATCTTCTTGTCCTGGTGGATGTTGCAAGGGCACAGAATCAGTTAGAGGTTTGGCTGAAATTACCACGCCACAGGCGTGAGTTGAAGCGTGACGCGCCACACCTTCAAGTTTTAAGGCTAAGTCTAATAATCTTTTGGCTTGTGGATCGGTTTTATATAAATCCTTAATTTCTGTAACTGCATCCATCGTTTCTTGTAAGTCCATTCCAGTTGGTACTAATTTAGCCATCGTATCGCAAAAACTATAAGCATATCCAAGTGATCTGCCAACATCTCTAATGGCAGCGCGGGCAGCCATAGTTCCAAAAGTAATAATTTGGGCCACATGGTCTTTGCCGTATTTATCAGCGACATATTTTAAAACTTCGTCACGCCGACGGTCGGTAAAATCCATATCAATATCGGGCATGGAAATTCTTTCTGGGTTTAGGAATCTTTCAAAAAGCAGGTCGTGCTTGAGTGGATCAACATTGGTAATATTAGTTAAGTAGCAAACTAGGCTTCCACCGGCTGATCCTCGGCCGGGACCAACAACAATTCGGTGGCTTTTGGCCCAGTTAACAAAATCTTGCACAATTAAAATGTAGCCAGCAAAACCAGTTTTGTTAATAACCGACAATTCAAAATCCATTCTTTGGCGTATCGCGGGCGTAACATTGTCGCCAAATCTTTTTATTAGTCCCTGATGACATAATTCAGTTAAATAATCTTCTGGAGTTTTGCCATCTGGTACGTCGAATTTTGGTAGCTGAGTGTGACCTAAATCAAAATTAAAATCACATAAATCCGCAATTTTTTGGGTATTAGAAATTGCCTCAGGCCACTCTTGCCAAATCTCTGCCATTTTTTCTGGCGTCATCATAGAAAAATCATCCGATTTTAGACTTAATCTATCAGGGTCATTAATATCCGCGCCAGTATTGATTAGCATTAACACGTCTTGGGCTTCAGCGTCTTCTGGACGCAGATAGTGAATATCGTTGGTGGCAACTAACGGAATGTTTGTTGCTTGGTGAAGTTCAATAATTTTTTTATTCAATACGGCTTGCTCTGGAATATTTTTATGTTCTTGTAATTCTAAATAAAAAGAATCCTTGCCAAACCAGCTTTGGTATTTTAAAGCCAGTGATTTGGCATCATCAAACCGATTAGACAATAACATTTTTGGAATTTTTCCATTTAAGCAGGCAGAAGTGCCAATTAAACCTTGAGCATATTTTTCCAAAATTTCTTCGTCAATTCTGGGTTTGTAATAGTAGCCGTTTAAATGAGCCTCGGTTACCAGCGCCACTAAATTTTTGTAGCCAATTTCGTTTTTGGCTAGCAAAATCATATGATAGCTTTTGGAATCAATATTGGGGCGCTTATCAAGCCTGCCTTCGTAGGCAACATAAACTTCGCAACCAATAATCGGCTTGATGCCACGTTTTTTAGCTTCTTTATAAAATTCTACCGCGCCATACATTACGCCATGGTCGGTTAAAGCCACCGAATCCATACCCAGCTCTTTGACGTAATCCAAAAGCTGTGGAATTTTTGGTAATCCATCAAGTAAAGAGTAGTGTGAGTGGGTATGTAGGTGGGTGAATTTAATTTTTTTAGACATTAAAGTAATTTATTTTCTAAATTTTATAGTTCATTTTACGTTTTTATAAAATTTCGCACAAGAGTTGACTGTTTAACATCAATTATTTAGTGTGTATGATTTTAATTTTCAGGCCTTGACAGTAGTATTAGGAGGAGTAACATTAACTTTGGGTGTATTTTTGTACTTTTGCTCTTTTTTTGAAAGGTAACATATGAAACTTGGTTTTGTGTGCGGTCCCGAAGATGGGATCGTTGGCAGGTTGTGTCCAAAATGCCAGCATAAAATAAAGTTAGGACAAAGGATTATTTTATGTGAATGTGATGATCAGTATCATCATACTTGTTGCGCTCCGCGCAATCAAGAATTGCGCAGAGCGCCTAAATCCAGAACTTTAAAATTAAGCTAGAATTTTGCCCATAAAAGGTTTACCTTTTATGGGTTTTTTATTAAAATTTTAGCCAGATTGGATAGTTGTAAAAAATTTTGCTAAACTTTGTTTATGCAATACCCAAATTTTAGCGAGGAAATTATTTTATGGCATCAGGGAATTCAATTTGTGGCTGGAATAGATGAGGTTGGGCGCGGGCCGTTAGCCGGTCCCGTTGTGGCGGTAGCGGTATGTGTAAAATCTGATTTAAATAGAGAAGATTTTAAATTCTTAGGAATTAACGATTCTAAAAAACTTTCCGAAAAAAAACGCGAGTCTTTGTATAAAATTTTAGCTAATCATAAAGATGTATTTTTTGGTGTTGGTATAGTTTCAGAAAAGATTATTGATAAAATAAATATTTTAGAGGCAACTAAATTGGCAATGGTAATTGCAGTGGAAAATTTAGAAAAAAAATTAGCAAACAAAACTGAATTTTTATTGATAGACGGAAATTTTATTATAGATGACAGTATTTTATCAAAAACTGGTATTTTTTTGCCAGATCAAAAAGCTATTGTAAAAGGGGATCAAAAAGTGTTTTCTATTGCTATGGCTTCTATTATAGCTAAAGTCACGCGCGATAAAATAATGAAAGAAATGCACCAAATTTATCCTGAGTATCGATTTGATCTGCATAAAGGTTATGGCACCAAACTCCATATTAAAAACCTACAATCTTTTGGTCGATGTAAAGTTCATAGGTTGTCGTTTAAATTTTAGTCGTGGTATTTTTATACTACAGTAAAATAAAGTTATCCACATTTTAATATTTGGAGTTTAAGTATTTAAGAGGTAAAATGGTTAAATAATTTACAATTTGAAATTTACAATTTGAAATCAATTTGAAATAATTAAATATTGAATTCAAATTTAAATTAAAAATTAATTAATATGGAAATTAAAAATGTATTAATGGGAATCGCCTTAGCAGTACTATTTTTTATTGGTGGAGTTTTTTTGGGTATTTTTTACCAAGGTCAAAAAACTGTTTTGCCTTTAGCGCCAAGTAGCTCTGGGCTTCCGTCTCCATTAATTAAGTCATTAAGTTCCAGTGTGGTGCCGGCGGTTTCGGCTTATGGAGCAATTTCAAAAATTGATGGTCAAAATCTGACTTTAACCAAAAACTCTGATTCAATAATTGTGCCAATTAAAGCTGATGCTAGGATTTATACTATCGTGATTAATCAATCTGCGCCTGTTAAAGCGGGATCTCAACCAGTAAAACCTACCTCTGTAACTAAGCAAATTGCCTTAAAGGATTTGAAGTTGGGTGATAACGTGAGTGTTAATTTTAAAGTACTTGCTGGGGGTCAAATAGAGGGATTTACAGTGATTGTTTTGCCAGTTAATACCCCCGTTAGCGCAACTCCAATTAAAAAATAAGGCACTGAACTTAATCTATTGTATTTATGCCAATAATTTTTGGTTATAAAAATATTTTTTTTACAACTCTAACCGCCATATTAGTTATGAGCGGTTTTTTTGTTGCCGATACTGCTTTGGCTAACACTGTTAATATTGCCCCCAATGTTATTGGCAATTATAATGATTGGAATCAGTTTGGCGGATCTGGAGCAACTTTAGATTTACAAAAAATTGATGCAGTTAGTGTTAATAATCAAGATTTATCTTACATTTATCAGGGTAGTAATGGTCAAATTCAAACTTTTGGAATTCCCAATAATAGTATTCCTGCTGGTTCTTTGGTAAATTCAGTTACTGTTACGGTGATTGCTAAAGGTGTGGGTGGGGGCGATGGCAATAAAGCTTTTAAGATTTTATTAGAACAAGGTTTAAATCAAACCGATAACGGTTCTGGTCTTTCTATTTATCCAACAAGTTCGTATCAATCTTATAATCGGGTAATGGCCAGTAATCCTTTAACTGGTCTAGCTTGGACTGCCAGCCAAATCAATTCATCTGCAGTTAATTTTGGAGTTTTAAGAACAAACGCGTCGGGTGTTATAAGAATTTCTCAGATTTTTGTTACAATAGATTATACTCCCACAACTTTAGTAGTCACTAAAATAGTGATTAATCATGGTGCGACAAAAAGCGTTTTTGATTTTCAACTTTTTATCGATTCTACAGTAGTAATTTCTGGTGTGGAAAATATTTTAGATGTTGGCAGTTACATTGTTTCTGAAGCCAATGACCCTAATTATAATTCTACAATTTCTGGAGATTGCGATGCGCTGGGCAATATTAATCTTGTGGCGGGGGACTCTAAACAATGCATTGTTGTTAACGAAGAAAAATTAGCGTATTTAACGATTCATAAAAACGTTATCAGTCATATTAATAACTTAGGTGTTTCTGATTTTGCTCCTTATAAAGTTAGTGGCAATACGATAAATTTAGATGTTGCAACTGTTTTTGATTCGGGCAGTTACAGTGTAACTGAAAACTCTAACTCTAATTACATTGCCACCTTTATAGGTGATTGTGACTCCTTGGGCGCTTTAGTTTTAAACTCTGGTGACAATAAAACCTGTACAATTACAAATGAAGATGGTCATCTTCCTTATGCCAATAACCTAAGTTTTAGCAATAGTCGCTGTAGTGGTGTTGCGGGATCTGGTGTGGTTAACTTTAGTTGGTACTATCAGCAATTTAATGGCAAAAATCAAAGCAAATTTCGGTTTCAAATAGCAACTAGCACTGATCCTAATTTTTCTTCTCCAATAATCGATAGAACCTTTGATAATCTTTCTAATCCGCCCAATTGGCAAAATCAGCAATCGGTAATGCTAAATTTAAGTAGTGTAAATGACACAATTTTATATGGCGTTTCTTATATTTGGCGCGTCAAAGTTTGGGATTCTGACAATAATAGCTCAGATTGGGTTTTGGGCTTGCCATACCAAAATACTGGCCACCCCGACCCTTATGTGGATTTTTCATTTTCTCCTCTAAATCCTAATGCTCAAACCATAACTTCATTTACTAATAACTCAGTATGTTACAATAGTTCAGGTTTTGTGGCCTGCCAAAGTTACGCTTGGAGTTTTGGCGATGGCAATACAAGTTCAATTTACAACCCAACCAATATTTATGGCGCTCAAGGAAATTTTACTATCACTTTAAAAACCTATGATGAAGTTGGTTTTTGCGAAACTAATCAATTGATAAGCGTTAATTCTGCCATAAATTATCATTTACCGGTTTGGAAAGAAATTTCTCCTTTTGTTACACTTCCGCCCGCTTGTTTTTCCGCCAAAACTAAGGTCTTAACTCCGAGTGGGTCGCAAGCTATTGAAAATCTGCGAGTGGGGGATAAAGTTTTATCTTATGATTTAGAATCTAGCCAAACAATAACAACTAAGATTAGCAAGGTATTTGTTCATAATAATCGCAAAATACTACAAGTGTTATTGTCTAATGGTAATTTATTAAAAGTTACTCCTGAGCATCCTTTTTATAACTATGAATCAAGGCAGTGGGTTAATATTGGTGATATGATTGTGGGACAAAAAGTAATGGTTGTTGATAGTAAAGGCAATAATTTACCTGTTTCTATAGTAAGTATGAAACCAGAATCGCAAGCAATAACCGTATATAATTTGGAGGTAGACAATCCTGTTCATAATTATATGGTAGAAGGCGGTATTTTAGTGCACAATAAATTCATTCCTATTTAGCGTTGGCTAGTCTTGCAAAAAACCAAGTTATTTGGTAGAGTAATACTAATTTGAAATTTACAATTTGAAATTTGAAGTCAATTTGAAATATCTTAATTTAAAATAATTAAATTAGTCGAAATTTTGTTTTATCAAAATTTCGACACCTTATTATTTCAAATTGTAAATTTCAAATTTCAAATTCACAAGTAATGGCAGTTCCAAGACATAAACATACAAGGTCAAGCGTCGGACAGCGTCGGATGCATATTTTCGTTACACCAGTTAAGCTGACAACTTGCCAAAAATGTAGTGCGCCAGTTCGACCTCACACTACTTGCAAAAAGTGCGGATTTTATAAAGGCAAAG
The DNA here is from genome assembly GCA_943357015.1 of Candidatus Staskawiczbacteria bacterium. Lineage (GTDB taxonomy): Bacteria > Patescibacteriota > Minisyncoccia > Minisyncoccales > Staskawiczbacteraceae > VGLO01. The sequence goes on from CALRFZ010000010.1 coordinate 22,515, forward strand.
AAGTGATTAATGTGTTAGGTAAATTAAATAAAAAAGAGCGCAAAATTAAAGAACAAGAAATAAAAGAAACAGAGAAAGTTGGGGTATCTAAAATTCCTAATTAACCTAATTTCTAATTGACCTAAATAAATTCCAAATCTAATAGTGTAAGATTTTAATAAATTAAAAAAAGGATTTAATTAGAAATTAAAAATTAGAAATTAGAAATTTAGAAAAATGGCATCTCGGCACTTATCACGTTCAATAGTTATGCAAAGCCTCTACGAGTGGGATTTTTACGGTAAAAAAGACGGGGCATTAAATACAATCATTGATAGAAACATTCAAGACTTTGGTCCGGGTTTGGAGGATGTAACTTTTGTTCATCAGTTAGCTGATGGCGTAGTGAATCATTTAGCCGATATTGATACTATTATTGAAAAGTCTGCTCCTGAATGGCCTTTGGCGCAAATACCAATTATTGATAGGAATGTTTTAAGGATTGGTTTGTGTGAACTTTTATATAGCAACAAAAAAGAAGTGCCCCCAAAAGTGGCAATTAACGAAGCGATTGAATTGGCAAAAACTTTTTCTGGAAAAATATCAGGTAAGTTTATTAACGGAGTTTTGGGAACAGTATTTAAACAATTGGAAGAGAAAAGTGAGTAGTTGGTAGTGAATAGTTTGTAGGACGTTTAAAGCGTTTTATTAACTACTCACTACTTACTACAAACTGTAAACTCAAAGATGAAGAATTTAGATTTATTTGAAAAGAAGCTGGGTTTGTCTTTTAAAAATAAAGATTTATTAATTCAAGCTTTTGTTCATCGGTCATACCTGAATGAAAATCCAGAATTTAACCTAGATCAAAATGAAAGGCTGGAATTTCTGGGAGACGCAGTTTTAGAATTAGTGGTGACTGAATTTTTGTATAAAGAATATCCAGAAAAGGCAGAGGGTGAATTAACTAATTGGCGAGCCGCTTTGGTTAATGCTAAAATGTTAACTTCGGTAGCAGAGGAATTGGGTTTTAATGACTTTTTATTGCTAAGTAGGGGAGAAACCAAAGAACTTGGCAAAGCCCGTCAATATATTTTAGCCAATACTTTTGAGGCATTAGTTGGAGCAATGTATTTAGATTCTGGTTATCAAATTTGCGACACATTTTTAAAAAACTATTTGTTAAAAAAGTTACCACAAATTATTACTAGCGGTTCATATAAAGACGCAAAATCTCATTTTCAGGAACAAGCTCAGGATAAGGATGGCATTACTCCAGTTTATAAAATTACCAAAGAATGGGGGCCGGATCATAAAAAGAAATTTACAGTTGGAGTTTATCTGAATCAAAATTTAGTAACTGAAGGCGAGGGTTACTCAAAGCAAGAAGCCGAAGAGCAGGCAGCCAAAAAAGCCTTAGAAATTAAAAAGTGGAATAATTAAGTTAAAAGTTATCAAGTTAATCAAGTTAAAAGACGACGGACTTTATAACTTTCAACTTTATAACTTTATAAATCAATATATATGTTAACTATTAGACTTACTCGCAAGGGTAAAAAAAATCAGCCATTTTTTAGAATTGTGGTAATTGATAAAAGAAGATCAGCTTCTGGTGGAAGGGCAGTGGAAGAATTGGGGTATCTTAACCCCTTAACCAAGAAAAACTCCATCAATAAAGATAGGGCTTTGTACTGGTTAAGCGTGGGAGCTCAGGCTTCGCCAAGAATACATAATTTGTTGGTTGCGGAAAAAATTGTCCAAGCCACAAAAATTAAAAAATTCAGTGTTTCTAAAAAAGCTAAGGCCCAAGCACTGAAGGCGAGCGCTGTTGCGCCTGTTGTCGAAGCAACTTTAACTGAACCTGTTGCCCCTGTTGTCGAAGCAACTTTAACTGAACCTGTTGCCCCAGAAGTCCAAACCCCAGCCCCAGTAGAAGAAAAACCAGTAGTCTAATCTATTAATTATGCGACAAAAAAGCTCTGTAAAGAGCTTTTTTGCTACACCAAAGCTATGTACATTAAGATAGGGTTGTTTACACTTTTGCGAAATTGCACTTGCGTGTAATAGAAAAACTCGGGACAATGAA
>CALRFZ010000011.1:0-19523 GCA_943357015.1 Candidatus Staskawiczbacteria bacterium
TTCTATTACACGCAAGTGCAATTTCGCAAAAGTGTAAACAACCCTATCTTAATGTACATAAATAATTGACATATTAAAAAATATAGTGTAGTATTTGCGTACAAAACCGATATGTTTTCGGTTAGCTCTTTTCCAATCAGGTGAAGCAATTAAATTGCTATCACGCTCTTAAAAGGAGTCGTAACATGCTCAGAGGTATTGACGTTGAATTTATGAAGACTTCGGATGAGTTTATTGATTTGATTCGCAAGGAAAAGGGAGAAGCCACATTTTCTGATATGAAAAATGTGGTTATCAGAAATTCATTTCCCATTAGTCCTGTTTTAGTTGACGAATATCAAGCACTGTAGGAATTCGAAATGCAAAATATTGAGGCGAGTTATGATAAATTGGGTGTTGCCAATATTATTATACTGGATGTGCCAGAGGAAAAAATTGAAAAACATCCACTCTTTACCGTTTGCGAGCAACTCGAATATTCGCTCCATCTAAAGCATCCAATGGTTCATCCTTTAGAGGGACATGTCGAGCCAGTAAGAAGATTTGGCAGGTCGGATAATACGGTGAAAATTTATAACCTGCCAAAAATCATAGATGGCAAAAGTTATAGAGAAGTTGCTGAAACAAATGAAGCCTTTGAAGTTCATTTGGACGGCCTCGGTTCAGCGGGCACCGTAGAAACCATCATTCTTTTTATGGACAGTGCTCCATTGTTTGGTGGGTTCACTTTCTTTTACGACATGTTCTCGATTGGAATGGCATTGGCAGAAACAGACAAGGAAGCTTTCCGAAGTCTGTTCCTTCCAAATGCGTTTTGCGCTATTAGACCGAGAGGCAAAGGCGCGATCAAGGTAACAACTCCAATCTTTTACATTAATGAGGATGGTAAGCCACAAGTTTTTTTCAGGAAAAATAGTGGTGAGTATCGAATGACATGGAGAGAGGATTGTCCACCACTATTACGAGCGAAGATTTTTTTAGAGAAATACACTGAGCCATTTGCTAGCGGCTCATATTTTGCCCCATTTTCAAAGAGGGGTACAATGTGTATTTCAAGAAATAGAGACATCGCCCACGGCAGACTGTCGTTTATCGATGGAGAGGATTCTAAAAATCAACGATACTTATCGCGTAAGTGGTTTATGACACATTCGCACCACGCAGTTTACAAACATGTTCCGGGAATTGCTCTAAGAAAAGATTTGAGAGATCTTGTGCCAGATCAGTTTGGCGACGATAAACTGACAGGAGAGTGGCTTTACGATCAATTAACAAAAGAGAACAAAAGGGTAAAGTAAGTTGCGATTGTCTGGAAATGCAATTGAAAGCAAGGGGAAGTCAGAATTTAATTCTGACTTCCCTATTTTTTTACAATTTGATATGCTAAAGTCAATTAATTAAATTAATTATGGAAATACCAATGGGACTTAAAAAGGTTGCCGTGTTATGCGTATTACGATGCGGTGATAAATTTCTTTTACTGAAAAGAAACAAAGATCCACATAAAAATATGCATACGCCAGTTGGAGGTAAGTTGGAGCCTTTTGAAGAGCCGGAAAAAGCTGTAAAAAGAGAAGTGCTTGAAGAAACGGGCATAAATATAAACAATGTAGGCTTTTTTGGAATTTTAACAGAAACTTCTCCTGTAAAGTTTAATTGGATAAATTATATTTATGTATCAGATATTGAATATATAGATCCACCACTATGTAATGAAGGAGTTCTGGAATGGATAGATGTAAAAAATCTTGAAAAACTCAATACCCCAAAGACCGATTATTTTATATATGAATATGTTAAGGAAAAAAAATTTTTTATTTTTGAGGCCCTATATAATGAAAATATAGAATTACTAAAGCTAATAGAAAAAATGTCTGGAAAAGGTTTGGTCTAAACAAGATTACTAAAAATCCAAACCCAAAAATTAGTCAAAAATAAAAAATATAACTTGCAAAAAGACAAAAAAACCGCCTTAAATGTCTATTTCGTAACTTGCGGTATTTTGGCAAGATCTAAATCTGGCACGCAAAAATATGGACTTAAAAATAATCTACCAAGATAACGATGTAATAGTAATTGATAAGCCTGCAGGAATTATTGTTTTTAATGAAGGGGTAAATTCTTTAACACCCAAATTGCCAGAAAATTCTTTAATTGAACAGTTAATAAAAATCCAGCCTGACTTAAAAAATGCGGGTCAAGCGCCTCGATATGGCATTGTACATAGATTAGATAAAGACACTTCTGGCCTGCTTTTGGTGGCAAAAAACTCAGAAGCCTTGATTTTTTTGCAAAAACAGTTTAAAAATAGAGAGGTAGAAAAGAAATACATCGCTTTGGTTACTGGCAATGTAAAAGACGACAAAGGCGTAATCCACACTTTTATTACTCGATCCAAAAGCGATCCGAGAAAACAAAAGGCTTCGTGGCTACAAGACGCTAAACCAGAAGGCAAACGTGAAGCGATTTCTGATTATAAAGTTATTCAAAGATTTAGAGAATACACTTTACTAGAGGTTGCAATCAAAACTGGTCGCAAACACCAAATTCGTTGTCATCTGGCCTACATTCACCACCCAATTGCAGGGGATTATATTTACGGCTTTAAAGATTCACCCAAACCACAAGGCTTAGAAAGACAATTTTTGCACGCATCATATTTAAAAATCAAATTACCTGATGGCAACACAAAAGAATTTAATTTGCAGTTACCAGAAGATTTACAATTAATTGTTGATAATTTAAAATAATAAATTTAAAAGCACCTGCGGGGAGTCCCTGCGGGTACAGTAAAAAAAATTTAAAAGCATTAATTTAAAAATTCTGAAATTTATCATTGTTTTTAAATTTATCATTTTAAATTTTAAATTCGACCCATGCCAACATTAACAGAAAAATTTAATAAAGAGCAAGAAAAAAACATGCCCGATATTCGTCCAGGCGATGTGGTTAAAGTGCATCAAAAAATCAAAGAAGGGGACAAAGAAAGAATCCAGATTTTTGAAGGAGTAGTTATTGCCAGAAAACACGGCAAAGGTATTTCAAGCACCATTACAGTTAGAAAAGTGGTAGATAGCGTTGGCGTGGAAAGAATTTTCCCCGTCCACTCGCCTTCCCTAGAAAAGATAGAAGTGGTAAAATCAAGCAAAGTACGAAGATCAAAATTGTATTACCTAAGAGAAGCTAAAGGAGTAAAAGGTAAATTAAAAAATAAAGCCTTAGCCGTGGCAATTGCGCCAGAAGAAGTGCCAATTATAGAATCTTCTCCAGAAGTTGCTGACACTACAGCAAATCAAGAACCTGCAAAGTAAAAATTAATGGCGATACTCATGATTAAAGGGTGTCGCCGTTATTGGCGCGGGTGGCGAAACGGCAGACGCACTACCTTGAGGTGGTAGCGCCGCAAGGCATGCAGGTTCGACTCCTGTCCCGCGCACCAGCCAAGGGAAATAAAAATTTATAAGGGCGCTTAGCTCAGTGGTTAGAGCATTCCGTTTACACCGGAGGGGTCGGGGGTTCGAATCCCTCAGCGCCCACAAAATTGTGAAACAATTTTGAGTTATTAGTTATCAGTTCTTAGTTATTAGTTTTACGGACATTTTGCCTAACAACTAATTACTAGCAACTAAAGACTATTTTACTAGCGGTCAAAATCCGCCGTGGTAGCTCATTGGTAGAGCAGACGCCTGAAGAGCGCCTGGTAGGGAGTTCGATTCTCCCCCGCGGCACAAAAATTACAATGTAATTTTCAGTTCTTAGTTATAAGTTATTGATTGTTAGACACGTGTTTTTTTCTAATAACTAACAACTAAAGACTATTTTGCCACGGCAAAATTTGCGGGCGTGGTATAGTGGCTATTATACGTCCTTGCCAAGGACGAGATGGCGGTTCGATTCCGCTCGCCCGCTCAAATTTTCTGAAAAAATTTGAGCGAGGTTCGCCTTTTTGGGCGACCCGCTCAAACAAAAAACTCGGATTAAACCCGAGTTTTTTTGACACATTTTTACTTGTCTTTTATTGCATTGGGAAAATAATGCAAATTAGCGATTCTGGTGTTTTCGTTGATTAAAATTCCAATAACATCTATTTGATAGGGCGCAAATTGGTTAAATTTATTTTTTTGGAGCCAAATTTGGGCTAAACTTCTTAGTTTTTGCTGTTTTTTATAATTGACATGCTGTTCAGGAAAAAAACCAGCGTTACCAACGATGGTTTTTACCTCCACAAAATGAATTGTTGCACTATTTTTAAATAATTTTGATAACCGCCAGCGTTTTTTGACAATAATATCAATTTCTCCAAAACTTATCCGATGGTTTTTCCCCACAATATTAAACCCTTTATCAACAAGATATTCACAAGCAATTTTTTCTCCCAAATTACCAAGCTCTTTGGTGGTCATAAAATTATTTAACACTTTCCCAAACCCCATTTTCATAGAGCCAAATTTTTTCTGGCCAGGTAGTGGGCGTCGTTGCGCAAATATAAGATTCTTCTGATTGGTGACTACCATCAAAACTTCCAGCTTTCATATAATCATATTCAGCATCTCCTACTTTAAAATCCAAACGGTATAATACCCCATTTTCATCATACTTTTCTTGACCCACAATAACTTTTTCCGCATCCAATCCTAGAATTTCAAAAATCACTTCTTTGGTGGGCTGGGTTTCAAAATTCGGCTCAATTTCAGATTCTTTTATGTCTTTAATTATTTTATCCAACTCTTCCAAATCTGGTTCATTGGCTCTAGCTTTATCTGCCTCCATTCGCAATTCTCTATCCCCCTGCTCTTGCAAGTCTTTCATTCTTTTTTCATCTTCTGGATTTGCCTCTAAAATATTATCCTCATTTTCTGGTAAATTGTTTAATTCTTCGGGATTTACCATATTATTTTCCCTTATTTAATGGTGGGTATAATTGAGAATCAATGGCGCGGTCAAAACATACCCTGCCAGCTGAATGATTCCAATTTTGAGACATTTGGTCAGGATACATTACGGGAATTGGCGCTGATTTAGAATTATTAGTATTGCTATCTAAATCAAAATTGGCGCATAACTGAAAACTTAAACTAGTAGAATCTTTAATTATATATTCGTAAGACAGTAATTGATTTTTAGGATCGTTTGGCGCTACGTAACCAGAAATAGAATCATTTAAATCAGCTAAAGTATTTGGCAAAACGCCCTTTCTTTGCCAATAATTTACCACCTGAGACTGAATGCCAGACAAATCACTAATCCTTTGCTGGTCAAATTGCTCGGCCCTAGCTTTCATTGGAGAACCAACAACAAAAAACGCGCCAATGACCAAGCCCAAAATAATCAAGCTACTAATTACGGCTACATATTTACCTAAAATCCAAGCTGTATCGCGCCTGACGTCATCTAAATAGTATCCAAAAATTATTCCCGCTACAGCAATGATTGAAAAAGCTTTTAATGCAAATCTAATACTAATTTCTCCACCCAAAAATGTATTAATGACAAAAATTAAGTCGCCAATAATTACCAGCGCCATAATAAATAACGTTAGATAAATTAGCCATTTTCTAATTTTTGACTCGCGTACCACTGATTCCTTGGCATAAATTTTATTTAAAATCCATGATGTTAAAATAAATAACGGAAACACAATTACTAAAGAAGAAACCGCAAACCTAATTGCGCCATTGTCGTAAGATCCATAATAAAGCACATCAGGGAAAAAATAATTGACGTATTGCCAACATAAAATGATAACACTAATAGCGGACCAATAGAGCGTTACAATGGCAAAAAGATGTAAAAAAACATCACGTGGCAAGTTGCGTTTTTTTCCCGCCATTAACTCGTTACTGGGATTGATAATGTTGTTTTCCATAATTATAATCAGAGGCAGGCGCGAAAATGTAAAAATAAATTTTTACACAATCATTTTTAGTGCCAACCACGCAATTAATTGTATTAATTAATAATAAAACTCTCTTTAATAACATTATACCATATTTTTAATCCAACAATCTGTAATGCGCATCTTTGATAATAAAAAAGCCCGAAATTAATTTCGGGCAAAATAGTAGCACATCAAGTTACAGCATAAACCTACAAAGCATTACAGACCCCATCTACCAAATCAAAGAATCTGAAAACCTCCAAACAACCCGCACCCTGCAAGGCTGGCAACCATATAGGGCCACCAGCAACGCCAAAATTGCGGACCGAAGGAAAAGATTTTTTGACCCTAGAAATGTGATCTGGGGCGATAATCACGCCATTTGCCGTCACTTCCCAAATTATGGCTGTGACATCGGGTTCGTTGCCAAGAAATAACGTCACCTCATCAAAATCTTTAACAATTTTGATAGTGTGACCTCTTTGTTCCAACAAAACCTTCACAATTGACCTTTGCATGCCATCTGCCACATACAAAATTTTTGCCACAAAAAATTCCTTTAAAAAAGAGCTACTCTGGGACCCAATTTTACAATTTTACCAATCTTTGTCGGACTACCCAAAAGGGTAAGCCCAGACTAATTTTTATGAAAAATCAGTCGGGGTGCCGAGAATAAAACTCGTCGCTCGTAAACTTGCTCCTTAGAAACCCAAGGTTTCTAATACTCGCTTCGCTCGCATTTTCCTTCATGGGGAAATACCCCTTGATCCGCAGAGCATCCCAAAGGTTGCTTTCCCCGACCCCCTTTGTGCGAGTTCGATTCTCGGCACCCCGAAAAAGAACTATTTTGTCGGGGTGCCGAGAATCGAACTCGGGCTACACGACCCCCAGCCGTGCGTACTACCTCTATACGACACCCCGAGATAATAATTTAAAATTCAAAATTAAAAATTCAAAAACAATTTAAAAGCATTAATTTAAAAATTCTGAAATTTATCATTGTTTTTAAATTTTTAATTTTAAATTATTACCCTACCTTACCCAATATTTACTTTTTATTTTCTCATCTTCCTTGCTTTGCAAATCAAACTTTTCTTCTTTGGATTTTTCGGCTAATTCCTTTAGTTTTTTTTCGTCAAATTTTGCAATTGCCAAAATTTCACTACTTAAAGCTTCTTTGGTATTTTTTTTTGGGTCATCTAAAACTATTCCCAAAAGCACATCTAAAATTTGGCCAATTTTGGGACCGGGCTGAATTTTTAAAATATCCATTACATCTTTGCCATCAACTTTTAACATTCCCACAGAAATTGGATCTTGCGAAACTTTATCAATAATATATTTTAAGTGACGCAATTTATACGGCTCGGCCTTGGGCACACCACTGCCAATTCTGTCTGCCTCTCGTAGCTTTAATAAATCTTCCATATTTTCTGGACCAACATTTTTTACCAACCTTCGCACCGAAGATTCTGTTACCTCGTTAACATTATAATAAAACATATGACAGCGCACTAGCTTTACAATTTTTTCAATATCTTTATTAGCAAATTTTAAGCGATTCAAAATTTGAAACGCCATTTTAGCGCCCACCATTTCGTGATTATAAAAAGTAGAATTAATGCCATTACCAACTTTAACACTGGGCTTGCCAATATCGTGCAGTAAAGCCGATAATCTAACCTGTAAAGAAAATTTATTTTTTGCGGTGTATTCCAAGGCTTTTAAGGCGTGCTGATAACAATCATAAATGTGGTGTTTATTTTGCAAAACACCATAATTTGCTTCTAATTCTGGCATAATAAACTTTAAAAGCCCCAAATTTCGCAAAAGCTCAATACCGTCAGCAGAATTATCTGCCATCAAAATTTTTACCAATTCATCCCGAATCCGCTCTTTTGAAACCGCTTCAATCCAAAGCGCATTTTTTTTAATGGCTTTTGCGGTTTTTTCTTCTATGTCAAAACCTAAAGTTGTAGCAAATCTCACGGCCCGCAACATTCGCAAAGCATCTTCAGAAAACCGCTCATCTGGATTGCCAACCGCCCGAATAACTTTTTTCTTTAAATCCTTTTGACCATCAAATAAATCAATCACCTTTTTATCCATATCCATAGCCATAGCATTGACGGTAAAATCGCGACGACTTAAATCGTCTTCCAATTTTTGAGCAAACCTAACTTCGTCCGGATGGCGCTTATCGGAATATTTTGCCTCCAAACGATATGTGGTAATTTCTATTTCCGGAATTTCTTGACTGCCAGTGCGAACAGTAACTGTTAAAAAATTATTCTCGTAAAAACTGTCAGGAAACACTTTTTGAATTTCTTCGGGCTTGGCGTTAGTGGTAATATCCCAATCGGTTGGATTTTTGTCTAATAAAAAATCTCGCACGCATCCGCCGACAATATAAGCCTCGTAGCCCGCGCTTTGCAATTGGTAAATAATAGTTTTGACTTCGCTAGGGATAACCATTTCATTAAGCTTTAAATTGACCTAATTTCTAATTATTCTAATCAATATCTAAATAAGTAAATCCTCTAACTTATAAAGTATTTTTGAATTTAGATATTTAGGATTTATTTAGATCAATTAGAAATTAGGTTAATTAGAAATTCAACTATATTCTATCTTAAAATTTGCTTTTTTTCAATTTTTTGGGTAAAATTCAGGTAAATTCAAAGAAATTCGCTCCCGTAGTGAAATGGATATCACGACAGGCTTCGAACCTGTTATTGGGAGTTCGAATCTCTCCGGGAGCACAATGCACAAATTTGTTTTGCAAATTTTACGTTGCAGGCAACGCAAATACTAATTTTAAAATATGAAAAAAACTTTTTTACTTTTATTTGTTGGATTTTCTCTATTATTTTTATTTTCCCCGCACGCAAAAGCCGTTGCGTTATGCCAAGACCCCGCTTCTCCTAATGTTGCCTTACCAGGTTTTCCCAATGGTTTAGTTCCTTGCGGAATAACATATAACGCCGATGGCAAAACACTGACCTGTCCCTGTGAATTAGGTCACTTTTTTGTTATGGCTTTTAGAATTTATAACTTTGTAGTTTTTGCCATTTCCATTCCCTTAGCTGCCTTTTTAATTGTTATTGGAGGCGTAATGTTTGTTATTTCGGCTGGTAACCCAACTTTAGCAGAAAAAGGCAAAAGTATGATTAAATACACTCTTATTAGCTTGCTAATAATTTTTGGCTCTTATTTAATTGTCGATGTCCTACTGCGCGCCATAGGATTTAACGCCATCTGGAACACATTTTAAATCAAAGTCTCGCTTTGCGCCCATAGCTCAGTTGGTAGAGCAGATCCCTCTTAAGGATAAGGTGGCAGGTTCGAGCCCTGCTGGGCGCACCAATAATCTATTTGAAAAATCTGACATAAAAAAACCGTCACGTTTTAACGTGACGGTTTTTGTTTTTTTAGGAAGTTTTGATGTCCATTTTTGGGTCTTGCATTTCTTTTTTGGGGAAAGTAACAATTAACATTCCCTTATCCATTTGAGCGGAAGCTTTTTCAGTATGAATATTTTCTGGCAAAATTATTTTGCGGGCAAAAGGGCCAAAGTAACATTCCTGAAAAAGATACTTTTTTTCGTGGTCAATATGTGGGTCTTGCCTATTACCTTTAATAACCATCATCTCTTTTTCCACCGAAATGTCCAAATCCTTAATTTGCACACCGGCAATAGTAGCCAAAACCACAAAATCTGCTGGTGTTTCAAATACATCAACCACCAGCTCACCGGGTTGGTCAAAAATATTTTTACTGGTATCAACTTCAGGCTTTATTTGCTCATCTACTCCAATTTCTGGCTCATTTTCAGTTTTCATTTTTACTTTTTTTGCCATAATTTTACTAAATTACAAATTCAAAAAATTTAAATTATAATTTAAAATTTGTAATTTTGTATTTCAAATTTTATAATTTACAAATGCTTTTCACTTTTTTAATATGATCAAAATCATAGAGCATAAATATCACTAAACCTAAAAGAATTGAAACCGGAATAATAATATTGTAGGGACTATCTAAAGTTATTATAGAAAAATTATACAACCCGTGCAAGAGTATGGCTATAATAAAGCCAAAAAATGGCAAAACAAAAACTTTTTTACTATTTTTAGCAACCGATAATGACAAGGCAATAAAGTAACCAATCAAGCCAGAAGACAAAGTATGCAAAAATGTAGCGCCCATAAAACGTATGCCACTAATAACAATTGCAGTTTCAAAAGTAGTGCCAAAAGACATTTGCCCAATGGGCGAAAATAAATATAACATATTTTCTACCGCTGCAAAACCTAGAGCTGAAACTACCATATAAAGCATAATATCTAGTGGTTCATCTAAAGTGTAACTGCCAAATACACTCAATCTAACTGCCAAATACTTAAATAATTCTTCAGTTAAAGCTATAATCAAAAACCAAGTTAAAAGCGATAATAGTATTGGATAAGCGGTAAAAACCGGCAAACCAGAGTATTGGCGCAGTAATGTAATTAGCCCAGTTTGTATAAAAAATGTCGGAATAGTTGATAAACACCCCATAATAAAAACCTTCAAAATCATTCTTTTGGGTTCGGGGTGCAAATCTTTTTTTAAATAGTAAAAAAGCCAACTTAAACTTGGTAAAATGCCAAATAAAATATATAAGGGTATTCTATAATATTCCATTTTTGAGTGATTAGTGATTAGTGAGTAGTTTGTAGAATTAAATAAAATATTTTAATTCAAGAAAAACTACCAACTACCAACTACTCACTAACTAAACTGGCCAATTTTCTACCATCAAACAAGTTTTTTTATCTTTAATTGGCAATTGCTGGTAAATTTCTTCGGTGATAAACGGCATAAAAGGATGCAAAAGTTTTAACGAAGTGACAAGTATTTCTAAAAGCATATACTGAGTTGCAAGACGCGTTTTAGGGTCAAGTAAAGCAGGCTTACTTTCCTCAATAATTTTATCGCAAAATGTATGCCAAAAATAGTGATAAATTTTTTCTCCAGCCACATAAAACTTGTATTCGTCCATTAATTTGGCAGTTTCTTTAACTAAAATTTTTAATTCTTTAAGATTTTTTCCTTGCCACGCCAAAGCTTTTAGCAAAGGCGGGTTTGCCACATCATAACCATCAAGGTTCATTAGCACAAACTTTGAGCCATTCCAAATCTTATTAGCAAAATTTTTATAACCTTTAATCCGATTTTCATCTAAAGCCAGTGAAGTACCCGGAGTATTGCCAATAATTAAAGCAATTCTTAACGCATCGGTGCCATATTTATCAATTAATTCTAAAGGATTAATCACATTACCCTTACTTTTAGACATTTTCTGTCCTTTAATATCTAACACCAAGCCGTGTAAATAAACAGTTTTAAATGGCAATTTTTTAGTCATATAAAGCCCCAGCATCATCATGCGCGCGACCCAAAAAAAGATAATTTCTCCGGCCGTTTCCATTACATCGGTTGGATAAAAAGTTTTAAAATCTTTTGCCACGCCAGAGCCTTGCGCGTCGGCGGTCTGACCAGCCATTAAAGTCGCAAACGGCCATTGCCCAGAAGAAAACCAAGTATCAAATGTATCGGGATCTTTTTGCATCACTCCACCACAATTTTCACACATATCCGTCAGACGTTTAACGTCTGACAGGGCAATCGTGGCAAATCCGCACTTTTCGCAGATTTTTGCTGGAATGGGAATACCCCAAACAATTTGTCGGCTTAATGGCCAATCTATAATGTTTTCCAGCCAATGCAAAGATATTTTTTTATAGTGCTCAGGAATAAATTTTACTTTACCGGCTTTTATGGCTTTAATTACCGGTTTGGCCAATGGCGCCATTTTTAAAAACCACTGTTCTTTTATTTGCGGTTCAATTAAACTGTCGCATTTATAGCAGGTTTTTACTATGTGCTTGTAATTTTCTTCAATTTTTTCTACCAAACCCTTTGCCTGCAATTTGGCAATAATTTTTTCGCGCGCTTCGCTAATTTTCATTCCAGTAAATTCTCCGGCAACAGGCAATAATTTGCCATAAAAATCAATAATTTGTTGCTTGTCTAAATTGTGCTTTTGGGAAATTTCAAAATCCACCGCATCGTGCCACGGAGTAATTGTCATCACGCCCGTACCAAATTCCATATCTATCGCCTCATCCTTAATCACCGTTGCCTCTATAGGGCCGTTAATCCATTCCAGCGATATTTTTTGACCTTGCAAAAAATTAGCGTATCTTGGGTCACTTGGGTGCATAACCACATATTTATCGCCAAATTTAGTTTCGGGGCGAGCAGTGGCAATAGTAAATGGACCGTATTTCAAATAGTATAGTTTATCGGTTTTTTCGGTGTCTTTGGTTTCTAAATCAGAAAGCGAAGTTTGATGTTTTATGCACCAGTTAATAATTTTTTTGCCTCTATAAACCAAGCCATCATTAAATAGCTTTTCAAATGTACCATACACAATTTTAATAATTTCTGGATCTAGCGTAAATTTTTCTCGCGACCAATCACAACTTGCCCCCATTTTGCGAATTTGTCCTTCAATATTTTTTTTATTTTCCAGCGTAAAATCCATTATTTCTTTATATAATTCTTCAGGCGCCATTTTAAACCGACTCCTTCCTTCTTTTTCTAGTTTTTTTTCGTAAACCACCTGAGTTTCAAAACCGGCGTGATCCAATCCCGGAAGCCACAAAGTTTTAAAACCCTGCATACGCTTATAGCGGGTCATAATATCTTCAATAGTCATTACCAGTGCGTGACCAGCGTGCAAATTACCGTTGGCGTTAGCGGGGGGCATAATTATTGAGAATTTCGAATTTTTAATTTTTAATTTTGAATTATTTGGTAAATTGTCTGGACTAAAAAAACCACTATCTTCCCATAGTTTGTAAATTTTATCTTCAACTTGTTTTGGGTCGTAAGGCCCAGAGATTTCCATAAGTTGATTTTATCAGAGTTAACAAACAGTTAAAATATTGACAATATAAACTTTATACTATAATCTAATATCTAGTACATCCCAATAATTCGTAGGTGGCTATACCTTAAAAATAGCAGGAGATTTAGCATGGCTTTCTGGTTTTGCATTTCAGAACAATACGACCCAAGCACTAACAAATTTTACCAATACCGGCAATGCGCGGAGGCTTCTTCTTTGAAAGAAGCTCGTGGATATTTCTTAAACTTAAGAAATCAATTCAAGAAACTGAAAATCAGCACAAATCTTTTGCTCGAGGACTACGGATTCTGGGGACCGTTTGAGAATATGGAAATGGCTTTCCGAATCCGTGCAAGATATATCAGAAAATCCAAAAGACATAAGTGGGTTTAAACCCTCAAATTCGCGTTGACAGATAATTTCTGCCACGCTCGCCCTGCCGAAGCTTTATGCAAAGGTTGGGCGATTTTTTTTGCCCCGCCACGCCCAATCTTTGGCAAAGACTGAGTCAAATTAAAATATCCAGCCACAGCAATCATCAAGCCATTATCGGTTGATAGATTTTTTTCAGGATAAAGAATTTTTAATTTTAAATTTTGAATTTTAAATTCAAATTCTGTGCGTAACGCAGAATTTGCTGATACTCCTCCACCCAAAATAATGGTTTTAACTTTGTAATCCTTAACAGCTTTGAGTGTTTTTTTAATTAGCACATCGCAAATCGCTTCTTGCACCGCAAAACACATTTCTTGAATAAATTCCTGAGATTTTACTATTTCTGGCTTTGTATCACGAACTTTATACAAAACCGCCGTTTTTAAGCCCGAAAAACTAAAGTTATAATCTTTACTATGCATCATCGGACGAGGCAAGCTAATTTCGAATTTCGCTGGACTCTCAAGGCCTCCTCGCAAGTGATTTCGAATTTCGAATTTTCGTTGCGAAGCGATCTTTGCAATAGCAGGTCCGCCCGGATAACCCAAGTTTAAAATTCTGGCGGACTTATCAAAACATTCGCCAACTGCGTCATCTAAGGTTTCGCCAATAATTTGATATTTTCCAATACCTTTTACTAAAATAAGTTGTGTATGCCCACCACTAACTATCAGAGAAATCGCAGGGAAAATTGTTTTGGCAATTGGTAATTGGAAATTAGTAATTTCACTAGCTTTTGGCAAAAAATTAATGAGTATATGCCCTTCGATGTGGTTAACCGGAATAACTGGAATATTCCAAAAGTAACTTAAAGCTTTAGCAAAATTAACGCCCACCCATAAACACGGCTCAAGCCCCGGGCCATTAGTAACGGCAATATAATCTATATCGGGTTTTTGGTAAGTTTCCAAAAATTCTTTTACACTTTCAAATAACCCACCCTCTTTTTCTAGTATTTTTTTTAAAATTTTGATTTTTGAAATTGGGATTTGTTTGGGATTTGGAAATTGGGATTTGGAAATTTGTAATTTAGCCAGTTTTAGAGCTTGCTCTAAAACAGGAACTAAATTGCGTTGGTGTTCACGCTTAGCCATAACTGGAAAAACCCCGCCATAGTTTGCATGGATGGTTTGAGATGAAACGACATTACTTAAAATTTCGAATTTAGAATTTCTAATTTCGATTATTGCAATTCCTGTGTCGTCGCAAGACGTTTCTATGGCTAATATCTTCATAGCCAATATCATATCCTAAAACTTGTCTTTTTTCAATTTTTATCGTAGAATGTTAAATGTAATTTGAAATTTCAAGATTATTTAGAAATTAGAAATTTTGAATTAGAAATTGCGTTTTTGCTAAGCAAAATCCGCCTTGGTCCCATCGTCTAGCCTGGTCTAGGACACAAGATTTTCACTCTTGTAACCGGGGTTCAAATCCCCGTGGGACCGCCTTCGCCACGCTGAAGCGTGGCTACGGCGTGTCAAAGACCGCCATAGCCGTGCGAAAGCGGGATTAGAATTAAGAAAAACGAAAATGCACTATGTTTACAGCTTAAAATGCATGGGCGGATTCTATATAGGATGTACTAATGATATTACTGATAGATTAAATAGGCATCAAAATGGTAATGTGCCCGCGACAGCAGATCGTTTACCATTAAGTTTGGAATTTTATATCGCTATTGAGGATAAATATAAGTCATTTGAACTTGAAAAATATCTTAAATCGGGATCTGGCAGAGCTTTTGTTAAAAACATTTAACCTAAAGTTCCTTATCTTAAAATTAATTGCAAAAAAACGAATACTTAAATATTTCTAAGGCCCGTGATATTGAAAACAAAAATGATCGTCGGCTGTACCGTTTTTTCGAAATCATTCCGGGGGCAATCAGTTTAGGGACTCTTATCGGAGTCTTTGTTTTTTCTTGGCTTTTACCATCTTGGACTGCGATTTTTATTATTTGTTTTTGTTTTTACTATTTATTAAGAATTGTTTACTTTTCACTTCACCAAATTTCTGGTTATTTTAAAATTAAAAAGAATTTAAAAACGGATTGGCTCTACCAATTACGTACAATTAAAGATAAAAATTGGAAAGACATTTATCACGTGGTAATTTTACCAACCTATAAAGAAGGTGATAAAATTATACGGGAAAGCTTGGATTCCTTAATTAGCTCTAATTATCCCAAGGAAAAATTAATTGTAATTTTAGCTCAAGAAACTCGGGCTGGCAAAGAATTTGAAAAAATGGCTCACCGTATTGAGCAAATTTACCGCGATAAATTCTTAGCCTTTTTAACAGTTTTTCATCCCGATAATATTGAGGGCGAAATAGCTGGCAAAGGTTCAAATGTGGCATTTACCGGCCAACACATTAAAAAAATTCTTAATCAACTTAATCTTACCTATGAAAATGTCTTAATTTCCAGTTTTGATATTGATACTAAAGTTTATCCCCAGTATTTTTCTTGCTTAACCTATAATTTTCTTACTCAAAAAAACCCGCACCGCGCCAGTTACCAACCAGTTCCAGCCTATAATAACAATATTTGGACTGCGCATTTTTTTACACGCGTCGTTTCCGCTTCAAGCACTTTTTGGCAAATGATTCAGCAAGAAAGAGATGAAAAACTAACCACCTATTCCAGCCACGCCATACCCGCCAAGGCATTTTTTGAAGTGGGTTATCCAGCCAATGTAGTTTGCGATGATTCCAGAATTTTTTGGCGATCTTATCTTTACTACGATGGCGACTATCGCGTAGTTCCTATGTATTACTTAGTTTCTATGGATGTGGTAGATTCAACTAATATTTTTAAAACCGCCTATAACCAGTATAAACAACAACGACGCTGGGCTTGGGGGTGTGCTGAAATACCCTACCTTTTATTTGGTTTTTTGCAAAACCCAAAAATATCTTTTTTTGATAAAATTTCTCATATTTACACACTCCTTGACGGTTATTGGTCTTGGGCTACAGCCTCTTTACTACTTTTAATACTAGGTTGGTTGCCAATTCTTTTAGGTGGTGGCAAATTTAACGTCACAGTTTTATCTTTTAATTTGCCAATTTTAACTGGACGAATTATGACTATATCTTTATTTGGAATTGCAATTTCAGCCATACTTTCCACTTTATTACTACCACCACTGCCCAAAGGAGTTAGTAAATTTAAAAAGCTCCCAATTTTTTTCCAATGGATATTTTTGCCAGTTACGCTAATTATTTTTGGTTCTTTTCCTGCGCTAGATGCTCAAATCAGGTTAATGCTGGGAAAATATATGGGTTTTTGGGTCACAGAAAAAAGACGCTAAATTTTTTCGCTAAAAATCAAAAAAAATTGTTTGACTGGTAAACTATGTGTATGATAAGATTATTCACGGTCAACCATACTTTTATTTAGGAACAAAAAAATGGAACAACAAGCAGTGTGGATAAGATTTGCCGTCAGAGGAAAAGATATTCAAGCTGGCTCTCCCTATGGTTGGCGAGCCTTTATCGGAAAAAATCCCGAAGTTCTTTTAAAGGGCTGGTTTGTGGAAGGATTATCCTCCCGCAAAAATCCAGTCCCAGCCTTTATTCGCACCAAGGACGAATACGATGTTTTAGCATGGGTTGCTTACTTTGGAACATATTACATTCAAGACGGCATTATGTGCATTAAATTACAAGAACCAACCACTCTTCCGCCTTGGGGAGTCCAGCAATAATATTGCTGGTTTTTTTATTTTATAATTTACTCAAAATGGATTTTTTGCTTAAACTCTTTTAATCGCTCTTTTAATAATGGGTATTGCAATAAATTAACATCTTTTTCCAATAATTCTTTGGCAGACGCGCGAGTTTTTTCCACCAAAAAAATATTTGACATACCTTCCATAGCTACATCGGGAAGCCCAGATTGCACAGCGCCGTATAATTGTCCTGGGCCACGAATTTCTAAATCCTTTTGCGCCAATTCAAAACCATTATCACAATCAACCAAAGCTTTAAGGCGTTTGCGGTTAAGCTGGCTTGGGTCGGTGGTAAATAAAAAGCAATAACTTTGCATATCAGACCTGCCCACTCTTCCGCGAAATTGATGTAATTGCGCCAAGCCAAAGCGCTCCGCGCCCTCAATCATCATAACTGTAGCCCGAGGCACATCCACGCCAACTTCTACCACTGAAGTAGAAACTAAAATATCAATTTCGCCTTTTTTAAAATCCAACATCACGCGCTGTTTTTCCTCAGTTTTCATTTTACCGTAAAGCATAGTAACGCGTAAATCCGGGAATATATCCTTAGAAAGCTTTTCGTATTCTTGTTTAACAGTTTTAATTTCGGTAACGCCTAAAAGCCCAATTTGGTAATTTTGTGGCGTAAAACTTCCCGCTATCGGTGCCTGATTTTTTTCATTTTCATCTTCGCCAATTTTTGGACAAATTACAAAAACCCCCCTACCATTTTTAACTTCTTTATGAATAAAATCATAGGCGCTTTTTCTTTCTTTAGGATCTACAATAATCGTTTTAATTTTTTTCCGGTTTTTAGGCATTTCTTTAATTAAAGATAAATCCAAATCACCGTAAACTGTTAGCGCCAAAGTTCTTGGAATTGGAGTAGCGGTCATACTCAAAAGATGCGGAATTAAGGTTTTATTTTTTGTTAGCTCAGCTCGCTGATTAACTCCAAAACGATGTTGCTCGTCTAAAGCTACCAGCGCCAATTTTGAAAATGTGACACCTTTTGAAATTAAGGCGTGCGTGCCAATTAACAAGTCTATTTGACCAAATTCTAAATCTAACAATAAATTCTTTTTTTTAATTTCTTCAATTTTTCCGTTTTTATAAATAAAACTTTCCTTACCAGTTAAATAACCGATTTTTACATCAAAATTTTCCAGCATTTTAATAATTCCCTTAAAATGCTGGCTGGCCAAAATTTCAGTTGGCGCCATAAACGCCACCTGATAACCATTTTTAATCGCCGAAAGCGTGGCCATAGTTGCTACCACGGTTTTACCGCTTCCTACATCACCCTCTAAAAGCCTAGACATTGGCGCTGATTTTTCCAAATCTTTTAAAATCGTAAAAGCGCATTGACGCTGTGAATCAGTTAATTGAAACGGCAAAGATTCGGTAAATTTTTTCATCAAATCGGCGTCCATTGGGCAATTTGGTGAAGTTTTTTGCATTAATTTTGCGCGCTGTTGTAAAATATTTAACTGCAATAAAAATAAATTTTCAAAACTAAAACGCGCCTTAGAAGCATCAATAGCCTCAAAAGAATCAGGAAAATGTATTTGCCAAATCGCCTCTTTAATGGGTAAAAACTTATGCTTAGCTAAAATTTCTTCGGGCAAGATTTCTGGAATTTTATCAAAAAAATATTCCAGCAGTGGCTTTATAATGTAACGCAACCACTTTGAAGTTAATCCGCGCGTTTCAGAATAAACCGGAATTATTCGGCCAGTATGAGTCAAATTATTATTTTCTTCTATTTCACTAAGCTTTTCAAAAACTGGATTATTTAAATACAAATCTTGCCTTGGTCCGTCATAATTATTAACAGATGCGACCTTACCAGCGGTCGCCTTGCCAGCCAAACACACAAAATCGTCTTCTTTTAAGGATCTAGCAATAAATGGCTGATTAAACCACATAGCTTTGACAGTGCCCGTATCATCTTCTATTTCTGCTTCTGTAATACTTATGCCTTTTTTAAAGCTAGTAGTGCTTTCTACATATAAAACACGTCCCTGCACGCAAACCGTGTCGCCCGCCGTAATTTTATTGATAGTAATAATATTAGAAAAATCCTCGTAGCGAGCTGGAAAATAAAACAATAAATCCCAGACAGTTTTAATGCCCAGTTTTTTTAATTTTTTTTGATAAATTGCCCCAATGTTTGGCACATTCTCAATTTTGGTTTCTAGCGTCAACATAAATATATCTTAACCCAAAACAAAAAAAAGTCCTACTTTAACAAGCAGGACATAACATTTATGTATTTTATTTTTACTTCTTTTTTCTCTTTGCCTTTGCTTGTCTTTTGATTGCGTTAATGGCGTCTAGCGCCAAATTCGGCGACGCATTGCCAATAAGAAAAGATCCTGACATATGCGCCCTTGCCATTTCTTTTCTTACTTGCTTCCACGCAACTTTACGGTTTCCCATAAGACTCTCCACTATTAGAGAAACTGAAACAAAAATCACTAATTGTAATTGTATATTATCTTAAAGAGCCTGTAAATAAAACGGCGCGCCC
>CALRFZ010000011.1:19623-23827 GCA_943357015.1 Candidatus Staskawiczbacteria bacterium
TTTTTAGTATGCCCCGAATCCACTTCATATTTAGTATTTTGCTGTTCAAAAAAGTTTACCAATTCCAAAACATCTGTGGCAGTGCTCATCCATTTAGCTGGATTAGACACATTATATTCTTTTGGCAAACCCAATTCAGCTAACCTGCGGTCGGCCACATATTGTACATATTGATTAACATAATCAGCGTTTAAACCCAAAATACCATTGGGAAACAAATCTTTATTATACGCATTTTCAATATTTACTCCCTCAACAATAATAGATTTTATTTCGTTGGCAAATTCTTCGGTTAACAATTCCGAATTTTCCTCCAACACAGTTTGAATTAACTGCATACCAAATTTTAAATGCAAAGACTCATCGCGCAACACCCAATCAATCATTGACCCAAAATTACGTAATTGATTACGTTGTCGGAATGACAAAGCCACCATAAAACCAGAATAAAACCAAATACCCTCCATTACAATATTATAGGCAATCATATTGCGAATAAAATCTTTTTTGCCTTCAATTGTTTCAATATCCAGCTTTTCTTCGGTCATTCTTTTTAGGTATTTGTTAACATAGTTTTCTTTGGCCTGCATTGATGGAGTTTCTAAATGCACCCGAAAGATTTTTTCTCGGTCAAACGGAAAAGTTTCCAAAACATATTCAAACGCTACGCAGTGATTAGCCTCTTCCCACATTTGCTTAGCTAAATACAAGTGACATTCTGGCGATTTAAGATACGGATAAACCCCAAGTGCCAAAACACGGTTAACAATCAGTTCAGCGGGATTAAAAAAAGCCATAGTAAATTTAACCGCGTGACGCTCGTCTTCGGTCATTTTTGTCCAATCTTCTAAATCTTCTTTTAAGGCAATTTCGTGCGGAAACCAAGTGTTTCTTACTGCCTGTTGATACAAATCATACGCCCACTGGTAGCGTATAGGGTGAAGATTAACGTCTTCTGGCGATGCTTTACCGAGAATCATAAATGTGAATTTGAAATTTGAAATTTACAATTTGAAATCAATTTGAAATTCCTAAATTTGAAATATTTAAAATTTAATACAACTCATTTAAACATCTATATTATTTACTATTTATTCATTTAATTATTGATTTCAAATTTTAAATTGAAAATTTCAAATTCTCCCTACTGGCATCCATCGCACCAGCCTTCGCTAAAGCTTCGGCTTGGCAAAGCAAAAATTTATTGACAACCATCGCAAAGGAATTGTTCGGCCGGATCAGTTGGCATATGAATTTTGTAGGTTTTGCCGTCAATAATTTTGGTTTTAAAATGCTGACCCTCTTTATGAGCCGGTTCCAGCTGAGTTTGCACCTTAGCAAAAATCTGCTTTGACACGCCAAAGCCTTGAGCGGAGGCGGTTTGAGAAATAATCGGCTCTACATTTATAGGCGACAAGGCTTGCTGTGGATCATTAGCGACTACTTTTTCTACCACAAATTTTTCATCTATAGTTTGTGGAATTTTTTCTGTAATCTGCTCTTCAATAGTAATTCTTTCTTCTATTTTTTCAGAAACAGTTTCTTGCGTTAATTCAATTTGTTCGGTTTTTCTAAAAACTGATGCGAAGCCAGTTTTACCCAATTTGGCTGATTTATTAACCGCCACTGTGCTTTGTTCGGCGCTATGGCGTGGTTTCATATGCAAATAATAAGTGCTTTTTACGCCCTTTCTCCAAGCAGTATAGTAAATATCCATAGTTTTTTCAATATCTCGGTCATCCAAATACATATTGCGACTTAAAGCTTGATCCACCCATTTTTGCGCGCGGGCGGCGACTTCTATAAACGCATAAGGCGACACACTAAAAGAAGTTTTATAAATATCCCGAATATGAAGCGGAATTTCTTCAATACTAGAAATATCTCCTTGCAATTCAATAATTTTGGTTTTAACCATTTCCCATAAATTCATATTTTTTAATTCGGTAACTAAATTATGGTTAATATCTAAATACTTTCCAGAAATTTTGTTGCGCGAAAACACTTGCGCAAATCGCGGATCAATTCCGGGAGTGGTTCCAGCCACCAAACCAATATTGGCATTAGGCGCGACTGCCATTAAAGTGGCATTTCTAATTCCATTCTTAACTTTATTGCGCAGTGAATCCCAGTCCAACCAATTTTGTTTAGACTTTTTATCAACATCCAAGGCTACACCTCTTTCTGTTTCTAGTTTTTCCATACTATCAATTGGCACTCTGCCCTTTGACCATTCCGACCCCACAAAATTTTTATAACTTCCCCGCTCAACCGCCAAATTCGCCGATTCATCAATAGCCATATGGCTAATAAATTCAAAAATTTTATCAGTAAAATCATAAGCGTGAGGCGAATCATAAGGAATGCCCAATTGCTCAATAGCATCAGAAAACCCCATTACACCCAAACCAATCGCGCGGTTTTCCGAATCTGACTTTTTAGCTTCGGGTACAGGTAAAATATTTATATCAATCAAATTATCCAATTGACGCACCGCCAAACGCGCAGATTCTTCCAGTTTTTGCCAATCAATTTGTTTTTTCTTTAAGTGAGCAGCAATATTTATAGATGCTAAATTACAAACCGCAATATTATCCTTATCTTGTGGCAAACAAATTTCGGTGCACAAATTAGACATATGAATCGTGCCAGTATTATTATTTAACGCCCGCAAATTAATGGCGTCTTTCCAAACTAGCCAAGGATGACTTGTAGTTTGCAACGCCACTAAAATAGCGTGGTATTGCTCGGTAGCTGGGACTTTTTTAAACATTTTTAACTTACCTTCCTCTGCCATTTTAATGTATTCGTTGTATCGTACCGAAAACGCCCTACCATATAATTCGTTTAAGTCGCCCACTTCTTTAGGGTCAAACATATACCAATCTTGTTTGGCCTCCACTCGGCGCATAAATTCATCAGACAAATAAACCGCGGTGTCGGCTGTTCGCATTCTTAGGTAATCATCACCCGCGCTTTGTTTCCAGGTAATAAAATCAGGAAAATCAAAATGCCAATTTTCCATATAAAAACACAACGCGCCCTTTTTCTTGCCACCTCTTTGAATGGCTCTAATAGCCGTATCAATAATTTTAGCAAACGGAGTTGGGCCACTTGAAGTGGTATTATTACTAGAAAGTGGCGACCCGGTAGCGCGCAATTTAGTTAGCGACGCCCCCAATCCGCCCGAAGCCTTAGACAACATCATAATATCAGAAACAGATTTAGCAATATGACTCATATCGTCGTGAATTTCCAGCAAAAAACAGTTAGATAGCGCGGGATTGGGCACACCGGCATTAATATTGGTGGATCCACCGGCGATATATTCGTGCTGGGACATTTTTTCGTAAAACTTTATCGCCCATTCGGTTGGGTCTTTTTCATTGTAAGAATTTCCCATTGCCACTCTCATAAATAAATACTGAGGAGTTTCAAAAGTTTTTTGGTTTTTATCTTTGATGGCATAACGATTAAGCAATCCGTCCAATCCAGCATAAATAAATAATTCATCACGCAAAATATCTAAAACACCAGCCAATTTATCCAAGTCAAAGTTTTTTTCCATTCGCGCATCCAAAATTCCGCCTGCCACGCCATTTTTAATGTAAGTCGCAAAATGTTCTTTATGAATTTTTTTTAATTCTTCCGGATTTTCATATTTTCCCAGCACGTGTTTGTAAACAGTTTTAAGCAACAAACGCGTAGCAATTTTATCATAATCAACATCTTCTTTAATGTTTTGCACCGCCGCGTTAATAGTTGCCTGATCCAGTTCATCGGTAGTAATACCGTCATACAAAGTAACCTTAGTATCGGTAGCAACTTGCGTAACTTTAGCAATCGGGTCAATCATACCAAAAGACGCCCGCTCAATTGAACGATTGATTTGGTCAGCATTAAATAATACTCTTGTCCCATCGCGCTTAGTTACATTAAGTTCCATAGATTTAATTTGAAATTTGAAATTTACAATTTTAAATCAATAATCGAATGATTGAATTTGAAATGACTAAAACTCGACTTGCTTTCAAATTTACTCATTTAACCTTTCAAATTGATTTCAAATTTCAAATTGTAAATTTCAAATTTCTTATTTAGGTAAGTACTATTTTACACCCTATTTTTTTTGTATGCAACTTAATTTTTAAAGCCAATTTTTCCAAAAAAAAGAATAAAATCCGCAAAACCTGTGGATAACTTT
>CALRFZ010000012.1 GCA_943357015.1 Candidatus Staskawiczbacteria bacterium
ACTTTAGAAACATTGGTCGTCCAGAGTTCAGTGAAGTTATCTGGCAAAGACTCTGTTTCCAAGTATCTTCTATTTTTCTTGGCACCGAATCCCACGGCAACTCCGTCTTTCTGTTTCGTCTTGCCTCTTAAATAATCCAAAATGTAGGGCGGGTCAGTCATAACCATGTCCGCTTTCTTGCCATCCATGAGCGTGAGCATATCAGATTCTATGGTACTGTCGCCGATCATAAGGCGGTAGTTTTCATCGCCCCAGACTTCGCCCTTTTTCATCTCAATGCTATTGATGTCTATTTTTTCCAATTCCTTCTGCAAATCAAATATCTCGGGTGTTGGATCCACATCGAATATCTCGTCCAGCTCTTCTGTGCTGAACCCTGTTTTTTGGAGAAAAGTCTCATCAAATTCTTTAAGCAAGTCAAAATCCCAGGACCCTAAGTTCTTGTTGAGCCTGATATTTAATTCTTTTTCGATTTCAATATCAGGAATAGAGATATACACGACAGGAACTTTTGTGTGACCAAGTTCTCTGGCGACCTTTAATCTAAAATGCCCGCCTATGACAATATTCTCCCGTCCCTGGGCATTGTTGCACAGCAGCGGATCAACCATGCCAAAACGCTGAATAGACTCTTTTAGGGCTTCTATTTGCATCTGATTCCATTTGCGTGGATTGTAAGCACTGGGCTTGAGTTCATTGATATCTACTTGAACGATTGTTATGTTTTCCATAGTTATATGTTAAATGTGAATATTGGAGCTCAAAAAACACCGCTACAGTAAGCGGTGTTGAAGAAAAAAAGACTATAACTTCAAACAACAAAACCCCTGTAGGTTTTATTGCTTAGAGCCATAGTCCTTTAATAAGTTCTTTGTGTTGGTCGAAGACCGGAGGAACCTTATTCAGTTTTCCTAATGATTTGAGAATTTCACTTTTCACCAGGTTTTGTCCGCAACGGGCAGGTGGCGAGTGAATTCAGCCAAGCGTATAGATATTTTTACGAGCTACCTTCATCTTATATTATCCAAGCGTTGCGTCAACGGGGGAGTTATCCACACCCTGCAACGATTTGTCAGTAGTGTCAATAGTGTGGAGGTTGTAGATTCTCCCCATTTCCTTTTATGGTGTCTATCGTGTCTATTGAGACCCGACCCACCTGCTTCAAATTCGGGCTGGAAAATTTACCCTTAATATGCCATAATGCCCTTAGGAAATACTAAGTACTTGGGTACTTAACCCGAGTTGCCCGCCAAAATTGGAAATCGGAATCAGTGCCCAAAATGGGGTCGGCGCTTCGCGCCGACCCCATTTTGCGTTCAGAAACCCTTTTCGAAAAATTGCGGTGTGTATTGAACGAAGTTCGAATGTATTTTGAATTGAACCCTGACGACCAATGATGCGCGCCTCGTACACGCTCGCGGACTCGCGTGTGCAAAAACCAAAAAATTTCCTTGCATTTTTCTCGCGTCTCCTCCCCCCACCCCTCCACCGCGAAGCGGAATGAATGGAAAGGAAATTTTTGGTTTTGCTTCGCCGTCAGCATGTATATATCATATAACAATTTGGAATATAACACAACGGAATACTATTATATAGATATATGACTAAGGCAATATTTTCAAAAGACCACAAATATACTGTCGAACAGCTCAAGAAAGCTCGTCTTGAGGCGGGCTTGGATCAAGCTGATGTAGCAAAGCTACTCGGTAAAACTCAACCTCACATTTCAAAAATTGAAGCAGGACAAAGACGACTTGATATTACTCAACTTAAAGAATTTGCAAAAATCTATAAAAAAGACTTGTCTTTTTTCATAAAATAATATGACACTTCCTGAACTCAAAAAGAAGCTTAAAAATATCAAAGCTCTCGGTTTCGTTAAAAGTCACCGAAAGGGTGATACTGGAATCGGTAAAACTCTTGAAGATTTACTCGGTATCAAGGAAAACAATATCCCTCTACCCGATATTGGTGAAATAGCAGAACTCAAAGCGTATCGTCGAAGTGCTAGCTCAATGCTTACACTTTTTACATTAGAACCACAGCCGAAAGGTGGAGACAGAGATAGAACACTTCTTGATAATTTCGGATATTCAAAAAGAGACAATGGTCGTTCTAAAGAATTACACAGCACTCTTTCCTGTAAACGATATAACAATCAAGGATTAAAACTAAAAGTAGAGAAAGATAAGGTTCGTGTTGTTGGTAAGGGTAAACGACTCAATATTTATTGGGATATGGAAAACTTGAGAAAAAAGTTTGAAGCAAAACTCCCAGCACTCGTGTATGCACTAGCAGATTGCAAAGAGATTAGAGGAGTTGAACATTTTCATTTCAACCAAGCATACTTCTTGGATGGTTTTGATTTTGAACACTTCAAAAACATGGTTAAGAAAGATGCGATTGTTGTTGATTTTAGAATGTTCTATCGACCTAGCGGATCGGTTCGTAATCATGGCACTGGCTTTAGAGTAAAAATAAACCAGTTATATAACTGCTTTGATACAAAAGTTGATTTGAACTAATTTTTCCTCAAGACAACAATACTTTCTTTGTTCATTGTCTCCTCTAAAGCACCGACAATGTTTGTTGGAGAGTTTTTAATAGGCATTCTTTTACCTGGAATATTTCGAACGATAATATCTTCGCAAGTAAACCCTATTTTTTCTGCTAATTCGGCAATAATAAAATCAGTAGGAATTCTTACCTGCTTAACAAGTCTATTTCCAACAACAAGGCAAAAATACTTTCTTGGCTTAAGTATTCTATGAGCTTGCTTCAAACATTCATTTAAACCAAGATTAAAACTTAAAACATCCCTTGCCCTAGCTTCATCTTGTTTCGCAATTTTTTCTAATGATTCTTTTAGAGAATCTGATGAAAGTGTGTGAATTAAATCTTTAGTAGCCCTACCACCAAGAAGATCATTATCTACACCGGAGGCATCATCTGGATCATCAAACACATCAATCCATTGCGCCGAAAGGCGAGAAAATTGCCCGTAAGCAACAGTTGTACGGCTATCGCCGTATGGTGGGGAGGTAATAATGCAGTCAATAGAGTTCGCTTTAATTCCATTGTCTTTTGACGAATCACCATAGATTATTTTTGTCCACGAATCCTTTTTTGCATCTTTGTAAAATTCAGTCATTCCTACGATATTTTTCTCTGCATGTTTGCGAAATATTCCAACAACATCGGGGTCATGCTTTTCAAGTTTTTCACCTTTTACTCGAACCAACTTAAATTCCCCAGTCTTTGTATTTGAGGAATAGCGAACCGTCTCACTAAAGGCAACTATTAGAAAATTCTGAATTGCCTCATCTTTTATCTCGCGTATAGCTTTCTTTAATTTTGCGAGTTTAACAATTACTTTATCCTTGAACCAAAAATCAATATTCTTGAAATCAGGTCTTTGTATTTCTTTATCTTTAATTTTTTCTACTCTATCAAGCAAAGCAAGATACTCTTTTGTTAATTTTTGAGGATTGATTGGGGTTGTCTTCGCTTTCGCGAGAAAGATAGCTAAAGGATTAAGATCAATGCCATAGGCATTTCTTCCTATCAATCTACTTTCAACTAAAGCTGACCCAGAACCACAAAAAATATCGCAAATAGTATCACCCTCTTTGCTATAAGTTTCTAGTAATCTTCTCCCAACCTGTGGAATAAACATCGCGGGATAAGTATGTATACCGTGCGTATGCGATTTTGTTTTTTCTCCCCTATAATCCCATGAATAATCTATTTTGCGGACATATTTTTCGTCTCTCGATTGTCCTTGATCTAGTTGTGATTCAAGATTGCGAATAATTTTAACGACAACACCCCTTACTTCTACCTCATCACGATAAATTGGAAATAATGTCGGGTTTGCCGGTTGCAATCTAAACTTTCCTTTCTCACGATATAATTTTTTGAGCGTTGCTTGGTTGTCATCTATAACGGCAACAACAGTCTGACCATTTTCTGCCACTTCTTGTTTGCGTATAACAACAATATCTCCGTCAAAAATTCCTTCGTCAATCATACTGCTACCTTGCACACGCAAAGCGTAGTGCTTGCCTTGTTTTCCAATTTCGTCTCTTGTGATTGTGATAGTTTCGTCTGGAATTTCTATTGCTTCAATCGGCTGTCCGGCGGCGATCGCACCAAGAATAGGGATTTCAACTGTTTGTTTTGCTTCAACCGTGGAAACAGCACGGGGTTGATTGTGTTCTTTGTTCAAAAAACCAGCATCTTGTAGCTTGCTGATGTAATAGTGAGCTGTTGAAACAGAAGCAAGCTTAAATTTTCGCCTGATCTCCTCAAGTGAGGGGGCATAGTCATTCTTTGACCTATAAGTTTTTATAAAATTGAAGACTTGCACTTGCTTTTTTGTGAGCATATATAGTATTATAGAAAATAATTAGAATGTATACAAGTCTAAGTTATCCACATAATGAAAACAGGAAGAAATGAAAAATGTCCATGCGGGAGCGGTTTGAAATATAAGAAATGTCATATGAACAAACCACGAGAGATTGGAGTATTACGCAAAGCATACGATATGGGTAAAGACCATGATTTTTACACTCGTTTTTTATTTGGTCTCGGCAATATCAGGAGTTGTGCGTACGGAAAAGATAAACAGCTAGAGTACGATAAAAGTTTTAGTCCGGTTTTCCAAAATCTGGTTGAAATGAATATTGTGAAAAAGAAATGCGTTGCACTTATTTCTCAACACCGTGAGGCGGTTGAAACAGGTAAAGATGGGAAATACCACGGTAACCAAATTGATGTAAATGAACCTATTGAGGATGAACTGAATATTTTCTTTAAGGACTTTTTCATTCGCGGTGAAATGGCAATAGGAAGTATTATTGCACACTCACGATACATGGGATCAAATATTGGGTTTCTTTTTACAGACGACGAAAAGAAATTTCGCAAGGGATTGGCAAAATTTGTACTGGGCGAGAACGATGAGCGTTTTAAGGGACTAAATGCGTTCATGAAGCATAATCGGACAACATGGTACGAATCCTTCAATGATCTTCGCAATAAAATTGAACACGAAGGGTGGCATTTGCCGAATTTTCAGTACACACTTGATTCAAATAATAAAGTTCAGGTTCGGTTACCAACATCCCCCAACCAAACTATTGAAGAAATCTTGGAGTCATATTGGCAAAGTATGAGTATGTTTTGTGAGGAAGTCATAGTTTTTCTTTTGAGCCTCAAACTAAAACAAGACATGGTGATTGTATTTATCCCAGAAGAAAAACGAGATAAAAATTTACCCGTTCGGTATATTGTCAGTCATAAAGATTTTCCTGGCGTTCTGTTGCAGTGCGGTTAATGGGAGCAACCCCCGCCGTTTTATAATATCTCCTAAAAACGGCGGGGATTTGTGCACGCACAGGGCGGGTGGGACAAGCACATACAGATTTGTTTGTGCCTAGCACAATCCGCTTTATGAGCTACCATCGAACTCGGTCGGAGGCACAGAGTTTAGAACTACCACTAAACGCGGAGAGGAAGCGCCTCGGTCGCCGTGAGGGTGGAGAAAAGAGCAAACAAAAATGTTAAAATAAGATTGCTCTTTTCGGAGACTGAAACGGCGAAGCAAAACCAAAAATTTCCTTTCCATTCATTCCGCTTCGCGGTGGAGGGGTGGGGGGAGGAGACGCGAGAAAAATGCAAGGAAATTTTTTGGTTTTTGCACACGCGAGTCCGCGAGCGTGTACGAGGCGCATTGTATCGTTTCACCTCGCACTCGGAGTGTACGAGGCAGTTTCAAGCCACCACGCGCTCCGCGCGTGCGATTCAGTCCTCGTCAGGATTCTCGGCAAAATACATTCGAACTTTGTCCAACAAACACCGCCCACGATAATTCAATGCTATATTTGTATAAATAAAAACCTCGCTTTAAATTGGCGAGGGTTTTGTTTTTTTGGGTGAAATTAGAATATTTTATTGGCTGGGCGTTTTTTCATACCTAGCCACTCAAAAATATCCCTGTTAAACCAGTTAGATACTACTACTAACGCCAGCCAAATGTTGATGATGGCAAAAATCAAATTTACCATTGCCAACAAAAAGGCGTAACCGTTAATAAACCAAAAGCCTTGATCGGACAAAATTAATAACCCTTGACTGGTAATAATAGATACCAGTTCTTGTCCAATCAAAAAGACAATAACTGACAAAAAAATACACAACCTTAGCGCAATTCTGGCGCGTTTTTTCCGTCGGAAAATTAGTTTTTCTTCCGGAGTCAAAACCAGTTTGCCGTTGCTCATAACTATCCCCTTTAGGTAAAGTGAATGCTAAATTTACAAAACTCCTTTTTGACGCTCTTCTATGTAGGCTTGTAAAATATCTTGAGGTTCAACTTTAATATTGCCTTCAAATAAAATTCCGCATTCGTCCCCTTTAACCAATTTATCCATATCTTTTTTATCTCGCTGTAAATTTATAATTCGGCCAGCGCCAACTTTTTCTACTCCGCGCATTACATCTAACTTTAATCCTTTTTTGATTTCTCCTTCAGTAATTTTTCCGCCCACAATTTGACGATTTTTTTCACCAAAAAAGATAATTAACGCCTTAATTTTGCCCACGTCTTTTCTGACCATTTCCGCTTCCAGCGATTTTTCCATACCATTACGGACTTCTTGAATTAATTCGTAAATAATATCAAAAGTTTTAATTCTGACTCTTTTTTGGCTGTCGTTTTTCATTAACTGCAAAACCGATGGCATAATTTTGACGCGAAACCCAATAATTACTGCTTTAGAATACTCGGCCAATTTAACATCGGTTTCGTTAATATCACCCACCTCTACTTTTAAAATTCTAGGAATAACCTGATCTTGAGGCAAATTTTTTAACATTCCTTCTATAGCCTCAACTGATCCGGCCACATCGCCTTTTAAAATAATATTTAAGATTTTTTCTTTACCAGCTGGATTTTTTGCTGACAATAAACCTGAGCCATTTTTTTCTTTCTCTAAAGATTCTTTTTTGATGTACGCCATTGCATCATTGGTGGTTTTGTAAGTTTTAAAAATTTGACCAACGGCCGGCACTTTTTCAAATCCTAAAATTACAGCTGGTTGGCTGGGCTTGGCATTTTCAATAGTTTGACCAGCGAAATTTTGCAAATGGCGAATTTTAGCCATTGCGGTATCGGTTGCAATAATGTCTTTATTGCTTAAGATGCCTTTTTCTACAATTACAGTAGCTACTGGCCCTTTTAAACTGTCCATCCGCGATTCAATTACTAAGCCTTGAGCCAAAACTTTTAAGTCCGCGGTTAATTCTTGCATTTCAGCTACCAATAAAATCATTTCCAGTAATTGATCAATGCCAGTTTTATCTCTGGCTGAAACTTCAACCGATGGCACAGTGCCACCCATAGATTCTACTACCACATCTATTTTCGCTAATTCGCGCGTGATTTTGGCGGGATCGGCATTTGGCAGATCAATTTTATTTAACACCACAATCATTGGAATTTGCGCGTTTTTTATTGATAAAACCGCTTCTTTAGTTTGAGGTTGAACGGATTGGGCGGAGTCTACCACTAGCAAGGCAATATCAGCCACCGAGGCCCCGCGATTACGCATTGCCCCAAAAGCTTCGTGTCCGGGAGTGTCAATAAAAGTAATATTCTTTGAATTAAATTCTACTTCATAGGCGCCAATGTGCTGAGTAATTCCACCTGATTCTTTTTTGGTAATGTTAAAATCTTTAATTGCCTCTAAAAGCGAGCTTTTACCATGATCTACATGACCCAAAACCACCACCACTGGCGGTTTTTGCCAAGCTTTTTCTGGTAATTTTTGAACTATTTTTTTGGCTTTTACGCTAACAGTTTTTTTAACTGCGCGAGGCTTAGCCGGTTTTTTTGTGACCATAATATTTATCCTACTCCAATAAAAGCTAAAATTCAACGGCAGGACCCAAAAATTCTTCTAAAACCCTTGATTTTTCAAAAAACTTCGGTAATATTAAAAGACATTTTCAAACTCAAAAAAGGAGACTGGTTATGAGAATTAAGTGCGCCTGTGGTTGCCATGAAACGACACCTGCTTCAGAAATATCAGATTGGTTACCGGTTTACCAGATTGGGCTAAGGGGTCGCTTTAAAGTTCTTTACTTTTGGAATGGCGAGTGCTTAGCAGAATGGAGCAGAAAGGAGGCATTAAAAAGCGCGTCACGGATCATTGAAAACATAAAAAACAGCTTGGTAAATATCAAGCCAGAGTAAAAAACTTAGACCGAGTGGTTGTCCACATCGGTCTTTTTTATTACTTTTTTGTTTGTGGTATAATTATTTAATTAGTTTGTAGTTGATAGTGAGTAGTTTGTAGTCTACTCACTACTCACTACTCACTACTCACTAAAAACTAGCTATGAAAGTTGATTCTGATAAATTATTAAAATTTATTCTGGAAGCGGGGTTAATTACCGAATCTCAGATGGCAAAAATTCTGGAAAAAAGCCAACAAACTGGTCAAGAAACCGAACATATTTTGGTTGACGAAAAATTTGTCACTCAAAAAGAGTTAATAAAAATTGAAGCTTATCTTTTGGGTATTCCCTTTATTAACTTAGAAAACGAAGTTATTCCCATTCAAGTTTTAACTATTATTCCCGAAGCCATTGCTCGGGCCCACCACATTGTCGCTTTTAAAAAAACTGGCAATAATCTGGAAGTTGCTATGACCGACCCCGAAGACCTGCGCACCATTGCTTTTTTGGAAAAAACTATGCCGTCGGTCAAAATTTTGGCGCGATTGGCAACGACCGAAAGTATTAAAAATGTTTTATCTCAATATCAAAAAACTTTAGAAATAGAATTTCAGGATTTAATCGCACCCGAAACCACAAATGCTCAAGGGAAATTCCAAAAAGAAGAATTAAAAAAAGCGTCACAGGAATTGCCAATTATAAAAATTGTAGACACGCTTTTAAAACACGCCATTTTACAGCACACTTCAGACGTTCACATTGAACCGTTAGAAAAAGAAGTTATTGTGCGTTATCGTATTGATGGTATTTTGCATGATATTATGACTCTGCCAATTTCTACTACTCTTGGCATTGTGGCCAGAATCAAAGTGCTTTCTAATTTAAAACTTGATGAACACCGACTTCCTCAGGACGGTAGATTTAAAATTGAAAATGAAGATTTTAAGTATTCTGTCAGAGTTTCTATTTTACCAGTTTTTAACGGCGAAAAAATTGTTTTAAGGTTGCTGGCCGAAAATACCAAATCTTCTACTTTGGATAAATTAGGCTTTTCTGGCAAGGTACTAGAACAAATCAAAAGCAGTTTAAATAAATCTTCAGGTATGATTTTAATTACTGGCCCCACAGGTTCAGGAAAAACCACCACGCTCTATGCGATGATGGATATTTTAAACACGGCCGAAGTTAATATTTCTACTGTAGAAGACCCAATTGAATACCGAATGCCAAGAATTAATCAAACCCAAGTTAATTCAGAAATTGGCCTAACTTTTGCCGCCGGATTAAGAGTTTTAGTGCGTCAAGATCCAGACATTATTATGGTGGGAGAAATCCGCGACAGTGAAACTGCTAGCTTGACCATCAACGCCGCTTTAACTGGTCATTTAGTGCTTTCAACTTTGCATACCACGCAAGCTTCCGGCGCAATTCCGCGTTTAATTGATATGCAAATTGAACCGTTTTTAATTGCCTCCACGCTAGACTTGATTGTTGCCCAGCGTCTAGTCAGAAAATTCCATAGCGAAAAAGAGGCTTACAAATTAACTGATCAGCAAATTAAAAACCTAGAAAAATATTGCAATTTAGAAAGAATTTTAACGATGCTTAAAGAAGATAAAATTGTCAAACCCAAAGCCACAGTTAAAGATTTAGAATTTTACCGCCCAAAAATATCCGCCGATTCTATTGATGGCTACAAGGGCCGAATTGGTATTGTAGAAGTTTTGCCAATTAGTGAAGCGATTAGAGAGTTAATTGTTAAAAAATCTAGCACTAAAGAAATTGCCACGCAGGCCATTGCCGAAGGTATGCGTACTATGATTGAGGATGGTTTTATTAAAGCTGTCCAAGGTCTAACTTCCATTGAAGAAGTTTTAAGAGTAATCACCGAATAATTTAAAATTCAAAATTCAAAATTTAAAAACAATTTAAAAATACTAATTTAAAAATTCTGAAATTTATCATTGTTTTTAAATTTATCATTTTAAATTTTGCATTCGTGCTATGCCCACCTTTTTTTATAAAGCTAAATCTTTTGATGGTCAAACTCAAAGTGGTAGTGTTTTTGCCAAAGATATTAGTCAACTAGCGCAGAATTTAAAAAATGATAATCTTTTGCTAATTAGCGCCAATGCTGAAGGCGAAAAACAAAAAACATCCTGGAATTTTATTCTACCGTCTTTTGGTGTTTCAGAGGTAGAAAAAATTATGCTGACTCGCAATTTATGGATTATGTTTTCCGCTGGATTATCACTGGTTAAAATTTTTGATATTTTGCAATTACAAGCCAAAAACCAAAAATTAAAAGTTATAATGCAGGGCATTAAAGAAAGGCTCAATAAAGGAGAGAGTTTTTCTAGCGCTCTGGCCCAATACCCTAAAATATTTAACGACTTTTTTTTGAGTATGGTAAAAATTGGAGAAGAATCTGGCACTTTAGAAGGAATTTTTGAAATTTTATCTACGCATATGGACAGGGATCATCAGTTAAGATCTAAAATTAAAGGCGCTTTAATTTATCCTTGCATAATTGTACTGACAATGATGGCGGTTGGCGTTGTGGTATCAGTTTTTGTTTTACCAAAATTCAGTTCTTTTTTAGAGGGAATGAATATTGATTTGCCAATTTACACTAAAATTTTAATTGCTATTGGAAATTTATCCCAGCAATATTGGTATTTATCTATTTTAGTGCCAATAGTTTTAGTTTATGGGTTTTTTCTAGCCATAAAA
The DNA here is from genome assembly GCA_943357015.1 of Candidatus Staskawiczbacteria bacterium. GTDB lineage: Bacteria > Patescibacteriota > Minisyncoccia > Minisyncoccales > Staskawiczbacteraceae > VGLO01. Next base: position 10,975 of record CALRFZ010000012.1, read on the forward strand.
ACCAAAAATGGCCGATGGTTGCGAGACACTTTTTTAATCAAAGTGCCGTTATTGGCGCCATTTATTAAAAAAAGTAATGCCACGGTTTTAATTCGGTCATTAAGTTCACTTAACGCTTCGGGAATTTCACAGGTCAGATCTTTAGAAATTACTTCGGCCACGATGTCTAATATTTATTTTAAAAATGCTTTGGATCAGGCCATAGAAAAAGTCAAAAAAGGCGAAAAGCTTTCTGGCGCCTTGCGTCCTTATGAAAAAATTTTTCCACTGGGCGCAATTGAAATGATGGAAGTTGGTGAGGAGACTGGAAAAACCACTGAAATTTTAAGAAAATTAGCCGAATTTTATGAACAAGAAGTAATTGAGCTTACCAAAAACTTTTCAGTTATTATTGAGCCTTTACTAATTGTGGTGCTGGGACTTTGTGTTGCCTTTTTTGCTATTTCTATTATTGAACCAATGTATTCATCGTTAACATCGATTTAAAAATCTTGTATTTGGAATTCTGGAGCTAGGAGCTGGAATAGAATGGATGAATATTAAATATTTGATTCACTATTGACTGTTCCAGATTCAAGCTACAAAATTCTAGATTTAAAAATAACATTTTTACTTCAAATTTTAAAAATAAAGGTTTTACTATTGTAGAAATAATTATTGTTGTTGCTATATTGCTTTTTATTGGGGCAATAACGATTCCGGCGGTAATTTCACTGCAACAAGTGCCTCAATTGGGTAATACCGCCGAAGAAATTATTAGCATTTTACGTTTGGCACAAAATCAAACCTTAGCTTCAGAGGGCGATAGTCAATACGGAATTTATTTTAATACTAGTTTATCGCCTCATCAATACATTATTTTTAAAGGTAGTAGTTATTCATTGCGCGACAGTTCTTATGATAAAACATATATTCTGCCCAGTACTCTGGAATTTTATGCAATCAACACTGGCGCCAATAATGAAGTAGTTTTTGATAAACTCACCGGCGCGACCGGAAATTCCGGCAATATATCTTTGCGATTAAAAGAAGACGCCAGCAAAACTAAAATTATTTATATTACCAGCTCTGGAGTAATTAATTATACGGCGCCTTCAGTCCCGCAAGACAGTCGCTTAAAAGATTCTCGGCATATTAATTTTAATTATAGTCGCGTGATTAACACTGCTAATGAAAATTTAATTTTAACTTTTAACGAAACTATCATAAAAACTATTCCCTTAAGTCAAAATCTTAATAATGGCCAATTTAGCTGGCAAGGAACTTACGCTATAAATGGCATAGATCAAGTATTAGCCATTCATACTTTGCGCTTAAATTTTCCTGATACTCAATTTTCACTTTTTAGGGATGCAAGATTCAATAACACCAGCCTTAAAATACAGCTTTCCGGCGATAATACTGGCACATTAGCAGAATATTCCGCCAACGGCCAAATTACTAATTACTATTCAATTTATGTGAATAATTTTGCTTGGCAATAAAGGAAAATTTCTAATTAACCTAATTTCTAATTGATCTAATCAAATCCGCATTCTCAATTCTATTATTAAAAAATTAGTAAAATAGATTTAGATATTAAAAACTTTTTATTGGGATTTGATTAGGCATTAGGTCAATTAGAAATTAGAATAATTTATGGTTTTTAATTTAAAAAACAATCGGGGATTTATTCTTTTAGAAGCATTTTTGGCAATTATGGTTATTGGTCTAGCTTTTGGCGTGCTTTTAAGTGTTGGCACTTTATCAATTAAAACTTCCACTGTAATGCAAAAAAGTAGTCAGGCAAATTTTTTGCTCAAAGAAATTTTAGAATCTGCCCGAAGTTTTCGTGATGGAACTACTTGGTCAAGTAACGGACTTGGCCCTGTTTCCACAGGAAGCGCCAACCCCTATTATTTTACCTTAACTGGCAACGCGTGGGTTTTAACATCAGGAACAGAAACTACCGGAATTTTTACTAGAAAAATTGTTTTTGATAATGTGTCTCGCGACCCTGTAACCCAAAATATTGAAACCACCTACAATTCTTCTCACAACGACCCCAATACCAAAAAAGCCACCGCTACCGTTATCTGGTCAGATAAAACCGTCAATTTGGTCACCTATTTTACTAATTGGAAGTAAAAACTACCATTAACCATTTACATTTGACCATTGACTAAAAAGTTTAGAATCATTAAGTTTAAATTCTATTTTTGGTAAATTGTCAAATGTTAATTGTCAAATGTCAAATGTTAAATGTTAATTGTCGCCAAAGAGGCTTTACTCTTGTAGAAGTCATTGTTTATGTTGCCATTTTATCTTTGGTAATGCTTTTAATTAGTACTTTTATTTTTTACATGGCAAAATCAAACTTTCAAAGCAAAGGCAGTCGCGAGTCTTTTGATAGCGCGCAGAGAGCTTTAGAACAAATAACTTATGAAATTTCTGGCGCTAAAAGTGTTTATACTCCAACCACTACTCAAAACCAATTATCTCTAGAAACTTCTCGCTATTTGCCAGCTGGAGAAACCACTACCTACCTTGATTTTTTTCTTTGTGGCACACGGCTATGCTTAAAAAAAGAATCGCAAAATCCAGTTTTTCTAACTTCAGATTTAGTGCAAATTGCCAATATTAGCTTTACCCAAATTTCCAATAATGGCGCGGTTTCCATTAAAACCAGTTTAACTGTCAGTTACGCTCATCAATTAAATAATACCCAGCCAACCATTACACTAACATCAACCGCTTCTTTAAAAAAATACTGATCATGAAAATTAAAAATAATCAACAAGGATTTGTCGTTTTACTTAACACTTTTTTAGTACTGGTATTTATGTTGGGACTGGCAATGAGTATGACTTTGCTAATTTTTAATCGTCAAAAAATTTCCACCAACACCACAAATGCTGTGCAATCTTATTACGCTTCTCAAGCCGGCGCCGAAGACGCCTTATTGCGCCTAAAAAATAATCCCCAAATGGGAGCGCTTTCATACAGTATGAGCGTAAATAACGCCACTGCTAATGTTACTATTCCCGCTATAATTGGCGGATCACGAACCATTAATTCACAGGGTAGTAATAAAAATTTAATAAAAACCGCGCAATTGCAATACACTCTTGATGGCACTCAAACTGCCTTTTATTATGGCGCGCAAGTTGGTGCGGGGGGACTTATTATGGGCAGTAATAGTACAATTTCGGGCAATGTATTTTCTAATGGCAATATTTCTGGATCAGGAAATATTACGGGTAATGCTGTAGTGGCAGGTAATGGTAATAGCATTAAAGATGTTAATATTGCCGGCAATGCGCTAGCTTATAGCTGTTTATCTCCTGCCAGAGTAACGGGAAATCTAACTTATGTTACGGGCGGTAGTCATACTTGCACTGTAACAGGCGCAACATCGTCTCAATCCAGTCAAATTGCCAGCCAGCCACTGCCCATTACCCAAAGTCAAATTGATGATTGGAAGGCAGAAACAGCCAGTGGTAATGCAAAATCAGCTTATGTGATTGGCAGTAATCAAACTGTTAATGAAAACTCTTCTGTTGTAATTACTGGTAATATGAGTATTGGCAGTAACGCTACTTGGAATCTTTTAGGTACTACCAAAATTATTGGAAACCTAACAGTTGGCAGTAATGCGCAGGTAAATTTAAGTGGCATTCTTTATGTTACAGGTAATATAAATTTTGGCAGTAATTCTGTAACTCGGCTTAACAGTTCTTATGGATCATCAAGCGGATTAGTTATATCTGACGGCGATATTGATATTAACAGTAATGCCGGATTGAGTGGATCTGGCCAGACAGGTAGTTACATTTTAATTCTTTCCACTAGCCTATCAAATTCTGCTATTGAAATTGGCAGTAATGCCACAGGTGCCATTTTTTATACCAGTAATGGCGGAGTGCAAATTAACAGCAATGCCAGTTTACGTGAAGTGACGGGCTATAAAGTTACTTTGGGAAGCAATGCTACGCTTACCTATGAAAGTGGACTGGCTAATGTTTTTTTTGCTAATGGCCCAAGTGGCGGATGGAAGGTAACGAATTGGCAAGAAAAATAGTTAATTTTAATTAATTTTTTTTAGTGATATAATAAAATAAATTCCCAATATCCAATTTTCAATTCCCAATGAAAATCCGAATGAATAAATTTCTAAATTGTTTTCGGTTTTAATTATTGGCAGTTAGTATTTTATTGGTAATTGGGTATTGGTAATTGGAAATTTTAGCATTATGTCATTTAAATTTTTGGCTTTAGAAAAAGAGGCATTTGGGCTGGATATCAGCGATCTGTCTTTAAAACTTATTAAACTTAAAGAAAAAAGAGGTGGTTTTGTTTTAGAATCATACAACCAAGCCGATATTGAACCGGGAGTTTTAAAGCAAGGTGTGATTAAAAACGAAGACAAATTAGCAAAAATTATTAAAGAAGCTTGTCTGACGGCGCAAGGAAAAAAAATTACCATGCCTTACGTTATTGCCTCATTGCCAGAAGAAAAATCTTTTTTGCAGGTTATTCAAATGCCAAGAATGGAAGAAAAAGATTTAAAATCCGCCATAGTTTTTGAAGTGGAAAACTATATTCCCTTGCCAATTAACGAAGTGTACTTTGATTTTCAAGTTATACCCGCATCTAAAAATCATACCACTCACCTTGATGTATTAATTGTGGCAATGCCCAAAAAAATTGTTAATTCTTATGTTTCTTGTTTTGAAAAAGCTGGTTTAATTCCTATTGCTTTTGAAGTTGAATCTCAGGCTATTTCAAGAGCCTTGATTAAAAATGACTCTAGCAGTGCGCCAGTAATATTAATTGATTTTGGCAAAAATAGCACTGATGTTATTGTATTTTTTGAAAACTCAATCCGTTTCACCTGCTCACTGCCCATTTCATCTATGCAACTTACTGTTGCTATAGCAGAGGCTTTAAAAGTAAATATTAAAAAAGCCGATGAATTAAAAATTAAGCACGATCTTTATGCTAATAAGAGAAATGAAAAAGCGAAAAAAATCCAGCAAGCCATAGACCCAATTTTAAATGATTTGGTATTGCAAATTAAAAAATATATAGACTTTTATCAAAATCACGCCTATCAAGAAGATTTGTTTAGTAACGAAAAAATAGAAAAAATTTTGCTGTGCGGAGGAGGAGCAAATTTAAAGGGTTTGACAAGGTTTTTTCAGGAAACTCTAAAAATTCACACCGTTTTATCTTATCCGCAAATAAATTTCTCTTCAAGAAATATTCCAAATCAATTTAGTAAAAATGCCCTATCATTTATAACTGCCTTGGGATTGGCATTAAGAAAAAACGTATAATTTAAGGTATGATAAATCTTCTGCCACCAAGCTTAAAACAAAAACTTGCTTTAGAGCATCAGAAAAATGTGGTGATGATTTTGGGGTTTACCATTTTAGTTCCCTTAATTTGTTTAACTTTACTGCTTTTATCCATAAAAACCTATATATCCGCAGAAGTAAATTCTCAAAAAATCGCTTCAGAGCAAGCTCAAAAAATATCGCAAACTCCAGAATTTGTAAAATTTGGCGAAACCATAAAAAATGGTAATGCCTTGCTGTTGCAACTTAAAAGTTTTTACAAAAGACAAATTTATATTAGCAATGCCTTGCATTTAATATCTGGCATTAATCGCCCAGAAAACCTTTATTTTACAAGTCTTGATTTACATCAAACTCAGTCGCTGGCATTTAAGGTGACTATTGCTGGGTTTAGCCAATCCCGCGAAGATCTTTTAGTGTTTCAAAAAAATATTCAACAAAAAAAAGAAATTGAAAATTTGGTTTTTTCACCTGAAAGCTGGATAAATCCCAGTCGCACCCCATTTTATCTTACTTTTGAAATAAAACAGTAACTATAAATTATGTTTTACAGTCTTAAAAACAATATTTACGCTATTTTAATTGCCTTTGCAGTTATTATTTTATTTGTTGTGATGTTTTTTATTGCGCCACTTTACCAACAAATTCAAAATAACAGTCAGGAATTAACTTTAATCAAAAATAATACCTTTGACTTTGAAATACAGAAAAACCAAATAGAAAACCTTAAAAAATACGGCAACCAATATTTATCAAATCTAGATTCAATTGGTCAATTATTTATTGATCCGCAAAATCCAGTCAATTTTATAAAATTTCTAGAAGATACAGCAAAAAGCGCTGGAATTAAGCCTAAAATTTCTCTAGCGCCAGATTTACAATCCAATGATCAAAACAGTTTAACATTTAAGTTATTTGTCAGTGATAATTTTTTAAAAATTATGGATTTTTCCGAAAAATTAGAATACGGGCAATATCTAGTTAAAATTCAAGATCTGAGCATAAAAAATCAAGATTTAAATTCGTCAATTAATCAAAAAACCGATATTTCCAAAAATGTTGATGCTATTTTTGTCATTAGCGCTTTTGCTAGGTAAGTAGTAAATATATGAACATAACAAACCCAACAACTGCAATCAAAAATAAAATCTTAAAAATGCCCGAAGCCTTGGCTCTGCGTGCCTTTTTAATTACATTGTGCTTAATTTTGGCAAGTCTTTTATGGGGAGTTTTTTTGTTTTATCAAAGCGTAATTGTGGTTGAGATTTCACAGCAAAATATGGTTGCAAATAATAATCAATTCCAATATAATATATATCAGTCTGTCTTAAAAGATTGGCAAGCAAAGCAAGCGCACAATGCCAACCCCACCAATATCATTTACCTAAATCCATTTAAATAAAAAATAGTTTTGCAGACGTTTAACGTCTGCAAGGTTTGCAAAATTATGTCTAAAAGTGATAAAAAAATATTGATAGTAGAAGATGATGAGGATTTTATTTACATTATTCAAAATAAATTTGCCTCAGCGGGCCTTGCCTTAATTACCGCTAAAGATGGCCAGCAAGGCGTAGAAATGAATACCAAAGAAAATCCCGATTTAATTCTTTCCGATATTTCTATGCCAAAAATGGATGGCATAGAAATGGCCCAAAAAATCCGAGAAACCGATAAAGATGTGCCAATTATATTTTTAACCAACATTAAAGACGTTGATTACACCAAAAACGCCCAAACTTCCGGCAATTTTGATTATTTAATAAAATCCGACACAAGAATTGGCGAAATTGTAGAAAAAGTAAAAACAAAATTGGGGATTGAGTAAAAACTAAAATTTATTTTAAACAAAAACAGTGCCATTTAACACTGTTTTTATTTTAAATAAAACATCATTAGGCGTTAGACACCTAAAAGCAAACTCCTGTAGCTCCAAATAATAAATTACAACCATTGAGACAATTTGTAGTAGCACTGCAAGGACTGCCAGCTGGCAACCCTACAGGAACTGGAGCCTGTGAGCACGTGCCTGCGCTAGGATCGCAATAATTGCTTGCGCACTGATTATTATTTGTGCATGGAGAAAAATCAGGAGCTAGTGGGGTAACAGTACTGGGTGGGGCAACTGGCGCTACGGCTGGGGTGGGCGGAGTAATTGTAGTTTGAATAATATTGGGTAGAGAAATAGCTAATATAGCGACAATTACGCCGATAATTCCGCCAATTAGTGCCATTTTGGCGGAGTTTAATTTGGCGGGTTCACCGCTGGCGGTAACAAACATAAAGCCGGCGTAAATAAACATTACAATGGCAACCGCCACAAATAACATCCAAATAATATTTTCTAAAATACCCAGAAAAAACCCCCAAAGAGTGGTATATCCGCCCACTGGTTGAACAGGCTCAGCCAAAGGCGCCGCCAAGATTATTGCGGGTAAAACCAGTAATGAGATAGAAAAAAATATTAAAATTGATTTTTTGGACATTATTTAAGGCTAAATTATGATTAAATGCATGTGTTAGTTGAAAAGTTGCAATTAGTACCACGAGAAGCGCAATCTTCGTTAGTTGAGCAAGGTATTGTAGGATCTGGTGGTAGGACGCAAATACCCGCAGAAACATTACAATTACCACTAGCGCAATCCGCATTACTCGAGCATCCTCCCCCGAATGGGACGGTTCCAGTTATGGGTGATGTCGGAGTAGTTGGAGTAACTGGAGTAGTTGGAGTAACGGTAGTAGTAGTCGCGCTACCCCCACCTATTGCTTTGTTGATAATCTGGTAGGCGGAATAGGCAAAAATGGCCACTACAATTCCGATAATGGCGTAAATTAATGCGTCTTTGGCTAGTTTCATTTTGTTTGGGTCGCCGGCGGAAGTGACAAACATAAAACCGGAAAAAATAATCATAATAATCACCGCTCCCACAAAAATTGGCCAAATAAAAGCTAAAACACTATTTATCAACTGCCAAATGTCGGTAATTCTGCCCGTGGGCTGACCTACGGGATCTATGGCAAAAATTAGCGATGGTAATGTTAAAAAAGTAATAATGCTAAATAAGATAAAATATTTTTTTGACATAACTTTGTTAAATTATAAATTCAAAATTTCAAGTTCCAAATAATATCAAAATTCAAACATTTAAATCCAAAAAATTTGGAATTTACTTTCAAGCGAATGAGTTAGTAAATATAATGCATAAGATCTTTACTAACTAGCGAACACCGAAAATATGCTTCGCATATTTAGTATTGATGATTAAATTAAAAAATAATTCGGCTAATAAATCCATAAACTGAATAAGCCAAAATACCAACAATAATTCCAATAATCACATACATAACCATATTTTTGGCCATAGTAATTTTTGATGGGTCGCCGGATGCGGTGACAAAAACAATTCCAGCCACTAAAAGCATAATTAAAATACTGCCAATAAAAACTGGCCAAAGTACAATACTTATAAACCTCTCAATAATTCCTGTAATCCAAACCGTTGCCGAAGCTGGAACGCAAGTGCCGGCAAGGGCTCCACCTGTGACATTATCACATATTTGACCGGCAGTAGTGCATTGAGTATTATTTGTGCAAGCAACCGCCAAAACAGAGCTGGCTGTGCTCAAAAAAATCAGGCCTATAATTAAAGAGATGAGTTTGTGTTTCATTAAATGTTTTTATTAGAATTGAAGATTCTTTGCGTATCCTAATTAAGCTCCAATAGTAAACGAGATTATATATGGCATAGAAAATGACAATAATGCTACCATTAAACCTACAATTCCCCACATAAGATTCATTCTAGCGGTATGCAATTTTGCTGGTTCGCCACCAGCGGTAAAAAAATCAAAACCCGCCAGTATAAACATAATAATAGCACCTCCAATAAAGATCTGCCAAATAACATAAAGTAAGCCACTGATGACGCTCCATATCGAGCCAGTAACTAGATAAGGTAAACGTGGCTGAGGAACATCCGCTAGAGTAATAGATGGTAATAATATAGCGACTAAAGAGGCTAAAGCGGTGACTAATTTTTTATTCATAAAAAGTTCCAGTAAGTATATTTTTTAAAATTAACTTACGGATATTAATTTAATAACTTTTAAATTACTTTTAGCTTCAATGCTAATAGTGATTTAAAAAATATTAAATTTAAAACTTACGAGTCAATTATGCAAATCTTCAAGCGATTTGCATAATTGACTGTAAAAATAAATTCACTCAATACTAAATAACTCCTGCATTGCCAAGAGTAGTTTTTACGATAAATGGTAATGAGAAAGCCAAGACTCCCATAGCAACTCCCACGACTCCCCACAAGACAGACTGCCTAGCAGCATCAACTTTACCTGGGTCTCCTTGAGCGGTTAAAAACTGAAAACCAGAGATTAAGAACATAACTACAGCAAAACCCATAAACAAAGGCCAAATGAAATTTAGCAATGTATCAATCAGGGTATTTACTGTCAAAGCACCTCCTCCAGTTGGAGTACCTCCACCATTAGCGGGAATAGCAAATGCAGCGATTGGTAAAACTAATAATGTAGCTGAAGCAATAATTGTAACTAATTTTTTGTTCATTTTTATTTTAATAAATTATCACAATAAATAATTTTTTTCACAAAAACATAAATACTTAATTTATAATTGCAAAAATTCACTAATTATTGTGAAGAATTATTTTATATAAATTTACTATTTATCGACCATTTCATTGAACTGATAGAATTATTATATATTTTTATGCTATACAGGTCAAACTAACCAAGTCCAAGAGTAGTTCTAACTACAAATGGTAATGAGAAAGCCAAGACTCCCATAGCAACTCCCACGACTCCCCACAAGACAGCTTGACGAGCGGCGGCGACTTTAGTTGGATCTCCTTGAGCAGTCAAAAATTCAAACCCCGCAACCAAAAACATTAAAACCGCAAAGCCCATAAATAATGGCCAAATGAAGTTTAATAGGATATTAATAAGTTGTTCCACTTGAATGCCTGGGTTTGGAATCGGGGCGGCTCCAGCATTAATATCGGCCATAGCGATTAATGGTAAAATTAACAATCCAACTGAACTTAATGTAAATAATTTTTTATTCATCTTAAAGATAGCGATCTATTTTACTTACGATTTGCTAATAATTATAATTTAATAAAATTATTATATGCTTGCCGTTTTGTAAATTAGTTTCGCTTATATAATTAAACAGACCTTTAAATTTATAAATTTAACTAAGCCCCTATTGTTGTTTTAACGATAAATGGCAATGAGAAAGCCAAGACTCCTACAGCGGCCCCCACAACACCCCACAAGACAGATTGTCTAGCAGTATCAACTTTTCCTGAATCTCCTTGAGCAGTCAAAAATTGAAATCCGGCCAAAAGAAACATGATTACAGCAAAAGCCATAAACAATGGCCAAACGAAATCTAACACTTTATTAACAAGTCCTTGGCTATCTAAAGATAAGGTTGCTGGCGTATTTCCTAATACAACAGCAAATGTGGCAATTGGTAAAACCAATAATGTGGCTGAAGCTAAGATAGTAACTAATTTTTTATTCATTTTAAGATGGCGATTTAATTTATTTGTAATAGCCCAATAATCAAACAAATTGTGGAAAGTATTATTTATAAATTAATATCGTTTTATAAACTAAGTCGACCTTTGCGCTTTAAATTACAAAATTCTTTCGTAATTTAAAGCTTTGTGCGGTCAAATATTTGTAACCAGCTTTTTATTTTCTAAGTAATTTTAACTTAAATTACTAGATTAAAAAACAAAAAGCTGGTTTTGACCAAATTACGCTACCCCCAAAACCGCTTTAATAACCAAAATTAATCCGTTACCCGCTAAAACTATGCCAATACCAATTACCGCATATAATAACGCCTGTTTAGCTTTGCCAATTTGAGCTTGGTTTCCGCCCGAAGTAACAAATAAAATTCCCGCCCATAAAATAACAATTGTTGCCAAAATTCCCACAATATTCATTATTGCACCCGAAATTGCTGTCAAAAGACTGGGGAAATTGCTGATACAATTTGCGCCACCAACAACAGGGCACAAGGGGTTGGTTAAAGTGACCACGGCGTCATCAGCAAAAGCCGACCCTGTCACGCCTATTAAAATTACTGCTGTAAATAGTAATAAAAACTTTTTCATTTATTTAAACAAATTCAAATTGATTAAAAGTTAGAAATTAGATTTATTTTATTTTTTATGCAAATTCAAAACGTTTTCAATATATTCTACGCGCATTGGTAATTTATCATCTTTGTAGTCGTCGATAAAGGTATCTAGTTTTGTCTTAACTCCCCTTAAATCTTTTTTTACTTCACTTAAATCTTTTTTAACTTCATTTAAATCTTCCTTTACCTCACTAATCTCTCCACTTAATTCAGTAAATCTTTTATCCATATATTCTTGGTTATTCTGAAAACCATTGCTAATTATAACCGCTAGCTGATCCATAGTAGTGATTTTTTTATGATTTTTTGGTGACATATTTTTGCGTGCCTACAAATTTACTTCTTTGGTAAATTTAAAACATTTTCTACATATTCCATTCTCATTGGTAGTTTTTCTTCTCTGTATTCTTCAACAAAAGCGTCTAACTTAGTTTCTAGGTTATCAAATCTTTTATCCATTCTATCAAATCTTTGATCCACTCTATCAAGTCTTTGATCAATTTTATCAAATCTTTGATCTATATTTCCAAATTTCTTATCTATATCGCTAAACTTCTTGTCCATATATTCTTGGTTAGCCTGAAAACCGTTATTGATTAATTTTACCAAACCATCTAAATTATTTAGTTTTTCCTGATTGTTTTCTGATGCCATATTTTTATTCGGATCACTTTATTTTTTATTAGTAGATTCGAATGTAATTTGTAGATTAGTGTCGCCTTATTTTACAAACAATAAAGCGTAATGGTAGTCTCCCGATGCCAATTCTTTTCTGAAAAATAATCCTAAATCTTTAGCAATTTCTTTAATTTGGCTTGGGCTTACCATACCTTCGCGCGGGCTAAATGGGCCGGCTTTTAGCCAATCAACAATTAAAAGTTGTCCGCCAGATTTTAAAATTCTCTGCCCTTCCTTAATTATATCATATTTATTTTGGGTCTGAAATAACATATTGGGGATTAATACCACATCCAAATAATTATCAGGTAAAGTTGAGCCACTGGGCGCTTCTAAATCACATAAAACCATTACCACATTATTTAGTTTTGCCAAAGTTAATTTACTTTGCAGGGCGGATAACTTTTCTTCTTGAATATCCATAGCATAAACTTTGCCTTTGGACAGTTTTTTGGCCAGCGCCATAGTAAAATCCGCCGACCCGCAACCAAACTCGCAGGCCAACATAGTGTCCTTTAAATTAAGGTGAGTTAAAATGTCATCAACGTTTAAAAAGTCAGACA
>CALRFZ010000013.1:0-18375 GCA_943357015.1 Candidatus Staskawiczbacteria bacterium
GCAGATGAGGGTTTTTAGAGTATGACATGTCCTCATTATACCGCAGGAGTGGTCACAAGGTACTGAAGTATTGCGCAGGTATTGACAAGATTTGATATATAATATATAATTGAGGACAATAATCAATTAACCTATTTTAACTTAAATATAGTCTATTTTAAAATATTAAATACAAACTAATTATATGTTTTATATGAAAAACAATACACTAAGCATTGGGACAAAATTAGCCTTGGCGCTAACGTTAATAGTTGCGGGTTTTTGGCTAACAAGTAATTTTGCGAGCGCTGCGGTTTGCAACCCTATTGGTACTTATGTTACTAGCGGGTTTTTAGATTCAAATCATGTCAGCCAATGGATTCACAATATGACAATCAGTTCATTTAATAGCTCTACTGGAGCATTTAGTGGAACTGGCTATTGGCAAGTAGACACAAGCTATACATGGACTGTATCGGGTATTATTACAGGAAACAATTACACATTAAATATTGTGTACACTGGAACTGGTGCTGGATATACCGCGCAAATTACTGGAACCATAAACGATAACGATGAAATGACTGGTAGATTTATAGATAACGGTAATCAGATAGGCACTTGGACATCTTACAGAACAACCCCAAGCTCTTGCAGTTCAAACCCAAGCACAGGCTTAGTTGGAAGTTACGCTATTAATGGAATTGTAGCCGGCAATGCCAGTTCACAGCAGTGGATACATCATATGGATGTCACTTCTTATGATTCTACTTCTGGTAATTTTAACGCGAATGGATACTGGGTTCCAGATCCAAGATATACTTGGACCGGTACAGGAAAAGTCACAAACGGAACCTATAACATAAATATACAATACACTGGTTTAAATCCCCAGTATAAATGGACTTCTTCAGGAACCATTGGAGCTAACAGTAACTGGGTAGGCACAGCATCAGACAATGGAAATCAAATTGCTAACTGGTGGACTGCCACTAAGATTTTATCTACAACCTTACCTGCGACTCCAGCCGTAACCTGCTCTTCTAATTCCCAATGCGGAACTAATGGTGTAACCGGTTCATCTTTCTGTCAGGGTAATGGAGTTTACCAAAATTATACCACTTACACCTGTAACAACGCCGGAACCGCCACATCAAGCTGTTCAAGCTCTACAACTCCTCAATTACAGACCACCTGCTCTGGTAGTAAAACCTGAAATAGCTGAACTTGTACCAATACCGCATCTGTAACTTGTTCTTCAAATTCACAATGTGGAACTAATGGTTTAACTGGTAGTCAATTTTGCCAAGGCAATGGAGTTTATCAAAATTACACCACTTATACCTGCAATAATGCAGGAACCGCCACATCAAGCTGTTCAAGCTCTACTGTTCCTCAACTACAAACCAATTGCTCTGGTAGTCAAACTTGCAATAACGGAACTTGCAGTACCAACGCATCTGTAACTTGTTCCTCAAATTCACAATGTGGATCAAACGGCTTTACTGGCAGTCAATTCTGTCAGGGTAATGGAGTTTATCAAAACTATACTACCTACACCTGCAATAACGCTGGTGCTTCAAACTCAAGCTGTTCAAGCTCTACTGTTGCCCAGCAAACTCAAACCTGCTCTGGCAATCAAACTTGTTCCAATGGATCTTGTTTTACAACAACAAATAATACCTGCAGTCCTAATGCTAGTCAAAGATGTAGTGGAAACGCAGTTTACTGGTATGATTCTTGTGGAAACCAACAAGGTTTAGCCCAAATTTGTTCTGGCAATCAAACCTGTTCAGTAAACACTTGTATCAACACTAACAATATTTACAATACTTGCAGTCCCAACGCTAGTCAAAGATGTAGCGGAAACGCAGTTTACTGGTATGATTCTTGTGGCAACCAACAAGGTTTAGCTCAAACCTGCGCCTACAATCAAACTTGCTCTGGCAATGTTTGCACAAACTTTAACACTGTTACCAATACCAATATTTACACCAATACTTACGCAACCAACAGAAGCATCTACGCCACTGAATCAGGTAGAAACCTTTCTTCTGGAAACTTAACTTGGTCTCAATCGCTAACCGCCAGTCCTTCCGATATTATTGAATTTAGAGTGTTGGTGCAATCTAATGCTCCAACCACTATTAACAATGTTGTTGTTAAAGAGATTTTCCCAGCCAATATTTCTAGTTACAATAACCTAACGCTCGATGGTATTGCGATTGGTGGAGATATTACTCAAGGAATTAACATTGGCTCAATTTCTCCAGGGCAAACCAAAACTATCACTTATCAAGCTCAAATTGCGCAGGCTCAAAACTTTTCTTTTGGTACTACCACAATTTACGACCCAGTAACAATTACTAGCAACGACCCCAACTTTCTGCCAACAACTGTAAATCCAGTTAGCATCTTGGTATCTAAGTCAGGAGTTTACGGAGCTTCTACAGTTTCTACGGGATTAACCAATAACTTTTGGGTTGATTCATTCTTTTTGCCACTAGTTTTAGCCTTGCTTGGTATCTGGCTTTACCGATCAAAACTTATCGGTGTGCCTAGCTGGGTTGGCTCAATTCAGTTAAACAACAAAGAAACTTCTGCTCAAAAAGAACTGCAAAACAAAATTGCGATGATTAAAAAGACGGAGGGAAAATAGACGAAAAAATTAAGCACAAAAAAGACGCGAAAGCGTCTTTTTTGTTTAACATTTACTTGCTTCCAGAAAATATTTTTGGTAACATATCAGTATGTTTAATAAAAGAAAAATAGTTTTTGGGGCTGGAATTTTAACGCTTTTAGCTGTTTTTTTTGTTTCTGGGTTTTTTCTTGGCAAAGCTCAGGTAGCTTGTAAGGTTTGCAAACCAGAAAATGTGGATTTTTCTTTATTCTGGGATGCTTACGACAAGCTTCACCAAAATTTTATTAATCCCGATAATATTGTTGACCAAAAAATTGTTTACGGCGCAATTGCTGGTATGACTAAAAGTTTACAAGACCCTTATACCGTTTTTTTTTGACCCAAAACAGGCAAAAATGTTTGAATCAGATTTAGCCGGTTCATTTGACGGCATTGGCATAGAAATTGCCATTAAAAAAGATCAATTAACCATTGTGGCACCACTTAAGGACACCCCATCATATAAAGCTGGATTGAAATCTGGAGACATTATCGTAAAAATAAATGATAAAAGTACTTCCGATATTACCACTGAAGAAGCTGTGAACATGATTCGTGGACAAAAAAATACTAATGTAGTGCTGACAATTTTTCGGGAAGGCTGGCGCAACACCAAAGATTTTACTATAACCCGAGACACCATTAAAATTGCGTCCATTGACTGGGAACTAAAAAACCAAAATATTGCCTACATTCACATTTATCAATTTGACCAAAATTTATCGGAAGATTTTAAAAAAATTGCTTTAGAAATATTAAAAAGTCCGGCCAAAAAGATTATCATTGATTTGCGCGACAATCCTGGTGGATACCTAGAAGTTTGTCAGGATATTGCCGGCTGGTTTTTACAGCGCGGACAAATTGTTACCATTGAAGATTTTGGTAAAGACAAAGACCAGCATAAATATTTAGCCCAAGGCAATTCTGACTTTGCCAATTATCCAGTAGTTATTTTAATAAACAAAGGGTCGGCCTCGGCTTCAGAAATTCTGGCGGGGGCGTTGCGAGATAATCGCAATACCAAATTAATTGGAGAAAAATCTTTTGGCAAGGGTTCAGTACAAACCGTGATTAATTTAAAAAATTCTGAATCATTTTTAAAAATTACCATCGCCAAATGGCTAACACCAAAAGGGGATTCCATTTCAGAAGTTGGCCTAAATCCAGATATAAAAATTGCAATCACGGACACAGACTTTGAAGCCAAAAAAGACCCACAATTAAACAAAGCGCTTGAAATAATAAATGATTTAAAGTAGAATAGTAATATAAATTCCCAATATTCAATTACCAATTTCCAAAACAATCCAAAATTTAGAAATTAGTATTTCATTAAGAAATTAAATATTGGAAATCAGAAATTCTCATGAAAGTAATATTATTACAAGACGTAGAAAACGTCGGAAAAAAGTTTGAAGTAAAAGAAGTAAAAGACGGTTATGCCAGAAATTTTTTAATTCCGCAAAACCTAGCTAAACCCGCCACCAAACAAAATGCCAAATGGCTGGAATCTCAAAAAGAGGCTATGGAAAAAGAAGTGGAAGAAGATCTAAAAATTTCTCAAGCTCTAGCTTCCGCCATTGATGATACCGAAGTAAATATTTCAGTCAAAGTGGGGGACGAAGGTCAACTTTTTGAATCAATCAATTCTACAAAAATATCCGAGGAATTGTTAAAAATGGGTTTTAATGTTAAAAAATCTCAAATTCAATTGGAAAAACCAATCAAGGAGCTCGGTGAATTTCCAATTAAAATCAATCTTGATCATAATCTAGAAGTACAAATAAAAGTTGTGGTTACAGAAGAAAAAGCAATTTAGTTGTTAATTGATAGTAATTTGTAGCTGGCAAGCAGAGCGTCTATCAACTACAAACTATCAACTACAAACTAGTTAATGGCCAAATATATTTTTATTGCAGGAGGAGTAATGTCGGGAATTGGCAAAGGGATAGCCACTGCGTCCATAGGCCGAATTCTTAAAAGCAAAGGTTTTGGCGTTACCGCAATAAAAATTGACCCCTACATCAACGTTGATGCGGGAACAATGAACCCCATAGAACATGGGGAAGTTTTTGTTACCGAAGATGGCATTGAAACAGATCAGGATTTGGGAAATTACGAACGATTTTTAGAAGAAAATATTTACACGGACAACTACATGACAACGGGTCGAGTGTACCAAACGGTCATTAATCGTGAAAGAAATTTAGAATATAATGGAAAGTGCGTAGAGGTGGTGCCCGATATTCCTAATGAAGTTATTGACACCATTAAGCGCGCCGGAAAAAAAGCTAAAGCCGATTTTGTATTAATCGAAATTGGTGGCACCGTTGGAGAATATCAAAATTTACTCTTTTTGGAAGCTGCGCGCATGTTAAAAATTTCACATCCCAAAGATGTGGTTTTTATTTTAGTCAGCTACATGCCAATTCCCGATATTATTGGTGAAATGAAAACCAAACCCACTCAGTATGCGGTGCGCACTTTAAATTCTGCAGGTATTCAACCTGATATGATTTTAGCTAGATCTACCCAGTCCTTAGATGAGCCACGCAAAAAGAAACTTTCCCAGTTTTGTAATGTGGCGCCACAAGATATTATTTCCGCCCCCGACGTGGCCTCAGTGTATGAAGTCCCATTAAATTTTGAAAAAGATGATATGGGTAACCGAATTTTAAAAAAGTTTAATATGAAAGCTCGTTCCAGCGATTTAAAAGATTGGGAAAAATTGGTAGCAGTAATAAAAAATTCCCCCAAGCCCATAGAAATTGGCATTGTGGGAAAATATTTTGAAAGTGGAAAGTTTACCCTGACCGATTCTTATATTTCAGTTTTGGAGGCCGTAAAACACGCCTCATTTGCCAACGACAGAAAACCTATAATAACATGGTTGTCGGCGGAGGATTTTGAAAAAAATCCTGAATCATTAAATCTCTTAAAAAAATTTGATGGAATTATTGTGCCCGGCGGTTTTGGTTCGCGTGGAGTGGAAGGAAAAATAAAAGCTGTACAGTTTTGTCGCCAAAATTTGATTCCCTATCTAGGTCTTTGCTATGGGCTTCATATGGCCGTAATTGAATTTGCCAGAAATGTTTGCGATTTAAAAGATGCCAATACCACAGAAGTAAACCCTAAAACTAAATCGCCGGTTATTGATATTATGCCAGAACAAAAAAATAACTTAAAAGCAAAAAATATGGGCGGATCTATGAGGCTAGGCGCCTATGATTGCAAAATCAAAAAAGGCACTCAAGCTTTTGATGCCTACAAACAAGAAGTCATTTCCGAACGTCACCGTCACCGCTACGAGGTCAATAACGAATACCTAAAGCTTTTAGAAGAAAGGGGATTGGTAGCTTCTGGCATTAACCCTCAAACTAATTTAGTGGAAATTATAGAAATAAAAGATCACCCATTTTTTGTCGCCACGCAATTTCATCCAGAGTTTAAGTCTCGTCCACTACACCCACACCCATTATTTAAAGCCTTTATTTTGGCATCAATAAAAAAATAAGCCTTTTTAGGGGGCTTATTTTTAGCCTAGAATTTATAAAAAAGTTATTTTTTATCTACATTTACCACCTTTACTTCTCGCTGAGATCCGTTAAAGATTTTTTTTAATCTGGTAGCAAATCTAACCACGCCATTGGAATTAGCGTAAAGAGTGTCATCTGAACCCCTTTTGACATTTTTTCCCGGCAAATAACGCGTGCCACGCTGACGAACGATAATCATACCGGTCTTAATAACCTCGCCGGCATACATTTTAATTCCAAGACGCTGAGCGGCCGAATCTCGGCCAAGTCTAGACGAACCTGATGATTTACTTGTTGACATAGGATTTCTAATTTGAAATTTGAAATTTGAAATTTGAAATAAATAGGAGTTAAAATTTTTGAAACACAAAAATTAAACACTTGTAATTATTTCAAATTAAAATACTTCAAATTGATTTCAAATTTCAAATTGTAAATTTCAAATTTAATATTATTATGTTAGCAAAAATAACAGAATTTGTCAAAAAAAACCTTGATACTATCATTCTATCAACACTAGTGGCTTTATTTATATTGCTATCTTTTGCCTCTGGATATATAATAGCAAAGTATCAAGATAGGGCGCCAATTACAATAACAAACGAGCAATTAATACCTTTAAAACCATCAACAAACTAAAAAATGAAAATTCCACAACACATAGTGCTATTTCCAGACGGCAACCGGCGCTGGGCCAAAAACCAAGGATTATCAAGCTTGGAAGGCCACAAAAAGGGGTATGAAAAACTAAAAATGTTATGCGCTTGGTGCGAGGATAGGGGGGTTAAAACTCTTACCGCTTTTGGTTTTTCAACCGAAAATTGGAATCGGTCTGAAGTTGAGGTTACATATTTAATGAAGCTTTTAGAAGACGCTCTTTTGATGTTTAAAAATGATAAAGATTTAAATGATAAAGGTGTCAAAGTTAAAGTAATTGGCCAGCGCGAAAGATTACCCGAATCACTGCAAAGCACCATAAAAGAAATTGAGCAATTTACCAAAGATAATACTAAATTATTTTTAAACCTAGCGATTAGCTATGGCGGAAAATGGGATATTTTACAGGCCGTAAAAAAAATTATAGAAAATAAAATTCCATTAGAAAATCTTAATGAACAGTTATTTGAGAGTTATCTATCAACCGCCGGATTACCAAATCCAGATTTAATTATTCGCGCTGGTGGAGAAATGAGAATGTCAAACTTTGTTTTATGGCAAGGAGCTTATTCTGAACTATATTTTTCTCCCAAACTCTGGCCAGATTTTACGCAAAAAGATTTGGATATGGCCCTGAAAGAATTTGATGTTCGATTGCGCAGATTTGGAAAATAAAATTTACATAAAATCTTTTATTATGCGACAAAACACTTACTTATAAGTGTTTTTATTTTAAAGGTGTATAATATAACTAGTTCCTAATATAGACTTACCCTTAAACAAATTCGCTCACTTTGGAGTAAACATATGGTTAGCAAAAAAGGCGGGTTTTGGTTAAAGCTCATTGGGTTTTTGGCGATTATTGCCATCACAAATGTCATAAGTTACAAATTTGCCCTTTATTCCCAGCGCGCATCACATACGCTTGATTTGATGAATTTAGATCAAAAAATTCAGGAATCAAAACAGCAAGATCTGCGAAAAGACTTAAACGACAACGACTACGAATTCATTCCGCTGCAGGACGACTCAGTTCCACCAAACGAAAAAATATACTTTGGCGCTGGATTACCGGATCACTTAGCAACTGGAAATAAGGATAAAGATTTGGCAATTATATACTGGCACCTTAATTTAAAGGATAATAGATCCTTGCTATACCACGATACAAAAAAGGGATTTAACTATCATGGCTACAGTTTCCTGCCACAAATCAAGCGAATAAAGAAAGGCTTGCAATAAGCCAACCGTCGAAAAAACCGCAGAGCAATTTGCGGTTATTTTTATAGTCAATATTAAACTTTCTTGGTCAATATCTGCGCCATTTCTATCCACTTTGGTTTTTTAGTCGTATTTTTGTATTTGGCCATAACTTTATGAATCTCCATTAAATGAATTAAATCATTTTTTTTCCATTTAGAAAGATAAATGCCTTTATTTTTCCAAATAATTGTTACCGCTTTTTGCCACACCAAAAAATCTTTTTTCTTACTTCCAATCAACGGGTGTTTGGTAAAGTAGAGGACAATGGTATCTACAATATCATCAATTTTTTGTACTGAAAATCGCGCCTGCTCTTTAATCACTGAAACGCTCCCGCAACCAATTTCTTTTGCTACTTTTTCTAAAACCTTAACACTTTCTTTGGGTGCCGTAATAACAAATTGAATTTTCCAGCGATAGTAAGTGGGGGAGTTGGTGCGTTCATGCCGAGTATCCTTGCGAAATTGCAAATCGAAACAACCGTAATTATTAGCCAAATCAACAATACTAAAATTAGATTTTTTTACCGCCATAGATTTTATTTTTATATTTATTTTATACCAAACAATTTACTTATTATATCAAATACTTAATTATGCGACAAGATTTAAATCACGCTAAGCACTAAATCCAAACAAAATCTTAATTCCTATTTTTTAAAAACGCTATTGTCGCACAATAAAATATTGTGGTGACGATAGAGAAGGGGATTACGTAAAAAAACTCAGTTTTAAGACTACTTAATTTTTATTATGCGACAAAATAATCGCCTGATGGGTTTTTAGCCATTGGTCTTGCCATGAAACTTTTTGTGAACATCGCGCAGTTGTTTATTGGTTACGTGCGCATATATTTGAGTAGCTAAAATATTTTTATGTCCCAAAAATTCCTGAATCACTCTTAAATCCACGCCTTGAGTCAACAAATCCGTAGCAAAACTGTGACGCAAAACGTGAGGAGTGGTGGTAATTGGCAATCCAGCTAAAATAATATATTTTTTCAAATTTTTTTCGATAGCCCGTGGCGTTAATCTTCGGGATGAGTTTTTTTTGCCACTGTAATTAATAAACAGCGCCTTTTCTTTATCATCTCTGGCTTCCAAATATTTTCCCAGCCATTCAATAGCGCTTTTTGAAAAATAGATGGTTCTGGCCCGACCGCCCTTACCAACAATACCAAGTTCTAATTCATCCATACCTGATTTTATTTTAATCTGTTCTCGGTTTAACGAAGTTAGTTCTGATACTCTCATACCGGTTGAAAAAAAGAGCTCCAGTATCGCTCTATCACGTAAACCACCAATAACAGAGGTGTCTGGGGCCAAAAAAAGCTTATCAAGTTGTTCTAGGGTCAAAAACTTCACATTTTGCTCTTTATCGGGCCTAGAAAGCGTTATTTTATCGGGTGGCATAGAAACTATGTCTTTAGCCACAAAATAGCCTAAAAAGGCTCTTAAAGCGATTAAATAGTAGTTCTGAGTGGTCTTTTTTAATGCTTGCCTGTCATGAGTAGGGGAATGACGAGCCAAATAGACCCGATAGTTCCAAATATGGTCCTGATCTAGTTGATGGGGAAGCAAACCCTGTAAATTATTCTGCTTTAACCAAACTAAAAATTTCTCTAGGAAACGGCGATAATTTTCCTGAGTTTTAGAAGATAATCCTTTTTCCACATCAATCCAGTCTAAAAAGTCATTAACGTGTTTTGGAATTGGCACATTGCTTTGATTCATAGTTGTATTCGCTTAACTATAATTATGCGAACTCTATTATGCTCATTATAATCACTCAAAAACATTAGTCAATTAACGGGACATTGCGATAAATTTTCTGGCGCAACATGCAAAACATTTAAAATTTCTTTAGCAATAAATTCTCTGGCAGATTTAGATGCATTTTGAAAAAAATTATTTTTCTGATTTTCTATTTCTTTAGTTGTTACCGAAAGAGCAGCGGTAGCATTATCTCTCACCACTTCCCCACTACCACCTAGATTTAGCTTATTTACACTATCATTGATTTTATTGTAAACATTAGCATTAACCCAATCACTAGCCCTATCAACGTACGAATTACTGTTTTTTGCACCCTCTGAATAAACATAGTTTTTACTATTACTATTTGGTTCAGCGTTAAAAAATGGCTGTTGACTTAACACCGCTACGCCTAAGATTGAACCGACAATTAGCAATGTTTTAATAAAAATTCCTAATTCCATAAAAATAATTTAAAATTTAAATTCGATTTATGATTTTAATAAGTCGCACAATAAAGCTAATTTAACATCACTATCGCGTCTTGAATTCTTAGCAAAGTTTTTTCTTGCCCCAGAATTTCGGCAATTTCAAAGGGACTAGCAGATGACTCTTTTCCCGACAGCGCCACCCGCAATGGCCACAAAAAATATCCACGGTTTTTTTCGTTAAATTTTTGAGCTTCACTTACCAATAAATCCTCCAAACTTTTTTTATCCCATAATTTAGCCAGTGACAAAACTTTTATTGCTGTTTCTAAGCTTGTTACCACCTCTCTATCCCCCATTTCTTTCCATGCCAATAATTTTTTATCGTAAACCAACTTATCTTCAAAAAAGAATCCGGCTAATTCAGTAATATCTGAAAGCTTTTTCATTCTAGTCTTATAGGCTTCAATAATTTTTTCCAGATTTTTATCAGAAAACTTACTCGTATCAAAACTAGATAAATACGGCAAACACAACTTAGTTAAACTGCTTAAAGATTTTTCCCGAATATAATAACCGTTTAAATAATCTAATTTTTGCAAATTAAACACAGCGCCAGATTTCTGCACCTTTTCTATAGAAAATTCCTTAATTAACTGATCAAGCGTAAAAATATCTTTTTCCGTACCGGGATTCCAACCCAATAAAACCATAAAGTTAATCAGAGCTTCGGGCAAATAACCATTTTTATGGTAATCGCTAACTGCTACATCACCAGCCCTTTTAGACATCTTACTTTTGTCAGAATTTAGCAATAACGGTAAATGAGCATACAATAAACCATCAAATCCAAGCGCTTTTTGAAGCATAATTTGCTTTGGAGTATTAGAAATATGATCTTCTCCGCGAATTACATGACTTATTTTCATTAAAAAATCATCCACCACTACGGCAAAATTGTATAAAGGCTCCATGAAATTTTTAGCAATCACAATATCCCCCACTAAACCCATATCAAATTCTACTTCGCCACGAATTAAATCATTAAATTTAATTTTTTTATTCTCAATATGAAAACGTATGACTGATTTTTTTTCCTGTAATAAATTTTTTTTCACTACACCATCAGATAGATTCCGACATAATCCATCGTATTTTGGAGCTAATCCCCTACTTTGTTGATCTTGGCGTTTTGCCTCTAAATCCTCTGAACTACAAAAGCAATGGTAAGCATTCTTTTGCGCTAATAATTTTTCCAAATACTCCTTGTAAATATCTAATCTCTGAGACTGCTTGTATGGACCGAAATCACCACCTATATCAGGACCTTCGTCCCAACTAATACTAAGCCATTTTAATTCGTCAATTATTTCCTGAACAAATCTTAGCTCAGATCTATCTTTATCAGTATCTTCAATTCTTAGCACTGTTTTGCCACCATATTTTTTAGCAAATAAATAGTTAAATAAAATCGTTCTAACATTACCAATATGCAACGGTCCAGTAGGTGAAGGCGGGAATCTCAGGCGAATTTCTTTTTTTAAATCAGTATTTTTTTTCATATTATTTTAATTATGCGATATTCAAATATTCCAATATCTCTTTTGCGATAACTTTAGCCGCCTCTGGCTTAGCAAACGCCAAAGCACTTTGCTTCATAACCTCTAATTCTTTTTGATTGCTAAGCAAATAGCGTATTTTTTCTAAAAAATAATGCGGAGTTAAGTTGTTCTGCTCTATTACAATCGATGCCCCAGTTTTAGCATACTCATAAGCGTTTTTTGTTTGATGATCATGAGCAGAAGTGGGCAGAGGAATTAAAATACTAGGCTTACCACAAGCTGCGATTTCAAAAATACTGCCAGACCCCGACCTTGAAACAATAAAATTAGCAACTTGATAAGCATGTTTTAATTCCACTTCACCCAAAAAATTCTTTAGATGATAATATTTTTCTAAGCCTAAATTGGCATACTCTTTATTCATACTTTGTAATTCTTTACTTAAAATCACATTTGATTGATCCAAAACTTCCTGATAATTTTTTTTACCGCAAATATGAATAACTTCATAATCTTTTAATAGATCATTTAAAATATTTAAAATAAAATCGTTAATTGGAGTAGAACCCTGCGACCCGCCCAAAATTAAAATAACTGGTTTTTGCAGTGTTAAATTAAATATTTCTTTAGCGGTTTGAATATTACCATTTAACAGTTCTTTTTCTATTGGGTTACCCACTAAAATAGCTTTTAGTAAATCAACGTTGGTAGTTTTTGGAAAAGAAATAAAAACTTTCTTAGCAAATTTTAAAGCTAATTGATTAGATTTTCCCGGAACAGTGTCAGACTCATGTAAAAATATTGGAATTCGCAAAATCATAGCACACAATACCACGCCATATGACCCGGACCCACCTTTACTAAATACCAATTTTGGTCGCATAAATAACAAAAGAAAAAAACTTTGCAAGCAACCAATTGGTATATTAAAAAAAATATCAACAATATTTCTAAAAGAAAAATACCTTCGTATCTTGCCAGAAACAATATTATGGACCGAGAAATTTTCCTGTGCTAAAATCACCTGACCAAGAGAGTCTTTTGGGCCAATATAATGCAAACTAAGCTTATCGCCACCTGATAATCTTCTTAATTCGCGAGAAATAGCAATAATGGGAAACAAGTGCCCACCAGTTCCGCCCCCAGTAAAGAGAATTTTCATTTTTAGTTATTTTATTAATATAATTCTATCAAAATTAGCAATTGCCAGCAACCCATTTAAGTATTCTTAGAAATGTTTAACAATAAACCCACTCCAATCATTTCGGCAATCAAGTGTGAACTGCCGTAGGAAAAAAATGGCAAAGGAATTCCCGCGAGCGGAAATAAACCCAAAGACGAGGCAATGTTGATAAAAGCCTGAAAAACTATCCATGTTGTAACGCCAACTGCCACTAATTGAGAAAATTTATCATTAGAATTGTCAGCAATTTTAAAACCCAAATATAAAAACCATAAAAGTAAAAGTATCAATACAGCGCAACCCAAGATACCAGTTTCTTCTCCAATAATAGCAAAAATTGAATCTGACATTGATTCGGGTAAAAATCCGAATTTTTGAGTGGATAAACCCAAACCTTTACCAAAAAACCCACCAGATCCAATCGCAATTATTGACTGTTTTAATTGCAAGCCTTTGCCCAAAGGATCATTATCTGGATTTAAAAAAGTCAAAAAACGCGCCATTCGATAAGGCTCAAACCTAATTAGCATAAAAAATCCACCAATTCCACCAGCAATAAATAGTAAAAGATGCCATAAAGGAGTTTTAGAGGCAAAATAAATACTTAAAAGCGTTACAATAATAATACCAAGAGTACTGATGTCTTTTTGAAAATAAAAAACTCCAATTATAACAAATAAAAAAAATGAAAATGGCAAAAAAACCCAAACAAAATTATCGTACTCTTTTTTCGCCGATAACGCCCAATTCTTTTTAGTCTGATCAGAAAAATTACCCGAAATCCAAGCCGAGACATATAAAATAATTGTTAATTTGAAAAATTCTGAAGGTTGAAGCGTTACACCAAATATATTAATCCATCGAGATGCGCCTAAATATCTAGTCCCAATAAACGGAAAAATTACAGCAACTAAAAACAATAAATTTAAAAATAAAATCAGTGGCGAAACTTTTTTTAAAAATACCAACGGAACCTTAAAAGCAATAAACCCAAAAATCAAACCAATACTTGCTCCAATTAATTGATGAAATATATAATAGTGGGTATTGTTAAAGGCCTTTAAAGAAGCTATGGCTGAAAGAGTTGATAAAAATAATAATCCAAAAACTAATAAAAAAACTGAAACCCCTAAAAAATAAAAATTAATATGTCGATTCATTATTTTTTACCAATTACTCTAACAAATTTCTTAAACTCATCACCCTTTACCTCAAAATTTTTCCACAATGAATAACTGGGGCTAGCGCAGGACAATAAACAGATTTTTCCTTTTGGGGTATTTCTATAAGCAAACCCGACTGCTTCCTTCATACTTTGAGTTTTAAGAATCTTAAAACCTTTTTTATTTTTAATAATCCTTTTACCGCTATCAGGAAACAGAACAATATTTTTTATTTTATATTGTTTTAAGGCTTTTTCCAATGGGATAAAATCGTAACCCCTATCTGTTCCTCCTAAAAAAATTGTACCGATATTAGTCAAGGACTTAATCGCCATAATTGTGGATTGGGGCGTAGTAGAAATGGCGTCGTCATAAAATTTTATACCTTTAAACTCCCCCACAAATTCTAATCTATGACTTAAACCCTTAAAGCTTTCTATCGCCTCTCTAATTTTCTCTTCCTCGATTTTTAAAATATTAACCACAGCCACAGCGCCACCAATATTACTTTGATTATGCAAACCAATTAAATTGCTTTGATATTTTTGAGTTGAAAAATTAACTGGTCGGCCACGATAACTTTTTAGCCAACTAATGGTTTTTTTATTGTAGACAAAATAATCACTCGCCGATTGAAAATTAATAATATTTTTTTTGGCATCGTAATATTTTTTCAAAGAACCATGGAAGTCCAAATGCTCGGGAAATAAATTGGTCACCAAGGCAATATCCGGAGAAATTTTTGCATCATCTAATTGATAACTAGAAAGCTCTAACACAAAAATTCTACCCATTGGAACTGGTTGTAAAAGCTCGGCCAGCATTGGCGTACCAATATTCCCAACCAACACTACATCTTTGCCAGCGGTTTTTAGAATATAATAAATTAGTGATGCGGTAGTACTTTTTCCCTTACTTCCAGTTACGCCAATCGTTATATTTCTACCCTTTACCCTTGATAAAAATATATTTGTGGCAGTGATATATGGAATAGAAATTTTTTCTTTATTTATGCCGGGAGTTTTAATCGCAAGATCAAAATTGATTTGCTTATCTAAATAATCCTTATCCACCAGCTCATCCCCAATTGCAATTTTTAATTTCGGATAATATTTTTTCACAAACTGCTTTGAAATTTTGCCTTCTTTGCCATAACCTAAAATATAAACACTGTCCATTCCTAGAAACTTAAACTCCTCTGGAATACTATTTTCTCGATTAGTAAAAAAAACTTTATGATGATATTTTACTTTCTGGCCAATTTGTCGCACAATAAAATCATTCTTATGTTTATTTTTAGCCAGGAACATAGCGGTTTGAGATTCCTCAAAAGTTCCTACGCAATCAAAAGGCTTTAAACTCCCCAGTCCCAAGACATCTTTAAAAACAGGCAATAATTTTTCATCCTGATATAAATTTTTACCAAACATAACCAATAAATCATTCTTATTTAAGAAAGCGGAAAGTAAAGTAAAAACAAATACGCATTTGGCGCACTGACCACACCATAAATTTTCACTTTTATGATTAATAGAAAAGTTTTTATTGCAACTGGAAAAATATGGAAAATATTTTGGATACCTGGTAAATAACTTTACAATTCTTATTTCATACAAACTGCGCAATAAAGAAAAATAAAAAATATCCGGAGTCAAAAATTCCCTGACATAATCCTGAAACATTTTTTCAAATTCAAACGATTTACTCCATTGATGATTAACATCTATCCCGCGATACTTTAAATTACCAAAATTGCTACTATATTCATTGCCAACCACCACATACTTAAAATCAAAAAGAACAGACAAAAATAGACCCAAAAATGCATAAATAGCAGAAATTGGAATATGGCCATTAAAATCGTGCGGTTGATGAACTTTTGAATCTAATACCCTTTCAATTTTTAGACCACCAATACCAATAGTTTGAATAATTTTTTCAGTCAGATGAGAATCCTGATTGGTTTTGACAAAAAACGCATCAACATCAAGGCCATTTTCTTTTAGTAATTGCATTGCAACAATAGAATCTTTACCACCACCAATACCAACAAGACAACGGGAGCTAGTAGTTGGTAGTGAGTAGTTGGTAGCTATTGCCTTGCTATCATAAGAAAATTTTGGCGATAGATTTGGATTTAATTTGTTTTTGTAAAAAAATTCACCAAGTCCTTTTTTATAAACCGTGTTCCAAAAATCAGCTTCTTTTTTTGTGTGAAAGTAAGGAGTTTTAACTTCTGACGCACAATAAAACTTATAATAACTAATACCCAAAATAAGATGCAGGCTTTCCAATAATTTTTCCAGTAATTTTGGGGGAATATTTTCTAAATTTGGCACTGACGGCAACGTAATGGTTTCAGAAAAAAATATTGGTTCTTTATCCTCAAATCTTGTCGCATAATGAAAAACAACCTGCTTTACTTCAGGCATAAAATCATACGATACAAATTCAAACAAATTAGCCTTTGACAGATTTTCCATTTGATAATTCTATCAAAAAACGACCTCTTTTGCAAAGCCGTTTTCTTTTACTATTATCTAAGACAATTTAACTAATTTTTAGTTTTTATACCTTAGAGGAAAGCCTTCTAAAGATAATCACAAAAACAACCACAAAAACTACAATTAAGGCTAGCCAAATGTACCAATTTTTAAGTAAATTTGAAGCAAAAGAATTAGTCGAAGAACTAGTCGCTCCTAAACTATCCTGATCTCCAACATTAATAATTAAATAATCAGAATCATAGATTGTATTATTGGAAGTAGCAACTGAAGAAACCTGAAAAAGCCCCTGACTTAACTGTGACCGCAAAGTACCCGTAAAATAAATGGTTTTTGATGTTTTTGGCGATATAGTGCCAATATCAATACCCGTGGCAATATTACCTGCTGACACCACATTATCAATTTTTAAATCGCCATTATAGACCATATTTCCAGTAATATCAGCTTTTACAGAAACTAAATCAATTGGCGCATTACCACTATTTTTAACGACCACCAAAAAACCAACAACGTCATTATTTTTTAATGTGATGCTTTTTTCAAGCGATACGCCAGAATCTGACTTGTTAGCAAAAAAAGTAAGTGATAAGCCACTACCAGAAACCTGATTGATTACCCCTGTATCAATAACTTTATTTACAGAGGAACAATACTTTAAATAATCGGGTGAATTTACCGCGCAAGTAGTGCCATCACATTTTATTTGACTGGTGCATTTATTTTCTAGGCAGTTATCATTTGTACAAGAATTATTATCAGAGCAATTTAAAAAAACATCCTGCACCAATCCTTTTGAGCTATACCAATAAAGATTATTATTATAGCAACTTTTAACATAATGACTAATATCGCTTTGATCGGGTGAATTTGTAATTACGCTGGGAGTCGATGACTTGTTAACACACTGAGAATTTTGGCAAATCTGATTAGTTAAATTACAATTTTGATAAACACTTTCTATAGCGCCACAAGAATTATACCAATATACAATATTGCTAACACACTGCTTGTTTGCATTTGAAGTGCAAGTTACAGCTGTAACAGCTTCAGGCGTAACGGAAAATAACACCGCTATCGATAAGCAAATAAGACTGGTCGCAAAACATAATTTAATAAAATTTGACATATTTTTAATTTTTAAATTCACGATAATTATTGACAAATTATACCATAACACACTTAAATCTTCAAGTTTAAGTTATTTAGCATTATTGGCAGATTTTTAAAGCTTTTTTTAAATTTTGCCATCATATTTGGTGAACGAAGCGCCGCTGCGGGGTGTAACATTGGTAAAATCTGCCACTTACCAACCGGAAAAATTTTACCCTGATCTCGACTAATTTTAATATCGGGCAAAAAGTATCTAGCCGAAAATCTTCCCAATGGCACAATAATTTTAGGATTAATAATATCAATCTGCAAATTTAAATACGGTTTATAGGCCTGAATTTCTTCAGGCAAGGGGTCGCGGTTTTTTGGCGGTCGACGTTTTACAATATTGGTAATGTAAACATCCGATTCTTGCCAACCTAAATTGCAAATTGACTTTCTTAGCAACTGACCTGATCTGCCCACAAACGGACGAATTAATTCATCTTCTTTAGCACCAGGGGCTTCGCCAATAAATAAAACTTTACAATCCGGATTTCCCTCGCCAAAAACTA
>CALRFZ010000013.1:18475-21177 GCA_943357015.1 Candidatus Staskawiczbacteria bacterium
TATACAATATTGCGTTGCTTCATTTCCCAAAAACATTTGGCGGTGGCATCGACATCGGCGCGGGCATTATGAGAATCTTTAAATTCTATGCCAAATAATTTTAAATGCAGTTCAGAAAGTTTTGGCCACTTAAAACCACCTCTGCCATTTGCTGGCATAATGGCGCAAAAATTAGTAGAAATTTCTTTGGTACATACGGTTTTTTTCAAAGCCAAGACATTTTCAATGTTGGCGCGTAAAAATTCCGCACCAATAATTTTTTCATCAAAGCTAATATTGTGAGCGACAATAACATCGGCTCCAGATACCAAATTTTTAAATTCAGTTAACACATTTTTTAGCGCCACTCCTTCATTTAAGGCGCGACTAGTTGTAATGCCATGAATTCTTGCCGTTTCATCGGGAATTGTAAAACCCTCTGGTTTTACAATAAAATCCTTAGCATCAATATGCTGACCATTTTCATAGACAGACCAAGCAATTTGAACTAGCCTAGGCCAATTAGCCAAATCACTTACTGGCGCCCCCCAATTTAACGGCAGGCCAGTAGTTTCAGTATCAAAAAAAACATGAATTAAAGGTTTTTCAACCGGTTTTCCAAATAATCCCAATTGCGACATAATTTTAAAATTTAATAATACTACCAGTAAAAAAAGTAATTCTAAATTCCTATTTTGCAACTTGCAATGATATTTATAATATCCCAAATCAACCAATTATTGCAAATCAAAAAAAATACCACAAAAGTGGTAAGAAGATAAAATCTCATAGCGCCGTCAAAAAACTATATTTGCACATCAGTAACCATTAATGAATTATGCCAATTTCTAATTGAAGAAATTTAAAAAATCCCCAAAAATTCACAGCCGTGATTTTTTTGGGGACTTTAAAAGGTTATATGAAATTAATTTTCAAGCCGTATCAACTTTAACGAATTGTAGACTTTGTTAGATTTGAAGGATTTCTGAGCCCGCGGATTGCGGAGCTTTGATGCCTTTCATTGATTTCGCCGAGCCCCGCACACGGGGCGAAGCGGTCCAAGCTCCAAAATCTCTAAATCTAGAAATGTGGACCCACCGGGAATCGAACCCGGCCCTGATCCATGCCATGGATCCGTAATGCCGATTTACTATGGGCCCGATAAATTTTAAGTCTACTAAAAATATCGCAATCTTATTTAGATATTAATCTTTTTTTAATTTTTTTTCAATCTTCTTATTTATCAATTTTGGCCAGATAGCACCATTTTTACTTAGGACTTTGAATTACGCAATACTTTCGCAAGATTTTTTCTAAATTTTGGGAATAAAAATTTGATAGAATTTTCAGGCGTAACTGAAAGCTACGCATTAAAATTATAGTGAATTTATAGCCCAAATTTAGGGGAAAAATACGAAGACATTTTTTTAAGGCGCATTTCGCAATTCAAAAAAATAGCATAAAAAGTAAACGTTTACTTTTTATGCTATTTTTAAATTAACAAAATAGCGTAAAGTTATGATTTTTAACCTTACGCTATTTTTTCTTTTGACTAATTAATTAACTCTGTTTCAACGGCAATTCTTTTATAGTCTTTGCCGGGTGGCCAACAACTAACCAAAACCAAAATATTACTTTTGTCTGACAATGAAGCTTGTTGAACATCTTGACCTGGGTTAATAATAATCTTTGACCTAACTTTATAAGTATATTGATGGTTATTAAAATAAAGAATAACCTTATCCCCCATTTTTAAATTGTTAATATCGGTAAAAACCCAATCGTATTTTATATGTGGCCAATTTGGTGGTGATGAATGACCCAGTATTACAATTTGACCTTCCTGACCAGGCAAAACCGACCCAGGATAGTAAACGGCACCTTTATCTAAATCTTTTGATAAAACTATATTGTCAGTGCTTTGCCCAATAACTATCGGCGCTGTAATTGATAAAGAAGGTATTTCTATGGAGTTATCCTTGTTGGCATATGGGTAAACCTTAAGTCCCTGCGCCAATACCGAATTTGACTCGTTAGCCGGAACGTTAACGGGCATAATAATTTCGCTAACTAATAATTTACTATCCTTGTATGGGTGAAAAAAATCATATGTTAGGCCTTCAATAGCCCGATAATTAAACAGCCAAGAAACATCATTCCAATTTATAAGAATGAAGCTTAGGATGAAAATGAAGATAAAAATTTTTATTAGATCTTTTTGATTTTTGTTCATATTAGTCTAAAAACTAAATAATTACTTGGTGCACAATAATCTGACCAACTAAATTTTTGTCCAAAAATAAGATGCATAAAATAATCGCTAGCACCGCCATTGATTTTACAATTAATCGTTGGCGCTGAATGTTTATATTTGTAATAAGATTTATTAGCAATGCCCCGATCACCGATATCAATAAAATATAAGACAAATATACTACTAGTTGCTCGTAATCGTAAACTATAAAATTAATAAAGCGAACATATAAAGAATTTTTTATATTTTTATCATTTTTTGACAACTGAGTAATTTGAGTTGATTGGCCTAAAACTTTTTTAACTAACACGCTATTATTAGCAGTTACCGATTCAGGTTTATCACTTAGATTATTTAAAATATTAGGCGCAGTTGATTGTTTTTCTAATTGATTATTCAAAACTTTAGTATCGTTTTTCTGATCTAAAAAATTAGTATTTATTTTAGCTAAGGACCCAGAATTTGGATT
>CALRFZ010000014.1 GCA_943357015.1 Candidatus Staskawiczbacteria bacterium
CTCCGTACTTCAATTTCAACGACGACAAGGTCAAGTTCGACACGAAGCATGTGTCCAATGCCAACGACAACTATGGCACTGCCTCCGCCCTCGTCCCGAAGTCTCTCTCAAATGCAAAAGGCATTCATTTCTGAGTGCCTTTTGTTTTATTTATTGGTTGTAGAACGGATCCAGCCGCCAAGCATTCTTCCTATTTCATCAAGTGGCTCCTGCAGAGTCACGTATTTTTTATTATCTATCGCACCCACATCCTTCATTAATCGTATGAGCATTTTTAGAATATTGAGTTTTAAGCTAATTTTTTCCAGTATGGGTGTCTTCTCAAATTTTGGTTTATAGCTGGCTGAAAGTATTCCTTCCAGAATTTCTATTAAAAGGCTTTCGGACTTTTGCCATATGGTATACTTATCCTGCTTTGGAATAGTGGTTCTTAACGCATAAAACGCCTTATATAGGTCATAGGTTTTTTTGAATATTGGTGTCTCAGATTCTTCTGCCATGATTTTTTCTTTATGTTATGAATACCCACAAAAACTTATTCGAAAATATTGTCCATCCCGAAAATCTCTTCTGGGCCTGGGATTCTTTTAAGCAAGGCAAACGAAATAAAAAAGATGTCCGGCTTTTTGAATTTAACCTTGAAGAAAATATCTTTAAACTCCAGCGGGATTTAAAAAATAAAACATATCGGCACGGCAACTATCATTCTTTTACTATTTCTGATCCCAAGCCCAGAAATATTAACAAGGCTCAGGTAAGGGATCGCATTGTGCACCATGCGGTTTTCCAGGTTTTAAATCCAATCTTTGAAGACGGATTTATTCCAACATCTTTTTCATGTAGGGTGGATTATGGCACCCATAAGGGAGTTCGAGTTTTGCAGGATATATTAAGAAAGGTGAGTAGGAATGGTACTAGGCAATGCTTTGCATTAAAGTGTGATATTAAAAATTTTTTTGATACGATTGATCATGATATTCTTTTTTCAATATTGACTAGAAAAATACGGGACACAGACACCAATAATCTTTTGTGGGAAATTATATTCAGCTTTTCTTCCCATTATTCCGATGCAGTTCATAAAAAAGGTGTGCCGATAGGGAATTTGACTTCCCAGATTTTTGCTAATGTGTATATGAACAAGTTTGATCAGTTTATAAAAAATGAATTACGGGTAAAATATTATTTAAGGTATACAGATGACTTTTTGATTATTTCAGAAAATAAGGAATATCTGGAAAATCTTCTGCCAAGAATTACCGTGTTTTTACAAGAAAATCTCTTGTTGAAAATCCATGAAGACAAAACGAAAATAAGAAAGGTGAGACAGGGGATAGACTTTCTTGGCTATGTTGATTTTGTAAAATACAAGCTAGTTAGGAATAAAACCAAGAAGCGGATTTTAAAAAAGTTCCACGATAAAATAAAGGACTATCAGAGCGGGATTATTTCAAAAAATTCCCTTTCTCAGTCGTTGCAATCGTACTTGGGCTTTTTGTCTCATGCCGATTCTCATGAAACCCAGGAGTATTTTAAACATAAATTCTGGTCACTGGATTAGTATTTTGGGCAATAAAAAGCCCACCACAGGTAGTAGCCGAAGCCACTCGTACAAGTTTCCAAGTACGGCAGAAGATGCGACCCAACGATGGGTTCTTTATGCATCTTCTGACTTTTTGCCATACCTTTGAAATTTCTTTCAAAAGTTTAGGCTTCCATATTAAATTATTGAATTAATGTTACAACTTTCGGCGGTGTTTTTCCAACGCTAGCCATTGACATAGATTGGGGACAGCGCTATATTGAAAGTGAGGTTAGTTTATGGGTTTGTAAACTACTAAACTAGTATAATATGAAAACAATATTGCCAAAGGAGGCGTTTCATAAGAACGCTCATATCTATAAAATTCTATCTCATCATAAACGATTGGAAATTCTTAACTTACTGAAAGATAAGGAATTGTCCGTTGAGGAAATCTTGAAAGCTGTTAAAATTCTTAAATCTAATTTGTCTCAGCATTTAGCAATTTTACGGCATAATGGGTTAGTAAAAACTCGAAAAGATGGGCTAAGTGTCCATTATAAAATTGTGGATAAAAGAATTATAGAGCCTTGTAAAATTCTCCACAAACTGCGAATTAAGCATATTGTAAGTTAGTTAATTTATAGTTTAAAAGTAAAAAGTCAAACATATATTATTAATAATTTTAAAAATATATGACTACAAAAACAACTTTAAAAATATTGTTAATTGCAACATTTTTACCATTTACTCTTTTTTGCTTTGGTAATTACACGTTGGCAGTGGGAAGTCCTCAGGTGCAAACCAATCCTGCGTCAAATGTGCAAAATACTTCGGTAATTTTAAATGGTAATTTGTCTGATTTGGGTGGGTATGGATTTGCCAGTGTTTGGTTTCAGTTTGGCGTAGATTCTAATTACGTAAATACCACTAGTCCTGTTAATCAAAGTTATGCGGGAAATTTTAGTCAGCAGGTATTTAATTTGGCGCCCAATCAAACATTTCATTATCGCGCTGTAGCTCAAAATGGCTATGGAATTTACTATGGACAGGATGTAACATTTTTTACCGGCCCAATAGGCGCCAGTCAAATTACAGTTAACGCTGGGCCTAGTCTTTATTTAGTCTCAGGTCAAAGTGGGGTTTTGCAAGGATATGCCTATGACTCTGGTGGAAGTTACTTAAATTTTTTGTGGACTTGCACAGGGGGAAGCCTTTCAAATTACAATATTGTTCAGCCAACTTATACCGCGCCCAATATTAATCAATACTCTAGTCAAGTAACTTATACATGCAGACTTACTGCAACTAATGCTTCTGGCCAATCAAACTTTGGGCAGGTTAATGTGTATGTTAATTATAGTGGAAATAATTATGCAGGTTTAAATGTTCAAACTAATCCTGCAACCTATACATATAATAATCAAGCTACTTTAAATGGCTATGTTAATGGTGGCAGTTTATACA
Organism: Candidatus Staskawiczbacteria bacterium; assembly: GCA_943357015.1. Classification (GTDB taxonomy): domain Bacteria; phylum Patescibacteriota; class Minisyncoccia; order Minisyncoccales; family Staskawiczbacteraceae; genus VGLO01. The sequence goes on from CALRFZ010000014.1 coordinate 2,990, forward strand.
ATCTTTATGGTTGGTTTGAGTGGGGAACTGATACAAATTATGGTTACCAGTCACTTCATCAAGCTTTGCAGTATTCGGGGAGTTTTACGCAAAATATTGCTAATTTAACTGCCAATCAAGTTTATCACTATCGCGCAGTGGCGCAAAACAATTATGGCATTATAACTTATGGTCAAGATATGACTTTTGTCAGTACTGGTTATACAACTAGTTACATTCCACCAATTAACCCAACATTTTTTAGCACTGCCACAAATATTTCTACTGGATTAACTAATGATATTTTGACTGATTCGTTTTTTTTGCCATTGATTTTGATTGTTGTCGTAGTATGGATTTGGAGATCAAAAATGGGTTATAATATTATTAAACAACTTAAATTTGCACTGGTAAAATAATCACTTAATTAAAATTCAATTTTATGAAAAGAATAACTTTTATTTCGGGAGTCGCGGGCATGTTATTTGCCGGCTATATGAGCATGGTAAAATTATTAAGCGATACCTGTGCTTTTGATAGGCCGTGTCCATATTTTATGGGTTTGCCAGCTTGCTATTATGGTTTTGCGATGTTTTTTAGCATTGTTCTTTTTCTTATTCTTGATAAATGGAAGGTTATTGAAGAAAAAACCGCGGAAATTACGGTATTGTTAGTTTCAATGCTAGGAATTCTATTTTCAGGATATTTTACTTTACAGGAATTGCCAACTCTATTTAGTAAAGGTTTTGGTGCTTACTTTTTTGGATTGCCAACCTGTACGCTAGGACTTATTATTTATATTGCTATCTTCATTCCAGCTTTAATGGTATTTACGCAAAATAATATTAAAAAAAATATATAATATTATGATTGATAATAATAAAAAATTTCAAAAGGCTAAATTACATTTTGATAATTTTAGACAAAAATTAATTGTGCGAGTATGGAGCTTGGCAAAACGGTTAGATCCAAAAACCTTAAGAGAAGAGACTAAAAAACAAAAGGGTCAGTTTAAAAAGTAATTATGTTTAAAGTTATATACACCTTAATGTATAATATTTTTAAGGTGGATTTTTTGAGTTTTGAAATTAAAATGTTACACTTAGTTTAATAAATTATTTTTACTAGTCTTTAAAAATTAAGTTAAATGGATATTAAGGCAAGGGAAGATTTTAAAATTTGGGTTGGCGTCATTTTGGGCGTTTTTTTGTTGGTGGTTTTGTGGGGGATATTGGTGCCATATTCCCTGCAACCTTTGCCGGAATCAAATTATATGGTGACAAAGGGTTTTGGATATAAAGAAATTGGGCGTGACTTGGAACAAAAAAAAATTATTAGAAGTGCGATTTTTTTTAATTTATATGTTTTAATTTCTGGCAACCACAATAATTTACAAGCCGGAAATTATGAAATTTCTCCGTCTATGTCAGTTGTAAAAATTGCTCAGAAAATTGCAAATGGGCAAGTGGCTAGAAACAATATTATTATTATTGAAGGTTTTAGTGTAAAAGATATTGGTAATTATTTAGAAAGTAAAAATATTGGCAGTAACAAGGATTTTTTAGCGATAGTTAAAAAAGATTTTTCTAGTCAGTATTCATTTTTAAAAGATAAACCCAAAAAATTAAACTTGGAAGGGTATTTATTTCCTGATACTTATGATGTTGGCAAAGCGCCCACGCAAGAAGCTTTGGTGATTAATATGTTATCAAACTTTGATCGCAAATTGACTCTGGATTTAAAGAAGGAAATTGCGCGTCAAAAAAAATCTATATTTGAAATTATTACCATGGCTTCAATTCTAGAAAAAGAAGTTAAGTCTATTAATGATAAAAAAATTGTGGCGGGAATATTGTGGAAACGTATAGATAGTAATATGGGTTTAAATGTTGATTCTACAATAAATTATATTACCGGTAAAAGTGATGCCAGTGTTTTAATTAAAGATACGCAAATTAATTCACCATATAATACCTATAAGTATCGGGGTTTGCCGTTGGGTCCAATTTGTAATCCCGGTATGGATAGTATTTTGGCCGCTATTTACCCAACTCAAAGCGATTGGTGGTACTATTTGTCTGCGACCAAAACAGGGGAGACGATTTTTAGTAAAACTTTAGAAGAACATAATGCGTCAGCATTAAAATATTTATAAGAAGATTTTTATTGACATTTTTACTAATATGGACTAATATTTAATCATATTAAGAAGCCGTAGACAATAGGTATTCCTATATAATAATATGGAAATAAATCCTATCGAGGTGAAGCGTTTTTATTTGCACAAGTCAAATAAAGCGAGTTCAAATGTCTGCAGGTCGCAGGCTTTTTTTGTAAAATAACTAATGACTAAGCTCTAATGACCAGTGAAAGCCCTAATAATTTAATTTCCAAAAAGTTTTGGGGTTTGATAAATTAGGACTTGATTGGGAATTGGATATTGGGAATTAATTGATATGGCATTAACTAAAGGAAAAAAAGTAAAGTCTCTAGCGAGCTTAAAAGAGAAAATTGCCAAACAAAAATCAGTTATTTTTGCTGATTTTGCTAAAGTGAATTCTGCGGATTTATTTAAATTGCGACAAGAATTAAAAGAGAATGGCTGTTCGTTAAAAGTCGGTAAGAAAACTTTGGTAAGAATAGCTTTTGGACAATCAGGAATTTCATTTTGGAATCTGATGAAAAAGTCTATTCCTGGACAGTTAGCCTTGGTATTTGGAATTGAAGATGAAATTGCGCCAGCTAGAATAGCAAATAAATTTGCAAAAACCAATGAGAATTTTAAAATTCTTGGCGGAATTTTTGAAAACAGATTTATTGACAGAGAAAGAGCATTGGTTTTAGCTAACCTGCCAACTCGCAATGAATTATTGGGTAGACTACTGGGTTCACTTTCTAGTTCAACAGTAGGTTTTGTGAGAGTATTAGATAAAATTAGAGAAAGTAAAGAAAAAATATAATTTGAAATTTACAATTTGAAATTTGAAATCAATTTGAAATAATGCAAATTTGAAATGATTGAAATGCGAAAACGTTTTTTAAATTTAATCATTCTAATATTTAGTATTAATTTCAAATTGTAAATTTCAAATTTCAAATTAAAAAATATGTCAGACGAAGTAAAAATGGAGGTTCCGGCTAAATTTGAAAAAATGGTGGCCGAAATTGAAAAAATGTCAATTGTAGAATTGGCAGAATTAGTGAAGGTTTTAGAAGGTAAATTTGGTGTTTCTGCTGCCGCTCCAGTTGCAGTTGCCACTGTTGCCGGACCAGCTGAAGAAGCTAAAACTTCTTTTAATGTTGAATTAAAAGAGGTGGGTGCGCAAAAAATTGAAGTTATTAAAGTGGTACGAGATATTACAGCTAAAGGATTGAAAGAATCTAAGGATTTAGTTGATGCGGCTGCTACCGCTCCTCAAATGGTAAAAGAGGGAGTTAAGAAAGAAGAAGCGGAAGAAATTAAAAAGAAATTTGAAACCGCTGGCGCCAAAGTAGAAATTAAATAAGGATCGCAAACAAAAACCGCAGACTTTCTGCGGTTTTTGTTTGACCTAATAATTAAGGCGTGCTATTATTGCGACGAGTGAGTAGTTGCTTTACTATAAGGAGAATGCTATGGATCGCAAGTTAAATGGCTTCCAAAAAGATGAGGTTGAGGGCTCAAAATCTTGGCTGGAGTCCATTAAAAAGTGTGGGTCAATGTTAGTTTTGGGATTGACCATGATTTTTTGGTTAATCCTGATTATCGCGTCTATTAATGCTATTGCCTTTGTTTTTACGGGCAAGTAATAGCGTGGATTTGTTAAATATAGGGCGTCTTTTTAAGGCGCCTTTTTTTGCTTATGAATGTATTTTTTGGTTTTAGAAATGCTGTATGGTCGTCGTTAGTGTAAAATGGTTTTATTTATGATAAAATTAACTGTAAAATGATGCTAAAATATAAAAAGATATATTGGACGGAGCATTCAAAAATAAAAATGCGTCAGTACGGTCTTTCAAGGTCTAAGTTGCTAAGTATTATTTATCGACCTGAGCGCAAAGAGCGGGGAATTGTGGGTGGCACCATTGCCGTGATGATGACTAATAAAAAATATTCTTTTTCGAAAATTCGCGATTTAGTTAAACCACAAAAACTCCAAGTTGGAGAAATTTGGCTGATGTATAAAGATGTTAAGAATTTAAGAAAAATAATCAGTGCTTGGCGATATCCTGGTATTTCAAAACCAGGAGAAAGTATTCCAATTCCAGATGACATTAAAAGAGAAATATTTGGTGAAATTTAAAGTTTAACCTAATAATATTAAATTTATAAAATTATGAACTCTATTGCAGTAAATAAGGTTATTGGATATGTGTTGTTGTTGGCAGGGCTTTTGCTAATTACGGTGCCATTATATCAAGCGTACAATATTTTTACGGGTAAAGCTTTGCCGTCTCAAGTTTTTAAAATTCCAAATCTATCACCTGTAACAATGGCCAATAACAATCCCTTTGATATTGCTCAGCAAACCCAAAAAGCCTTAATGAATGTTTTGCCTTTGGATTTGATAAATAATACCTTGAATTTAGGGAGTTGGATGATTTTAATGACCTTATTTATGTTTGGTGGCGGGCAAATTGCTAATTTGGGCATTAAACTACTAAAATAAATCAAATGTTGCCACTAACAAACAATAATCAGTCTGAAAAAAGTAAAATTATTTTTAATAAAATAGTGTCTTTAATTTTGGGTTTTTTGGGTATTGTAGTGATGATTATAATTATTGGCGGTGGCGCGCTTTTGGCTGGTCATTTTTGGAATCCGCCGTGGAACCCTTTTTACCAAACTGTTAATTCAGACAAAATAATTCGTGAGAAAATTTTACAACAAATAAAGCGATAGCTAATCTTTCGCATATTGTGCGACTTTTTATCAGGCTCGGCAAATTAACTACAGATTGATCTGTAGTTTTGTTTTGTTTATAAATCTTTTAACAAAAAATCTTTTAAAGTGGGGAATGGGAATTTTTCAATTTATGTAAAATATAAAGAATTATAGGTTATTGGGTTGTGGATAAATGAGTCATTTTAATCTTAAAATGACGGTTTTGTTGGGATATTGACGAGAGGTTACATTGTGGGCTATAAATATACATAAGTGGATAAAAGTGGATAAGTGTGGGAAAACTAGCGTTATCTGAGGATAACTACGAGTTATAAAGTTCATCAAGTGCGGACTTTAAAACTTTACAAACATTACAAACTTTATAACTTTATAACTTCGATGTTAATCGGCCAATATAAACATACTATTGATATTAAAAAGCGCTTGGCGTTGCCAATAAAATTTAGGGGCGAGCTTGGTGTTAAAGTTATTGTAACTAAGGGAATTGAAAATTGTTTAGTTGTATACACCATAAAAGAATGGGAAATTATGTCTCAAAAATTAGGTAATTTACCTGTGTCGCAGGGTGAGGCGCGAAGTTTTGCTCGGCATCTACTAGCTAGCGCAATGGAGGTTGAATTAGATAAATTGGGCCGAATATTACTACCAGATTATTTAAAAGATTATTCGGATTTGAAAAAAAATGTGGTAATTTGTGGATTATCTAATCGGCTTGAAATTTGGGATGAGCAAAAATGGAATGATTATTCAAAAAATGCTGAAAAGGGTGTAGAGGAGATTGTTTCAAAGCTGGGATCTTTGGGGATATAATTACGAAAAATTAATTTGAAATTATGACACAGCATGTTCCAGTTCTTATTAAAGAAGTTTTACAATATTTAGATGTAAAGCCCAATGAAAACGTTGTAGATGGGACTCTTGGACAAGGTGGTCATGCTATTTTGATGCTACAAAAAAATGGTCCAGAGGGAAAATTATTGGGGATTGATTTAGATAGTCAACAAATTAAAAATAGTAGTTTGTTGCTGTCTGGTTTTGGTCATCGTGCGCTACTGGTAAATGATTCTTACGCTAACATAAAAGAGATTATTGAGAAAAATAATTTTGGATTGATTGACGCTATGCTACTTGATTTAGGGTATTCATCCTGGCACTTAGAGGAATCAAAAAAAGGCTTTTCTTTTTTAAAAGATGAGCCTCTGGATATGAGATATGGTTTTGGTTCATTGACCGCAGAAAAAATTGTAAATGAATATCCGGTCGATAAAATTATAGAAATTTTGCAAGATTATGGAGAAGAAAGCTTTGCTAAACAAATTACCAAAGAAATTATTGCCCAAAGAAAGATAAAAAAAATTGAAAGTACTTTGCAGTTAAAAGAAATAATCCTTCAAGCTTTGCCACAAAAATTTCGGTATGGAAGAATTAATGGTGCGACAAAAACTTTTCAGGCTTTGCGCATTGCGGTTAATAATGAATTGGCAGGTTTGCAAAAATCGTTGCCAGATATTTTAAGTGTAATGGGTAGAGGAGCCAGATTGGTAATTATTTCTTTTCATTCTTTAGAAGATAGGATTGTGAAAAATTTTTTTCGGGAACAAGAATCTCTAGGTGTAGCTAAAATACTAACTAAAAAACCAGTTATGGCCGAAGATGATGAGGTATTAATAAATCCTAGGTCAAGGTCAGCTAAGTTGAGAGCGATTATTAAAATTTAAAATATTAGTAAATATTAAAAAGTATAGAAAATGTCTACTGCAATATTACGATCTCGCGATCGACAAGTTTATAGAAAAATCAATTTAGAAAATCTTTTAAAAATAAATTGGACTTTTATGTATTCTATTGGAATTTTTTTGTGTTTGGTTTTAGTATTTTTTTATGTTTTTAGAGTTAATCAATTAACTTTAGGTGTAAATGTTATTAAAGAAGATATGGCAAAAATCGACGTACTTTCAGAACAGGGAAGGATGTTGGAAACCAGTTTTGTTGAGTCAGGTTTTTTGGGTAGAGCTCAGGCAACTGCCAAGGATCTTGGATTTGAAAAAACTACCAACGTAAGTTATATTCAGATTATGCAAAACTCATTAGCCAAAGCCAGATAAATTATCTGCCATGAAATTAAAAAGCTGGCGATCTATATTGTTTATTGTTTTATTTTTTGTTTTGACGGCTATTTTAATAGGCCGTTTATTTTATTTGCAGGTAATAAATCACAAATTTTATCAGGCCAAGGCTTTGGGTCAGCAGGTGGGATTTAAGCAAACTCAAGGTTTGCGTGGAGAAATATTTTTTGAAAACAGCAAAATTAGTCGTGATAATTCGGGTTCTGATGGTTTAAAGGGTGCTGGTATAAATAAAGACAGGTGGCTACTGTCGGTTGTGCCAAAGTTAATTGTAAATAAAAATGAATTAGCAGAAGCATTAAGCGCCATATTAAATGAATCCAAAAAAAATATTTTACTCCAATGGGAAAAATCAGATTCTTATGTGATTGTTAAAAAAGATTTATCCGATAAAGAAATTCAGGAAATTAATAAAATTATTGCAGGCCAAATTTCAAATCTTAAAGAAGTAAGAGGTGTAGCTTTGGAAAAAATAACTGGTCGGTATTATCCTCAAGAATCAATGGGCGCTCAAGTTATTGGTTTTTTGGGTGGCGATAATGTTGGTCAGTATGGCTTAGAAGGTTATTACGACGATGTTTTACGGGGCAAAGAGGGTATTGAGGAGGAAAAAAAGGGCTTTGGAATTATTGATTCTAGTTCTGGTGTTAATTTAAATGGGTCAAATCTCTATTTGACAATAGATTATAATATTCAATTTCAGGCAGAACAATTATTACAGGCGGAAAAAATAAAAGATAATATAAAGTCTGGGCAAATTATTGTTTTGCAACCAAGTTCTGGTCGAATTTTAGCGATGGCTAATTTTCCTTCATTTAATCTTAATAATTACGCTAAGGAAGATTTGGGTATTTTTCAAAATTCAACGATTCAAAAATTGTTTGAACCAGGGTCAGTTTTTAAACCATTTACAATGGCGATGGCTTTTAATGAGGGCAAGGTTAATAATGATACGCCTTTTTTTGATAGCGGTTCTGTGACGATTGGGCCTGACACGATTAGGAATTTTGACAAAAAATCGTACGGACAGCAAACGATGTCTGGTATTTTAGAGAAATCCATCAATACTGGTGCAGTATTTTTGGCTCAAACATTAACGCATCAGACGTTTAAAGATTATTTAGAGAAATTAGGTTTTAATGATAAGACTGGAGTTGATCTGCAGGGTGAATCCTATTCAAGAAATGAATTATTAAAGGGTGGTTCAGATTTTGGCTTTGCCACCGCTTCATTTGGGCAGGGAATTGAAATGACTCCAATTCAATTAGCGCGAGCGTTTTGTATTTTTGCCAATGGTGGAAAATTAGTAAAACCCTATATCGTAGAGAAAATTACTCATGGTTTTGAAGAAGAAAAAAAATCCCCTCAGGTTTCATCTCCTGTCATCTCTAAAGAAACCGCCGATAAGGTTACGGCAATGTTAATTAACGTGGTAGAGCGTGGGTTTGGTGACGGAGCTAGAATTCCTGGCTATTATTTGGCAGGAAAAACCGGAACCGCTCAAGTGCCATTTGAAAATAAAAAGGGTTATTACCCAGATAAAACCATTCAAAGTTTTATTGGTTTTGGTCCAGCTTTGGCACCTCAATTTTTAATTTTAGTAAAATTAGATGATCCAAAAGTTCCCAAATCATCACTATCTGCCGTGCCAATTTTTAAAAAATTATCTCAATATATTATTAATTACTGGCAAATACCACCTGATTATCAGCCGTAGGCTACCTTTAGTTGATAGTGAGTAATTGGTAGAAAGAAAAGACCACATTTAATGTGACTTTGAGGTGGTTAAATTGGATAATGGCGGAACGTAATAATTTTTGAAAAAATTAAGGTTCCAGTAACGTAAAATTTGCGCTCAAATTTGTGCGTTGCGGTCTCAACCGGATTTGAACCGGTGTTACAGCGTTGAGAACGCCGTGTCCTAGACCAGACTAGACGATGAGACCCTGTAATTACAAGTAAAAGGTTAAAATTAAACTTAATTTATCATAAAATTGCGGTTTTGTCTAAATAAAGTTAAAATATATAAAAGTATAATTATTAATTCCTGGAATGTTTAAAAATATTTTCAAAAATTATCTATATCCGTCAGCAGTTTTATCTGGAAGTATAATTGGAGTTGGGTTTTTGTCATTGCCTTTTATTACTTTAAAGGTTGGTATTTTTGCGATGGTTTTTTATTTTGTAATCTTAACAATATTGGTGACCTGTGTTCACCTGATGTTTGCGCAAATTTGTTTAAAAACACCGGATTTTAAGCGCTGGCCCGGCTTTGTGGAATTTTATTTTGGGCCGCTGGCCAAAAAAATAGTCTTAATATCTATGGTGGCGGGCGGGTACGGTGTTTTGTTATTGTATTTAATTGTCGGCAGTCAGTTTTTGGCTATTATGTTAAATCCATGGTTTGGTGGTACGACTTTAGTATATTTGCTTTTGTATTTTATTGGGGCGTCGGCGATTATTCATTTTGGAGTGTCGGCAGTTTCTAAGGTTTCGTTTTGGGCCTTGATAATTTTTGGAGTTTTATTAATAGGTATATTTTTGACTGGATATACGCACTTAAATTTAAACAGTGTTTTTGCTCAATCTACTCCTGTGTTATTTGATTGGAAAACTATTTTTTTACCATATGGCGCTATACTATTTTCTTTATGGGGGACTGGGCTAATTCCTGAAGTAGAAGAAATGTTGCGAGACCGGAAAAAAATATTTAAAAAGGTGGTTATTATTGGCACCTTAATTCCTGTATTGATTTATATTTTATTTATTTTTTTGATTTTAAGTATATCGGGAAGTCAAACCACTGAATCAGCCTTGATTGGTTTGAAAGATTTTTTGGGATCAAAAATAATTTTTACGGCATTTTTAATAGGATTTATTACTACGTTTACGGCGTCTATTAGTCAAGGTTTGCTTTTAAAAAAAGTATTTATTTATGATGTTGGCTTGAGCGGATTTCCTGCGTTGGTTTTTACTTGTTTTCCACCTTTGATGATTTTTTTACTGGGATTTAATTCTTTTATTTCATTGATATCTTTTATTGGGGGGTTTTTGCTTGGCATTGATGGAATTTTAATTATATTAATGTATCAAAAAATTTATGGCAGAAAAATAATTTTTTACCCATTGATGTTGATTTTTGTGTTAGGTATAATATATCAAATAGCCTTTTTTATAAAATAATATTAAATATAGAATACTGTGAACTCTTATTTTTTTGTAGCGGTTTTTATCTTTTGTTGTTTTATACTTTCATGGCTAAGTTCTCAGTTAGTCACATCGCTGGTCTTGGTAGCAAAGTATTTACGTTGGCGTGAATTTATCATCGCCTTTTTTGTTATGGCAATGGCCGCATCTTTGCCTAATTTTTTTATTGATCTTAGCGCGGCTTTACGCGGAATGCCAGAGTTAGCCTTTGGTGATATTGTTGGTGGGAATTTGGTGGATTTAACTTTGGTTTTGGCAGTAGCTGTATTTTTTAGTAAAAATGGTCTTTCAGCTGAATCAGAAATGGTTCAAAAAAGTGCTATGTTTACGGCTGTGATTGCTCTTTTGCCGTTATTGTTGGTGGTTGACGGTAGGCTTGGCAGGTTTGATGGAATTATTTTGATTACAGCATTTATTTTGTATAGTTTTTGGATTTTTTCTAAAAAGGAGCATTTTAAAAAGGTTTATCGTCACCATGGACAAAATATAATTTATGGATTTAAAAGTTTTTTAGTTAATCTTGTTAAAATTGGGGGATTAACGGCATTGCTTTTGGTGGTTTCACATGTTATTATAAATTCTGCTCAATTTTTTTCCGATACTTTTGGTATTTCTCTTGCCTTGGTGGGTATTTTAATCGTCGGGCTTGGTAATTGTTTTCCCGAGCTTTATTTTTCGGTTATCTCCGCTAGAAATGACCAAAATTGGCTGGTGCTCGGAGATATTATGGGGTCGGTAATTATTGTGGCAACCTTGGTACTTGGAGTAATTGCTTTGATTAGTCCTTTTAAAATTAATGATTTTTCTCCATTTTTTACCGCTATGGTTTTTCTAGTCATTTCTGCTGTAGTTTCTTTGTATTTTATTTGGTCAGGTAAAAAAATTATTAAAAAAGAAGGTTTATTTTTGTTGTTTATTTATATAATTTTTATTTTAGTAGAAATATTTATTCAATAGATCTGCTGATTAAAGGTTTCCCTTATTGCTGATTATTGGAAAATTTTAATTAGCAGATCTAATATATTTTGGAATGATCATAAAATTTACTTTTTTTAGTATCGCTTGTAAGTAATTTCCTGCTGTAATAGCAATATTTCAACTTTGGGTGCGTTGTATTTTATTGGATTGCCTTTGGGGCAAATCTCTAAATTCTATCACATTTTGGTTAAGAAGTATTTCTATTTCGCAATGGAAATCTTTATATAGTAGATCTATTTTAAACGTTATTTTTGCGACCGTTCTAATAAAAAATATGCACGATTCTGAAGTAAAAAATCAGGGCAGTATTATGGCGTTTTTAGGAATGACCTTGGGGGCGCTTGGTATTGTTTATGGTGATATTGGTACTTCACCACTTTATGCCATTAACGAGTTGTTTTTTGGTCATGGTAACACAGCGGTTACCGTGCCGAATGTTTACGGCGCTATTAGTTTGGTAGTTTGGGCTTTAAGCTTGGTAATTACAATCAAATATATTTCTTTTGTGTTGCGGGCTGACTTTAAAGGTGAAGGTGGGGTTTTTTCACTTTTTAGTATTTTGAAAGAATCAGAAACAAAGCGCAAGGTGATGATTGCGGTTTTAATTTTAGCTGCTGGTTTACTTTTTGGTGAAGGTATTATTACGCCTGCAATTTCTGTGCTTTCAGCGGTAGAGGGTTTAAATGTAATTAACCCTGCTTTTGGAACCTTTATCATTCCAATCACAATTGGTATTTTAACCTTACTTTTTATGTTCCAACGTTGGGGAACGAAAAAAATTGGTAAAGTCTTTGGACCCGTTATGTTGATTTGGTTCTCTACAATTGCGGTTTTGGGAATTATGCAAATAACAAATCATCCAGAAATTTTATTTGCATTAAATCCTTATTATGGTTTAAAGTTTGTTTTAGGTCTTGGGATTTTTCGCACAATGGTGGTATTGGGTTCGGTGGTATTGGTTATTACAGGTGGAGAGGCGCTTTTTGCCGATCTTGGACATTTTGGAATTAAGCCAATTCGATTCGGCTGGATTTTTATGGTTTACCCCGCGCTTTTATTAAACTATTTTGGACAGGGGGCATTTTTACTGGGCAGGGTTGGCGGTGGTTCAACCAATATATTTTATGGTATGGTGCCAACATTGTTTCTTTACCCAATGATAATTTTAGCCACATTGGCAACTATTATTGCCAGTCAAGCCTTAATTACCGGTGTTTTTTCCTTGATATCTCAAGCTATGGTTATTGGTTTAGTTCCAAGGCTTTATGTGCGTCACACTAACGCCAAGCAACACGGTCAAATTTATATTAGTGCCGTAAATTGGATTTTATACGCTTTTTGCATTGAATTGGTGTTAATTTTTAAAACTAGCGCGGGGTTGGCAGCGGCCTATGGTTTAGCGGTTTCGGGAGTGATGCTTTCTACTTCTTTGGCTATGATGCCAATTGCTATTGAATATTGGCGCTGGACTCCATGGAAGGTTTATCTTTTATTTGGTAGTTTTGCTCTGATTGATTTTGTTTTTCTTTCTTCCAATGCTTTAAAGTTTTTAGATGGTGGATATGTGCCAGTTATGCTTGGGGTGACTAATTTTATTATTATGAATATTTGGCTTTGGGGCAGATCTTTGGTTTTGGGTGCCTATTCAAGATACACGGATAATCGAAACGTTCGCTGGTTATGTAATTTAAAAAAATTGCTAACTGAAAGCAAGGGTTACTTGCATAGCGGTTACAATGGTCAACTTCTAGTAGAATCTGACCGAGTAATGGTTTTTATTGTGCCAGACCCAATATTTTCAGATCAAGACAGAATTCCTGTTTCTTTACGAATTTATATGAAGCGCACTGGTTCTTTGCCAAAACACTTGATTTTTTTGCACGTGGATGAGAAAAAAATACCCTATGTGGCAACCGAAAATCGTTTTCATATTAATTCATTGGGTAATGATATATTTTCAGTTAAAAGTAGTATTGGTTTTATGGAAAAACCCGATGTGCGTCAATTGCTTGTGGAATTAAATCCTAATAATACCATTGCGCCAGATTTGGATAAATCAGTTATTATTGTAGATAGAGAGCAATTTTTTATAGACAAAAATGCCTCTTGGTATCTTAGAGTTCAGGCTGCCATATTTAGATTGACCTTAAAATTTGGTGTGCGTACTCATAAATATCTTGGCTTAAGCACCGAAGACGGATTGTTTGAAATTGAAGTGCCAATTCATATTGGTAGAAATGGAGCGGGTATTACTCATCCAGAATTTGATTTGCATTATATGAAAACCGCTGAAGAAGAGATAGTAGAGGAGTTGGCAAAAAACCCAGCATAAAGATAACTTTAAAGCCTTGCATTAGATTTAGCAGGGCTTTTTTGTTTAAAAAAAATGTGATAGATTTAAGTTAGTTATTGGACAAATTTATGCGTAAAAATATATGACTGATTCTATTTTAGATTTAAAAGATTTAGAAGCAAGGGTCCATTTTTTAGTGGACCGACTTTGATGTAGATGCTAAAGAGCAAGAAATAAAAAATTTAGAATCGCAAATGCAATCACCTGATTTTTGGAATGACCAGCAAAATGCGACCAAGATAAGTCAGCAGGTGGCAAAATTAAAAGAAGAGGTGTTGATTATAGATTTAATTAAAAAAGAATTGCAGGATATTCAAGAATTAAGTGGTCTAGATTCAGGCCAGCAAGAACTGCAAAAATTCTACCTGCAATTACAAAAAAGAGTTACAGAGGAGGAAGTTAAAATTTTCTTATCGGGAAAATATGATAAGCATAATGCCATTTTAGAAATATTTTCTGGCGCTGGCGGTCAGGACGCTCAGGATTGGGCGACTATTTTATTGAGAATGTATCAAAGGTATTGTGCGACAAAAGGGTTTAAGATTTCTATTTTGCATCAATCCTTTGGCGATGGTGGCGGGCCAGATGGACGAATTGGAACTAAATCTGTCACAATGGAAATAAAGGGAAAATATGCTTATGGATTTTTAAAAAAAGAAGCTGGGGTACACAGATTGGTTAGGCTTTCACCATTTAATTCGCAAAAACTGCGCCATACTTCCTTTGCCTTAGTTGAATTAATGCCAGAAATTGAAGAAAATATGGAATTTGAAATTAAGCCAGAGGAACTGAGAATTGATACCTTTAGAGCTTCGGGTCCGGGTGGGCAACACGTTAATAAAACTGAATCAGCTATACGTATTACACATTTACCAACTGGAATTTCTGTAGCCTCACAAAGCGAAAGATCGCAGGGTCGCAATAAAGAATATGCGATGAAAATTTTGTATTCTAAACTATATCAATTAAAAGAACAGCAACATAAAACAGAGTTAAGGGAAATAAAGGCCACCCAAGAAGAGTCTGGGCGAGCCTCGCCTCTTGGCGGGGGGATGCTTTCTGCTTCGTGGGGTAACCAAATTAGAAGTTATGTTTTGCATCCCTACCAAATGGTCAAGGATTTACGAACCCAGTTTGAAACATCGGATACTCAAGGAGTGTTAGATGGCAATCTTGAAGATTTTATTAACGCGGAATTAAAAATGTCAGAATAGATATGAATATTATAAAATTTGAAAATGTTACCAAAATATACGAGCTTGATAATGTTATTTTGCAAGACATTTCTTTTGAAATACAAGAAGGTGAATTTGTTTCTATTGTGGGAAAATCTGGCGCTGGCAAAACTACGCTTATTCGTTTAATTTTAGGTTTGGAAAAACCGACTTCGGGAAATATTTTTTTTAATGAAATTAATATTGGGCAAATGCAAAGTTCACATCTTTCGCAAATGCGTCGGAGAATTGGGGGTATTTATCAAGATTATAAATTGTTGTCGGCCAAAACCGTGTATGAAAATGTCGCCTATATTATGGAAATCGAAGGCAAGGCTAACGAGGAAATTGTCCGCGACGTGCCAAAAGTTTTAGAAGCGATTGGTTTGAGTCAAAAAATAAATAACTTTCCGCATGAACTTTCGGGTGGGGAACAGCAAAGGTTGGCTGTAGCAAGGGCCTTGGTAAATTATCCAGATGTTATTATCGCCGACGAACCCACGGGAAACTTGGATCCTTATAATACTTTTGAAGTTATTGCGCTTTTGGAAAAAATTAATAAAACCGGCAAGACAGTAATTTTATCAACCCACGATAGAGAAATTATCAATAAATTAGGTAAGCGAGTAATTACCATAGAAGACGGAAAAATTATTCGCGATGAAGTCAAAGGTAGATTTATAATTTAATGGCTATAGATTGGTTTTATGGCTTAGTGAAAAAAATATTCACTAAACCCTAGCCCCTAGACGCTAAACCCTAACACAATCAATGTTTACAAATTTTAAAAGAGTTTTTAATTTTGCTTTGGCAGATTTTTATCGCAATAAAGGTATATCCATTGCCACGATTTTTGTTTTAATTATTACAATTGCTTTGGTAACTGGACTTTTTTATGTTTACGGCGCTGGAAATTTTATTATTTTGCAAGTACAAAATAAAATTGATATTACCGCTTACTTTAAAGCCGATACTTCAGAGCAAGAAATTTTGGATGTCAAAGATCAGTTGTTAAAAAGTTTGCAAAATGTCACAAGTGTCAAATATGTGTCAAAGGAACAGGCTTTGGTAAATTTTACGCAAAGACATAAAGATAATTCAGTGTTTTCTCAGGCGTTAGAACAGGTTGGTGATAATCCTTTTTTACCTTCCTTAAACATTACTACCAATGGGTTGTCTATGCAGTATGAGCAAGTGGCTAAAATTTTGCAAAGTGATAATTTTAGCAATCTGATTGAAAAGGTTGATTTTTCCGAAAAAAAAGATACCATAGACAAGGTGTTCTCTATTATGTCTAACATCACAAAATTTGGTTTGGGTTTAGCTTTGATTTTGGTTATAGTTGCCTTATTGGTTGTATTTAACACTATTAAATTGGCGATTGAAAATTCCAAAGAAGAAATTAGTACCATGAGAATTGTTGGGGCATCAAGTTGGTTTGTACGCGCGCCGTTTATTATTCAGGGGGCATTGTTTGGGAGCATATCATTTGTAATATGTTTGGTGGCGACTATTTTGTTATCTTACTTTTTGTCTTCAGGTTTTGCTTTAGTAACTGGCGGGTTTAATTTGTGGGATTATTTGATTGGAAATTTATGGTTAATTATTTTGATTCAGGCCGGATTTGGAATTGGTTTTGGAATAGTCACCAGTTTTATAGTAGTGCAGAAATATTTAAAGATATAGTTTGTGTTTAACAGTTGGTAGTGAGTAGCTTTGTTATAATTTATAGGTTAGTGTTAGAAGTCAGCAGTTAGTATTTATAATTGCGGGATCGTCTAATGGTAGGACAACAGATTACCGCCAGAGGCGGACAGGCTGGATCTGTTTATCTAGGTTCCTCGCCTGAAGCGAGTCCGCCTTTGGCGGAGAATTAATCACATTATGGAAACTTTTATTTATGTTATCAAAAGTTTAACTTACGATAATAGATATGTGGGAGTTACTGAAAATATAGAAAGAAGGCTACTGGAACATAATAGCGGAAAATGTCGCTACACAAAAGGAAGAATTCCATGGAAAGTAATATATACTGAAAAATATTCAAGTCTTGGAGAAGCTAGAAAAAGAGAGATATTTTTAAAATCAGGACAAGGAAGAAAGTATTTGAATTCTATTTTTGTTTATAATTATTAGTTACCAAATTAACGCTTTATTTGCATTGCGGGATCGTCTAATGGTAGGACAACAGATTCTGGATCTGTTTATCTAGGTTCGAATCCTAGTCCCGCAGCCACAAATCAAAATCCGAACTTTTTTCCAAAACAATACGGATGATGACTAATCCCGACCAGCGCCTCGCAGAGCCTCGGCGCTCCGCCCTCGCCCCATTCCGCCTTTCATTCTAATTTTTTTCGCGCGGGGATTCTTTTTGAATTGTATGGGCGGAAACGGGGCTCGGTCGGGCTAGGGTCAATTACATACTAACATATCACTTAACACATGTTAAGT
>CALRFZ010000015.1 GCA_943357015.1 Candidatus Staskawiczbacteria bacterium
GAAGAAATCTCTAATATGGCGGAGGATGTTAGGCGGGCTTATGTGTTGGAAAAGCAGGCTAAGGAGGGACTGGAAAAGTTGGATGCCATTAAGAATCAGTTTTTGGCTCAAACTCAGCATGATTTGCGAACTCCGCTGGGTATTATTCGCAATTATTGCGATTTACTGTTGGATGGAACGCTTGGCAGGCAAACTAAAAAAACTTTGGATGTGGCGCGCCGAATTCAGGTTGTGGCGGAAAATAAAATTAAGGATGTTAATAACTTTTTAGATACTACTCAGTTTAAGTTGGGTAAAAAGGTGGTATCATTAACTAAGGGAGTTGTACTAAATGCAATTTTAGATGAAATTATTGTTGATCTTAATCTTCAGGCAACATCAAAAGGAATTTATTTGGAATTTGAAAAGCCAGAAAAATCTTTAGTAATTTCTGCTGACAGGGAAAAGCTTAAGGCTTCATTATTTAATATTATTGATAATGCTATTAAATATACTGAAACTGGGGGAGTTAGGATAAAAGTTTTAAGTGATAGTAAATTGGTTAAAATTATTATAACTGATACTGGTATTGGTGTTGCAAAGGAAAAAATTGCTACTCTGTTTGAAACTACTTTTGAAAGAAGCGATGATGCCAAAAAAGCTTCGCCTACTGGCAGAGGAATTGGACTTTATTTATCAAGTCAGATTATTAAGGCTCATAATGGTAATGTGAGAGTAGAGTCAGATGGTAGAGGCAAAGGGTCGGTATTCTTTATAGAATTACCACTAGAATAAAAGGTCGAATAAAAATAAATGGCGACACTAATCTACGAATAAACCATTCGAATTTTTGGATATTCTTTGTAGATTGGAATTGCCTAATAAAATGAAAAAAGTATTAATTGTTGAAGATGATAAGGACTTTTTATGGGTTTTAAAAGAGGGTTTTAATAATCAAGAATTTTCTATTATCTATGCGCAAGACGGTCAGGAAGGTTTGGAAATGGCGCAAAGAGAAAAGCCAGATTTAGTTATTATTGATATTTCCTTGCCTAAAATAGATGGTATTGAAATGGCCAAATTGATGAAAGAAAGTGGTGTGACGGCCAAAATGATATTTTTAACTAATTTAAAAGATGACGACCATATTAGTCGGGCAATTACTATTTCAAGCGATGCCGACTATGTAATAAAGTCTGAAATGCATATAAGCGATATTGTGTCTAGGGTAAGAAACAAATTAGGTTTAGTTTAAATAATGCGGTAAAATTTTTAAAAATGCAGTTTATGAAAATAGGCTTTTTTGTAGTTTTGGTCTGAAGTTTATCAATTTGAACGCAGGGTGATTATTGCAAAAAAACTTTAAATGATTTATGATGATTATGATATGGAAGAAATTTCTCTAAAAGCGCAAGAAATATTTTATATTGGGGGGATGGGTATTACCAATAGCTTGTTTTTAACTTTGCTGGTTTCTTTGGTTTTGATGACAACAGCAGTAATTTCTTATAAGCGGGTAAAATTAAGCCCTGGGTTTTTTCAATCTGGGGTAGAGATGGGATTTGAATGGCTTTTAGATTTAATGTCGGGAATGCTTGGCGGAGTTAAAAAAGCCGAACAGTATTTTCCCTTAGTCGCTACAATTTTTATTTTTATTATGATTTCTAATCTTTCTGGAATTTTGCCGGGAGTTGGGTCATTTGTGATTGAAAATGGTGGCAATGAGGTTTCGTTATTGCGCGCACCGGCGGCTGACCTAAACTTTACTGTAGCTTTTGCTTTAATTTCGGTGATATTTACCAATATTATTGGTATGATGGCAGTGGGAGCTTTACCGCATATTAGTAAATTTATAAATTTTTCTAACCCCATCAAGTTTTTTATTGGAATTTTGGAATTGGTTTCGGAATTTGCTAAAATTCTTTCTTTATCATTTAGGTTATTTGGAAATGTGTTTGCGGGAGAGGTTTTATTGACAATAGTAGCTTTTTTGGCGCCATATGTTATTCCGTTACCATTTATGGGATTAGAAATTTTTGTGGGTATGATTCAGGCGTTTGTGTTTGCGATGTTGACCTTGGTGTCTATTGCATTGCATACGGCATTGCACGGAGAAGAGCATTAATAAATAATAAATTGTGAATTTCGAATTTCGAATTTCGAATGAATAGCTTGCTAATTTTATTCAAAATTCAAAATTAGAAATTCAAAATTCAAAAAAAAATGGAAACAGATGCAGTTCGTTTATGGGCAACAGCGGTTGTAATTGCAGTTGGTGCCTTTGGTCCAGCTATTGCGATTGGTTTTATTGGTTCAAGTGCTGTCAAAGCAATTTCGCGTAATCCAGAGGCTTCTTCTAAAATACAAACTTCTATGATTTTGGCGATTGCTTTTGCTGAAGCTATTGCTGTTTATGCCTTAGTTATTGCTTTAGTAGAAAAATTCGTTGCTTAGATTGCCTTAGTGAACATAGTTTGTAGAGAATAGTGAGTAGTTTGTAGAATTGAATAAAATATTTTAATTCAATAAAAAACTACCCACTACCAACTACTAACTACCAACTAGAAGATGGAGGGAAATGTTTTTGAACAACTTGGGCTAAATTGGAAGCTGTTTTTAAGTCAAGCAGTGAATTTTTTTATACTTTTAATCGTCTTGAGGTTTTTTGTTTATAAGCCACTATTGGCAATTATTAAAAAGAGAAATGAAAGAATTCAAGAAGGTTTGCAAAAAGCAGAAACGGCGGATTTAAGGCTAAAAGAAGTGGATGAAATTGCCAAAAACCATTTAAAAAAAGCTGATCAGGAATCTATTGAGATAATAAAAAATACTCAACAAAAAGCCAAAGAATTAGCTGAAAGTTTGCAAAACAAGGCTGAAGCTTACCACAAAGAATTGTTAGACCAAGCTAAACTGGAATATCAAAAACAGCAAGAACAAGCTCAGCAATTAGTGTTTTTGCAGGCTTTAGAATTAGTTAAAAAAACAATTGTCAAAACTGTGCAGTTAGACCCCAAGCACATTGACGATGCGATGGTTAAAAAAGCTATAACTTACATAAAAGATGAAATATAGCATAAAAATATACGCCAATGCTTTAGTGGATTTGCTTTTGGATAAAAAAGCTGATGGCCAAAAAATTGCGAAGAATTTTTTAAAGCTTTTGCAAAAAAATGGCGATTTAAAAAAAGGCAGTAAAATTATTTTACAGGCGCAAGGCTTACTTTTAAAAAAAACTGGCAATAAAATGGTGGTGATAGAGTCGGCCAGAAAAATTGATAACACAAATTTTATTAAAAGTTTTACTAAAAAAGGTGATATTGTTAAAGAAAAAATTAATCCTAAATTAATTGCGGGAATTAAAGTAATAGTTGATTTTCAAAAACAGTTTGATAATTCATTAGCGGAAAAACTGAGTCAAATTAAAAATTTTTAAAAATATGAGTCAAGAAATTATAGAAAAAATAAAACAGGCCATAGAAGGTTTTGCCGATGATCCTAAATGGGAAGAAATTGGCACGGTTACAGAAGTGGGAGATGGAATTATTAAAATTTCTGGGCTGGCTCGTGTGCAAAGTCAAGAAGTTTTGGAAATTGAATCTACTTCCGCCAAAGGTTCTGAATTTACAAGGGCTGTGGTTTTAAACCTTGAAGAAGATTCAGTGGGAGCTTTAGTTTTGGGCGATTTTTTGTCAATTAAAGCGGGGGATACCGTAAAAAGAACCAAACAATTATTGTCTATTCCAGTTGGAGATCAACTGCTTGGCAGAGTAATTGATCCATTTGGTAATCCTTTAGACGGCAAGGGACCATTATTTTTAGCTAAAGATAAAATTCAATATAATTTTTTAGAAAACGACGCTCCAAATGTTTTGGCGCGCGAATCTGTTGGCTATCCGTTGCATACTGGTATTAAAGCGATTGATGCAATGATTCCAATTGGGCGAGGTCAAAGAGAATTAATTATTGGAGACCGTGGAACTGGAAAAACCGCTATTGCTTTGGATATGATTATTAATCAGGCACAGTCTTCTGATAAACCTGTAATTTCTATTTATGTGGCAATTGGCCAAAAAGAATCTAAAATTGCTAAAATTGTTGAAACTTTAAAAAATAATAATGCTTTTGCTAATACCGTGGTAGTTTCTGCTCCCGCTTCTAGTCCAGCCTCTAGTTGGTATTTGGCGCCTTTTGCGGGGACAGCCGTGGGTGAATATTTTCGCGATAAAGGTCAAGATGCTTTGATTATTTATGATGATTTATCAAAGCACGCTTGGTCATATCGGCAAATTTCGCTTTTATTGAGAAGGCCACCTGGAAGAGAAGCGTATCCGGGAGATGTATTTTATTTACATTCAAGGTTATTGGAACGCTCTGCCAAATTATCCAAAGAAAATGGCGGGGGTTCTTTAACGGCAATTCCAATTATTGAAACTCAATTGGGCGATGGTACGGCTTACATTCCTACCAATGTTATTTCTATTACTGATGGGCAAATTTATTTAGAGAGTGATTTATTTTATCAAGGCACAAGACCTGCGGTAAACGTAGGGTTGTCGGTTTCTCGAGTGGGTTCATCGGCACAAACCAAAGCGATGAAAAAAGTGGCAGGTAAACTAAGATTGGAGTTGGCGCAGTTTAGAGAATTACAAACCTTTGTGCAGTTTGCCAGCGATGTTGACCCTGTTACCAAAGAAAGAATTCATAAGGGGCGAATTATGACCGAGGTTTTAAAGCAGTCTGATTTAAACCCGTTTCCATTTGAAAAACAGGTAATTGTAATTTATGCGGCGCTTAACGGATATTTTAATAAATTTTTGCCAGAAGAAATTCAAAAAATTGAAGCAAAATTTTTAGAATACGTGCAAGACTTGCATAGCAAACTACTTGATTCGTTAAAAAAAGAACGAGCCATTACCGATGAAATTGAAAAAGAATTAAAAGAGGTGATTGTGAAATTTGTGGAAAGTATATAAAAATTAAAGTATAAAAAAACCTCCTACAGTCGTGACCGTAAAAGGTTTTAGCTGGGAAAATTTTTAGTTTTCCAGCTCATCCATTTTTTTGCAAATTACGTCAACTGTGGCAGATACCACGCTTGAAATTTTGCGGTTTGTATATCCCAGTTGCTTCATTCGGTCAAGATGACCGTCAATTACCATATACTTAATAACCAGTAGTGACAACTGTTCAAAGGCATATTCGACGCCTTTTTCCGCTATCATTGCGTGAAAATTACGCTTTAACGACTTAATTGCCTCATTTTCTTCCAGACGGTCTTTTTTGCTCATAGAATGCTCCAGAAGCTGGATAAGCTTTAGTGAATTATCAAGGTTCAACACAGTTAAAATATAATACATAAGAAAAATTTTGTCAAATGGAAACGGTTCAAAATCTTAAAAAACGCTTAAAGTCTATTGGTAATATTAATAAAATTACCAAGGCTATGGAGCTGGTGGCAGCGACCAAAATGAGAAAAAGCCAAGAAATTGCGCTAGCTTCGCGTCCGTATGCGTTTGCGGTGATGGATTTATTGGCTAACGTTTCAATGCTAGCCAAAAAAGATTTGCCAGAGCTTTTAGTAAAACGCAAGGTAAATAAAGTACTTTTTGTTTTGGTGGCTTCGGATAAAGGTTTGGCGGGCGCGTTTAATAGTTCAGTATTTAAAAAGTTTGAGAGCTTTTTAAAACATAATAAAGAAAAGTATCAGGATGAAAAGGTATTTTTAGCAGTAGGAGAAAAGTCTAATCATTATTTATTGAAAAAGGGTTTGACGGTAGTTAAAAAATTTGTGCAAGTAGGAGATTTTGTTACGCCAGAGCAAGTAAAGCCATTATCGGATTTTATAGTTCAGGGTTATTTAAATAATGATTGGGATAAAGTGATTATTTTTTCAACCCATTTTCGTTCTGCCTTAAAGCAAGAATCCTTAACGCGCGAAGTTTTACCCATTACATTTGAATCATTACAAGAAACAGTTAAGGAAATTATGCCCGATAAAGGAAAATTTGCTGAAATTGCAAAAGAGCAGAATATTTCTTTTATTCCAAATAAAGAAAAATTAAATGAATATTTAATTGAGCCATCAGCCAAGAAAGTCTTAGAAGACTTAGCTTACCATTTATTTTTTATGCAAATGTACCATTTAATTTTAGAAGCTAATGCATCCGAACATTCCGCTCGCCGAATGGCAATGAAAACCGCTTCTGATAATGCTAAGGATTTGGGACAAGCTTTGAATTTGCAATACAATAAAGTTCGGCAAGGCGCAATTACCAGTCAAATCATTGAAATTATTGCCGGATCAGAGGCGTTAAATTAATTTTAAAATCAAAACATTATTTAAAAATTACAAAATTAAAAGTAAAAAATTATGAATGGCAAAATTGTACAAATTATTGGGCCAGTGGTAGATGTAGAATTCCTGCCCGCCGAAGCTTTAGCGAAGGAGAGTGAAGAAGGCGTAAGTCTGCCGGAAATTTATAATGCGTTAAAAATTGCCGGACCAAAAGGTGAAGTAACTTTGGAGGTAGTTAAGCATTTAGATGCTAGAAGAATCAGAGCAATTTCTTTGCAAACTACTGATGGTTTAATGCGAGGACTGGAAGTGGTGGATTCTGGTAAACAAATTGAAGTGCCGGTGGGGCCGGAAGTTTTGGGAAATATTTTTAATGTTTTGGGTGAAACTTTAAACAAATCTGATAACCATCCTTCGCATAAAGCTTCAAAAGGGCAAGGAAAGTTTACCAAATATTTACCAATTCACAGACAAGCTCCGCCATTTACCGAACAAGCCACTAAAACCGAAGTGTTTGAAACTGGCATTAAAGTTATTGATTTGATTGCGCCATTTATTAAGGGTGGAAAAATTGGTTTATTTGGTGGTGCTGGTGTAGGAAAAACCGTTTTACTGATGGAATTAATCCGAAACGTGGCAGAAGAGGGTGGAGGAGTTTCGGTGTTTGCTGGCGTAGGAGAGCGAACTCGTGAAGGTAATGATTTGTATATGGAAATGAAAGATTCTGGAGTTTTAAATAAAACTGCGTTAGTTTATGGTCAAATGAATGAAGTGCCCGGCGCGCGCGCCAGAGTAGCTTTAAGCGCTTTAACAATGGCTGAATATTTCCGAGATCAAGAAGGAAAAAACGTGTTATTTTTTATTGATAATATTTTTAGATTTTCACAGGCTGGGTCTGAGGTTTCTACGCTTTTGGGTAGAATGCCATCGGCGGTGGGTTATCAACCAACACTGGCTTCAGAAATGGCGGAATTACAAGAGCGTATTACTTCAACCAGCAAGGGGTCTATTACATCGGTGCAGGCTGTTTATGTTCCAGCTGATGATATTACCGATCCGGCTCCTGCCACTACGTTTTCACATTTAGATTCTACTATTGTATTAAACCGTGCTTTAACTGAAATTGGTATTTATCCTGCGGTTGATCCTTTGGCTTCAACTTCTAGCGCGCTGGATCCAAAAATTGTGGGCGAAATTCATTATCAAACGGCTCGCGGTGTGCAATTAACTTTGCAAAGATATAAAGATTTGCAGGATATTATTGCGATTTTGGGAATTGAAGAATTGTCTGATGAAGATAAAAAGGTGGTAAGCCGAGCGCGCAAAATCCAGCGATTTTTAAGCCAGCCTGTTCACGTGGCAGAAGTTTTTAGCAATATTCCCGGTAAATACGTAAAATTGGAAGATACAATTAAGGGATTTTCCGAAATTCTAGAGGGCAAACACGACGATGTCCCAGAGGAAAATTTTTATATGAAAGGAGGAATAGATGAAATTACTGCGTAATTTCTTAATTTGAAATTTGAAATTTACAATTTGAAATCAATATTAAAATATCTGGATATGTGAATTTGAAAACACATTTTCAATATTTTAAATTTAATTATTTCAAATTGATTTCAAATTTCAAATTGTAAATTTCAAATTCACAATATGAAGCTTTCTATTTATTTATTAAAAAAAATCTTATTTGCCGGCGAGGCTAGTCTTTTAAATTGCAAAACTTCGATGGGAGAAATTACGGTGCTTGATAATCACGAACATTTTATTGGAGTTTTAACTGCCGGAGCGATTAAAGTGATTGATGATAAAAAACAGGAACATTTTTTTGATGTAAAATCTGGATTTTTAGAAGTTCGTCAGGGCAATGAAGTCCGTTGTATTATTCAGTAGTATTTAGTCAGCCGATTATGTTACTCGGTTTTTTTTGTAAAGTGGAATTAAAATAGTTATAGTTTTGCAGGAAAAGTTTTTAATCATCGCTTAGTAAATTTCATTGTTTGAATGTAAAAGTTCTCACAGATTGTAAAAAATGTTATACTGAAAGTGTAAAGTGTTAGTATTAAAAAAATACTGAATATATGATTGAAGAAGATGTAAAAACTTATTACCCGCTTGGACAAAAAACTTTGATAATGTGTATTTTGAAAAAAAGTGGCATTTTTTTTGTATTTTTTGCAATTTTATTTATCGGATTATTTTTCTTGGATAATGTATCCAATAAATATCTTGATACAGCAGTAAGTGTGATTGTTGTTTACGTATCTTTTTTGCTTTTTTCTGGATTGTTGGTATTTTTTTTGGGCTGGTTACAATATTATCGCTATGGAATTTTTATCGGTCAAAAACATTTACAGATTAAGAGAGGATTGTTTTCTACTGAACAAATTGGTGTTGCCTATAAACGAATTCGTGACGTGAAAATAAAAAGAAATATTGTAGATCAGTTACTTGGCACAAGTGATCTTGTGGTAGTGCTTTCTGATTTTGAAGATGAGAATCCAGCATCAGATCAATCATTAATTTTTTTACCTTCTTTAGACCAAAAAATCGCCACAGAAATTCAGGATAATATCCTTAAAAGATCAGTGGTTGAACAAATTGATATTGTGGATCGTTAAATTATT
This sequence comes from Candidatus Staskawiczbacteria bacterium, assembly GCA_943357015.1. Lineage (GTDB taxonomy): Bacteria > Patescibacteriota > Minisyncoccia > Minisyncoccales > Staskawiczbacteraceae > VGLO01. Next base: position 8,905 of record CALRFZ010000015.1, read on the forward strand.
TTTAATCCAAGAAGCTTAAAAAGTCCCCAAAAAATCACGGCTGTGAGAATTTGGGGACTTTTTAAATTATTTTTTCAAAGAATATCGCAACAAAAAAAACGGCTTTCGCCGTTTTTTTTGTGACAAACTGCTAATTAGTAGCGGTTTGTTCTTGGTGGTCTGTTTTTAGACCAGCAATCTTTGCAATGGACTTTAGGAATTCCATCAGCTTCTTCTCGTGGAGTGAAAGGAAGTTCGGTAATTTCTTTACCGCAATCAATACATTTCCAGTTTCCTTGAACCATTTGGCGAGGACCAAAGCTATTGCTTGATCCGCCTCGGTTGTTGTCAAATTTATTAAACATTTATTTATTGCTGATTTGATAAACTTTACTTTATCAGCAATTTGAAGATAATATTATAACGACCTTTCTCTGTAAACGCATAATTAATGCGAGTGCAGGATTATGACTAAAGTCGTTGCAATATTAGACTTGTCCCTAAATAAAATCTTGCTGTAAATTCAATCTTTTGCCATAAGTTTGCTAAAATCTTTCGGCTTACCGCAGGGGTAAGCCTCAATATTCTATCAAATTTCTAGCTGGAAACCTTGAATTTCGCTAAATATTTTATTTAGGGACAAGTCTACTATACCCCGACTTATTGTCTATAATCAGTATACTTTTTATATATTCATTGTCAACCCTTTGATTTTTTGTAAATTTTGAATTAATGTTAAGGTAATTAAAATAAAATATGAATACCAATAAATTACTTATAATTATAGTTATTATTTTGGCGGTTATTATTACGATTTTGACGGGTTTTCTTTTTTTACCGACAGAAGAAATTAAGGCGCCAACAGTGCCAACTTTAATGGGTATTGAAATATTTTCTCCTAAAGCAAATGAAATAATTTCTTCGCCAATAAATATTTCTGGTTTAGTTAATGGTAATGGTTGGTTTGGATTTGAGGGGCAAGTTGGAGTGGTAAAATTAAAAGATGATAATGGCAAAGAATTGGCTTTGGGAATTTTAACGGCTCAGGGCGAATGGATGCAAAAAGTAGTTAATTTTAAGACTAATATTAAATTTTCAAATCCTGCCACAAGCACTGGTACTTTGGTTTTTTATAATGAAAACCCAAGTGGCGACCCCGATAAAGATAAAACATTTGTATTACCGGTTAGGTTTAAGTAACTACTTACTACTCAATACCAACTACTCACTACAAACTAACCCATGCAATTTCATATTTCTAAAAAATCTAAAATTTCTAATGCCCGTTTGGGGTTTTTAGAAACATCTCACGGGGTAGTGCAAACCCCGTGCTTGGTGCCTGTTGCCACGCAAGCGGTGGTAAAAACTCTTACCAGTGAAGAAGTTTTGCAAACCAAGTCGCAAATTTTAATTGCTAATACTTTTCACTTGCATTTAAAGCCGTCTGTAGCTGGCCGAAAACCTGGCCAAGGCGGTGAGAAAATTCTACAAAAAGCTGGTGGGATTCACGAATTTATGCATTGGAAAAATCCAATTATGACCGATTCGGGAGGGTTTCAGGTTTTTTCTTTGGGTTTTGGTCAAGATTTAAATGTGGGCAAAATTATTAATGCCAAAGACCGTATGGGGTCGGATGCAGATTTAAAAGAAGAAATTAAAATTGGCGCTCAACCCAAAAAGTTAAAAATCCGCCAAGACGGAGTATTTTTTCGCTCACCTATTGACGGCAGGGAATTGTTTATCGGTCCTAAAGAGTCAATTAAAATTCAACAACAAATTGGCGCAGATATTATTTTTGCTTTTGATGAGTGTACTGCTCCGCTGGCCAGTCACGAATACACTAAAAATTCTTTATTAAAAACTCACGAATGGGCAAAGGTTTGTTTAAATGTTCATAATGCCTCCGCCAAAGGTTCTGGTGAGCCAAAGCAGGCTTTATATGGCATTGTGCAGGGCGGTCGGTATAAAGATTTGCGCATTGAGAGCGCTAAATTTATTGGCAGTTTAGATTTTGATGGTTTTGGTATTGGCGGGGAATTTGGCGGTGACAAAAAAACTATGGAAGAAATGTTAAAGTGGGTGGTAGCCGAATTGCCAGAAAAAAAGCCAAGACACTTGCTTGGGATAGGACATTTAGAGGATATAGAAAAAATTATTAAAGCTGGTGTGGATACTTTTGATTGTACTGTCCCAACTCATTATGCTCGGCGTGGAGTAGCGTTTACTAGTGAAGGTAAATTAAATTTAAAACAAACTAAGTTTCTTAAAAAACGCGAACCCTTGGACAAAGGTTGCGTTTGTCAGGTATGTTTGGTTTACAAAAAAGATTACATTTGCCATTTGTTAAAATCAGGAGAGATAACTGCTTTAAGGTTAATTACTTTTCATAATTTGTATTACTTTAATAATTATATTGAAGAAATTCGGGAGAAAATCAAAAGAGGGGAGATTTGACAAAAAGTTAGATATAGACTAATATTTGTGTGAAAGAGGGATCGTTTCCTTCTAGCACATTTTTTGATGAAGGGGTTTGTTGTGAATTGGATTTTTACGTTTGCCTGCCTTGCTCTCACCTTTGTTTTGGGAATGTCAGCTGGCATTAATGTCCAGCAAGACAAGGGGGTAAAAAAGCCTGATCAGAAAAAGGCAGTGGCCAAGGACAGTCTCGTCCAAAAATACGACCAGGAGAGTTTTAAGATCTACAAGGAATTAAAATTCCTTGACAGTAAAAGTCTTAAGCTCGACGGGAAAAAGGGCGCAGAAAAAGAAGCCGGCTACCTCAATGAGGACGAGGAAATGCTTTTGGCGCTTGAAAAAATAGAAGCTTCTGCTCTGGCTCGTAAAGATAAAGTGCCGGCTGTTCTGGTTGAAAGCAGAAAGTTAACCCTAGATCTTATTAAGGCTAGGGCAAAATTTCTGAAATCGTTTCTGGCGATTACAGAAATTGGGTCAGATCCACGATTACCGGTTTACTGTTTAGACTGGAAAAATGGGCAATGGATTGCCAAAGAATTGGAAAAAAAACCTGAATAAAGGTTTGATAAGGCTCGACAGCATTTTGTTGTCGGGCTTTTTATTTATATTTTTTCTTATATAATACAGTTAGATAAATAAATATTAATATTATGGAACCAAAAAAACATACCTTGCCAGAATTGCCTTATAGTTATAATGCGCTAGAACCTTATGTTTCCCAAGAAACTATGATTTTGCATCATGATAAACATCATTTAGCGTATATTAATAATTTAAATATTGCGCTTGAAAAATATCCAGAACTTTTTAAAAAAAGCGCAGAAGAATTGTTAATGGATTTAGATGGTGTGCCAGAAGAAATTCGCGTGACGGTTAAAAATAATGCCGGCGGACATGTAAATCATACTAAGTTTTGGCAAATTATGGCGCCTGCTACGGGCCAAAAACCAGAAGGTAAATTATTAGAAGCTATTGAAAGTCAATTTGGGAGTTTTACAGAATTTCAAGCTAAATTTAATGACGCTGGCGCCAAGCGTTTTGGTTCAGGCTGGGTTTGGTTAGTTATGACCCCACTTGGCCAAGGTTCTCAGGAACAGGCAAAATTGGAAATCCTATCAACTGCCAATCAGGATAATCCAATGTCTGATGGTTATACGCTAATTATGGGCAATGATGTTTGGGAGCACGCTTATTACTTGCAATACAAAAATGTCCGAGCCGATTATTTAAAGGCTTGGTGGAATGTGGTAAATTGGTCAGAGGTGGAAAAACGATTTAAAATATAACCATATTCTCGCTATCAACTAATCTGTAAATTAATAGCATAAAAAGTAAACGTTTACTTTTTATGCTACTTTTATTAGTGTGGTAAAAATTATACTAGTTGATGAAAATTCCTATTACAGATAAATTTTTATTGGATTTATTGAGTTTGGCAGGTGGTATTACTGATTTTTTGACAAGCAACAAATACCGTCAAATTAATATATTATTTGGTAATGAAGATTTTTTGGTCAAAAAATACCGAAAGGAAAATAATAGTCAGAAATTTAACCGGATGATTTATTATTTAAAACGTAAAAATTTTATTAAGGTTAGTAATTTGGAGGGCAAAAAAGCAGTTATGCTTACTAAAGAAGGCTTGGCAAAGGCGTTGGCTTCTAAGTGGATGTTTGAAGAAAGAACAAAACGTAAAGACGGAAAATGGATTATGATTGCGTTTGATATTCCCAAATATCATATTAAGTCAAGAAATTTGCTAAGGGGTGTATTGAAAAATCTTGGCTATGAGTTATTTCAGCATAGTTTATGGGTTACTCCTTATGACGTTTCAACTCAAACTGAAAATTTATTACAAATGCATTCCCTTGATCGGTACGTAAAAATATTTTTGATAGAAGAGTTAAACTGAATTAATAGCATAAAAAGTAAACGTTTACTTTTTATGCTATTGGTTGGTTGCGCGGGAATGTATATTTTAGTAAACTAATATAATATTTGAGATTTTATATTTTTAATTGCTTAACTTTATAAATTAAATAATAATTTTTAAATTTATGATTACATTAGACGATGTTAAAAAAAATCCGCAGATTTTGGAGTTTATTAATCAGACTGAACAAGCTATGGAGGCTTTGCGTTACACTAATCACGGATTGCGTCACGCCGATATGGTTTCGCAAAGAGCAATGGATATTGCCAAAGCCATTGGTCTAGATAAGCGTGAGGGAGAATTGGCGGCTATCGCGGGTTTTTGCCATGATATGGGAAACTTTTTAACTCGCACTTTTCACCATTTTTTTGGCGCTCAGCTTTTTTCGCAGGTTTTTATGGGTAAATGCGATCCAAGGGAATTGGCGATGATTATGCAGGCAATTAGCAATCATGATAAAGAGGAGATGAATTTTTCTAATGCAATTTCAGCAGTATTGGTTTTGGCGGACAAATCCGATGTGCACAGGTCTCGAGTAGCAGTGCAAACAATGGAAGAAACTAAGTCTGATATTCACGACCGAGTCAATTTTGCCACCACTGAAAGTAGTATAAAAGTTGATAAGGTTAAAAAAAGAATTACTTTAGCCTTAAAGATTGATACTAATTTTTGTCCGATTATTGAATATTTTGAAATTTTTACGGAAAGAATGGTTTTTTGTCGCAAGGCCGCGCAATTTTTGGGTTATGATTTTGGCTTAGTAATAAATAAATTTAGGTTGCTATAAATTTTGTATTCTGTATTTGGTATTTTGGAGCTAGAATTTGATATGCAAATTAACAGTAAACATTATCGCGTTTCCAATTGAAAAATATAGAATATATTATGCAAAAACCGAAACAATTTTATGTTGTTGTTGATAATATAAGAAGTTTAGAAAATGTTGGTTCAATTTTTAGAACCGCCGATGGTTTAGGTGTGACCAAGATTTTTTTGTGTGGTATTACTGCCGTTCCGCCCAATGATAAAATTACTAAAACCGCCCTTGGGGCAGAAAAAAATATTCCATTTGAGTATTGCAAACAAACTTGGCGGTTGATAGAAAAATTAAAAAAATCTAAGATTAAAATTGTCACTCTTGAGCAATCTCCAAAAAGCATTGTTTACACTAAATTTAATCCCACTTTTCCCTTAGCCTTGGTTATTGGCAATGAAGTTAAGGGCGTATCAAAAAAAGTTTTGGAGCAATCCGATATCGTTATTTATCTACCAATGTTAGGTCAAAAAGAATCTCTAAATGTGTCAGTGGCATTTGGAGTCGCTGGATATCATATAATTAAGTAAATTACCTTGAATTACGAAAAGTCTTTTACTGCAACCATTCGTAATTCAAAGTAAATTATAATTTTACAATATGGATAATCAACTTATTGCATTTATTGATCTTTTAAATAATCCTTACTATAGAGTATTATTTATAATATTTTTGTTATGGAATATTTTGTGGAAGGGCGTGGCTCTTTGGAAATCAGCACAAAATAATCAAAGAAATTGGTTTATGGTAATGTTGGTCTTAAATACTTTTGGTATTTTAGAGGCAATTTATATATTTTACTTTCAGGCCAGAAAAAGCGATAATGTAAGTAAATAAATTGTGGCGTTATGTTTAAATTTAATTTTAAAAAAATATCCACGCTTCCTAAAAATGTTTTATTTTTAACTATTATTTTAGTTATTGCAGTTTTAGAAATATTTTTGTTTTTAGTGTTTGGTGGTGGGGCAAATAAGATTGTATCATATTTTAATAATAACAATTCATTTGTTGGTGGAATTATTCTGTTTGAGGGCAATAATTGTCCTCAATGCGTGACGGTTGATAATTATATTAAAAATAATAAATTACAAGATAAGGTGGCTTTCACTAGACTTGAAGTTTTTGAAAACAAAGCTAATGCTAAAATGCTGGAAGACAAGGCGAAAATTTGTGGCCTAGATTCATCGCACATAGGTGTGCCGTTTGTTTGGGATAATGGTCATTGTATTGTAGGATATGTAGATGTATTAAAATTTTTCCGAGAAAAACTTGCTAAAAAGCCTTAAATTTTTTGGGTAAATTTGACCAGGATTACTTGATAGGGTAGGATAAGCAGTAAGTTATTTAAATATTAAAATTAATCTAAAATTAAAAGATATGGCAACAGAAGCATATTGCGTAAAATGTAAAGCTAAAAGCACTATGGATGACGAGAAAGAGGTGGCTATGAAGGGCAAGGGTGGGACAGAAAGAAGGGCAATGACGGGAACTTGCGTAAAGTGCAAAACTAAAATGTTTAAAATTTTAGCATCAAAAAAGTAATTTTGTAGTTTAAACACCAAGTCCGCGGGCTTGGTGTTTTGTTTTCTGCTATAATTAAATTTGTATGGAAAATATTTTAACTACCAAGCAAAAAATTAGCTTGATTGCTATTGGGGTATTATTATTACTTAATGTGGTGGCATGGCAAAGGGTATTTATTTTAGTTGAGTCGCATTATTTGAAAGTTGATTTTTTGGATGTGGGTCAGGGTGATTCGATTTTTATTGAAACTCCAAGTTTGCGTCATATACTAATTGACGGTGGTCCAGGAAATGCGGTGCTAGGACAATTAGGCAAACATTTGCCTTTGGGTCAAAAATCCTTAGATATGATTATTTTAACTCATCCCGACTCAGACCATTTAAACGGATTGCTGCAAGTCATTGAAAAATATAAGGTTGATTATATTGTCTGGACTGGTATTGTTCGTGGGGGCAGTCAATATCAGTTATGGCTTAGACTTTTAGAAAAGGCTCGAGAAAGTGGTTCTAAAATTATTATTGCAAAGTTGGGTAGTAAAATTAAAAATGGTCAGGTGGCAATGGATATTATAAACCCTTTAACTAGTGTTTATGGGCAAGATTTTCGTCCTAAAAATAATGACAATGATACGGGTATAGTTTTGCATTTAACCTATGGGAAAAATACTTTTTTATTTACCGCGGATATTTCCAGTATAATTGAATCTAAATTGTTAGAAATAAAAGCTAATTTGGCGTCTGATGTATTAAAAATTGCTCATCATGGATCAAAATATTCTAGTTTAAAAGGATTTTTGCAAGCTGTTAATCCGCGTTTGGCGGTAATTTCAGTTGGTGCTCACAACACTTATGGTCATCCAACGCCAATAGTTTTGCAAAGGTTGCAAGACCTTAATATTACCACCTTAAGAACCGACCAAAATGGTACGGTAGAAATTTTAAGTGATGGTCAAAATCTTAAGGTTAGTAAAGAAAAAACCCAGAACAATTAAATGTACTGGGTCTATTTGATGTTTGGCTTTATCGCAGGATAATGCCCTGAATTTCCGCTTTCTTGGGGAAATTTTTGTCCCGCCACCGCTCAAAAGCATTTCTGCTACAGAATTGGCATCGTGTCCCATGAAGTAAAAGCTTAACTTTTTCTTCCTCTGTGACAGCAGTGTTCTCAACGATAAATTCTCGGTAACGTTCCCCAATTACTGGATCAATGCAGGTCAATTCTAGCATAAATATCTCCCAATAAGTTTAGCTGATAACTGTAATGCAATGAGTAAATAGTATTAAATTGTAGATAAAAAATCAAGCCAAGCTAGTAAAAATTTTTTAAAAATGATAGAATTGCCCCAATAATGAGGCGTTAATTTTATAAATTTAAAATTTGCTTGAATTGTTGGAATTTTTACATTTGGTGTAAAAAGTGCCAATTTTAAGCCAAAATTAATATGAAAGATATTCAATTTCCCATTTTTAAAACTAAAACTAGTGAAGGTAAAAAATTTGATTTAACCGATCCAGTTTCCAGAAAGCAGTATTTTGATTATAAGGCGGGCGATGAAATTAAAAAATTACAAGCGTATTTAAAAAATAATACTTTTATCGTGTATTTGCTGGGCAAAAAAAGCTCAGGTAAGGGGACATATTCAAAAATGTTAAAAGAAATTATTGACCCAACTAAAATTGAACACTTGTCAGTGGGGGATTTAATTAGGTCATTTGATGAAATTCTAAAAGATCCAGTTAAAAAGCAAGAATTAATTGAGTTTTTGCAAAAAAAGTATCGTGGTCCAGCGCCGTTAGATTTTTTAATTAAGGCAATGGAAGAACGTTCCACAAAAGTCCTGTTGCCATCAGAATTAATTTTGGCATTGGTGGAAAGAGCTATAAGCGGTTTTGATAAAAAAGCCATATTTCTTGATGGATTCCCGCGCGATGTTGATCAGGTTTCTTATTCATTATTTTTTAAAAATTTAATTGATTACAGAAACGACCCAGATGTGTTTGTATTAATTGATGTCCCAACTACCATTATTGATCAGCGTGTCAAAAACCGAGTAATTTGTCCGTTGTGTCAAACTTCGCGAAGTGTCAAATTGTTGCCCACAAAAAATATTAAATTTGATGAGGAAAAAAAGGAGTTTTACTTAATGTGCGACAATCCAGCTTGCTCTAGTGCGCGCATGACAACTAAAGAGGGCGACCAGCACGGTATTGATCCTATTAGAAGTCGTTTGGAAAAAGATGAAATGTTAATGAAACAAGTTTATGGTATGCATGGTATAGCTAAGGTTTTGCTTAGAAATTCTATTCCAATTGGTCAGGTGTCAGAATTTGTTGATGATTATGAAATTACGCCCGAGTATCACTATAATATTGACCAAGCAACTGGAAAAGTTGAGGTTTTGGAAAAACCATGGGAAGTTGTTGACGATGAGGGTGTGCTATCTAATAGTTTAATGCCACCACCAGTTGTAGTGTCATTGATTAAACAGTTAGTTAAAGTTTTGGGACTGTAAAAAATAGGGTCTAGCGCGCAGGGGACATGGTCTAGTAAAAAAGTCTCGTTTTCCTTAGACCCTAGGCCAATTTATCCACTGGACAAATAGTTTGACCAGATTATAATAAAAATAGCTCTGAGATTTCCAATAAATATTCTATATTACATTTATATAGGGAATCCAATATTTGTTCCGGCTTTGGCCGTGACGTGAGGATACCCACTTAAAATTTCATAGAAATTTTAATGGAAATCGGGGCTAACAAAAAAATCGATTTTTAATCGATTTTTTTTGTTAGTCATTTTTCAATCAAATGTTAATGGTTAAATGTAATTTTTATTTAGCCATCGCCTTAATGCACTTGGCGCAAGCTAGGACACGTTCTTTTTGTCCCGTCACCAATCTTGCCCATTGCAAATTGGGATATTTTCTAAGTTTTTGAGTTGGATTGTATTTACCTCTTAATTTTACAAGAGACCAAGACATTCCAGATTTTTTAGCGCAAATATTGCAAGTTTTTGAAGCCATAAGTCGAATTTAAAATTTAAAATGATAAATTTAAAAACAATGATAAATGTAAAATTTTTAAATTAGTGCTTTTAAATTGTTTTTACTGTACCCCTCAGGGACTCCCCGCAGGTGCTTTTGAATTTAGATTTTTAAATTAGTTATATTCTATCCTAACTTTCATTATTTTACAATACCTGCTATAAATAATATAAATCTATGGAATTCATTATAACTATTTTTTCTCTCGCCATTCTTTTATTTTCTGTGATTATTCACGAACTAGCTCACGGCTACGTGGCGTATTCGTTGGGCGACCCAACCGCAAAATATCAGGGGCGGTTAACACTAAATCCAATTAAGCATTTAGATTTGTTTGGGTCAATTATTTTGCCGTTACTTTTGTTTTTCGCTGGCAGTCCAATGCTTTTGGGCTGGGCTAAACCCGTGCCAGTTAATCCGTATAATTTTACTGACCAAAAATGGGGCGCGTTAAAAGTTTCCTTGGCTGGCCCTTTAACCAATATTGCCTTGGCTTTATTGTTTGGAATTATAATCAGGTTTACGCCTTTATCGTTTTTTGTTGTTGTCCCAGGGCTTTTAATTATATTTTCTTTTATTGTTCATATTAATATTATTTTGGCGCTATTTAATTTAGTGCCAATCCCGCCACTTGACGGCCACTGGGTTTTATTTAAATTTATTCCTAGCCAATATGACTATGTTAGGGATTTTTTATCCCAGTACGGAATTTTTATTTTACTACTTTTACTTTTTACCGGCGGTTTACAATTTCTAGGCACCCTTGCCCAAATATTTTTCTCTGCCATTACAGGGATTTAAAATGAGGCTCTGTCAATTTATTTTAGATCCAAATCGAAAGATTTGCATATATATTACAAATGTACATATTG
>CALRFZ010000016.1 GCA_943357015.1 Candidatus Staskawiczbacteria bacterium
ATCCTGACTATGCTAGTCCGGATGCTCGCGTCCGTCCCGAAGTATCCGCATGATAAGGAGTTGAAAAACTCCTTTTGTGTTAAATAAAAAATATATGCTAATTCTAAAACAAATTTGTGGGGGGGGCCTACAAGTTGGGAAAATATACAGAATGCTTGGATAGAATTTTAGCGCGGAAAAACAAAGAAATTAGATGTAATCGCATTTAAAAAAAACCTTAAAAACAATTTAAATAAACTCCAAAAAGAGATTAAAAATAAAACCTATAGCCACGGCGCTTATACCACATTTTATGTTAAAGACCCTAAGTTGAGGAAAATCAATAAAGCCTCTGTGCGTGATCGAATAGTTCACCACATCTTGTTTAGAGTATTGTATCCCGTTTTTGATAAGACATTTATTTACGATTAATATTCTTGTAGAATTGGCAAAGGTACACATCGGGCTGTGCGTCGTTTACATCAATTTTTCCAAAAAGAAAGTAAAAACAACACCAGAAATTGTTTTGTTTTAAAGTGTGATGTTAAAAAGTTTTTTGATTCCGTTGACCAAAGTATTATGATGCGACTTATTGCTTCTAGGGTTAAAGATGAAGATGTATTGTGGTTGGTTTCAGTTATTATTAGCATTTTTTTAAAGGCCTACCACTCGGAAATATTACTAGTCAACTTTTTGCCAATGTGTATCTTCACGAATTGGATTATTTTGTAAAACAAACTCTTCGGGTTAAGTACCATATTCGTTACTGTGATGATTTTGTTGTTCTCAGTCAAAATAAACAATATTTGGAGAACCTTATTCCTAAAATAGATGCTTTTCTAAAAATTCGCTTGAAAATGTCTCTTCACCCAAATAAGGTGACGATTCGTAAATATAGTCAGGGAGTAGATTTTCTGGGGTATGTCAGCTTTCCTAATTTTACTATTTTAAGGGTGAAAACAAAGAAAAGAATGCTTAAAAGAGTGGAATTTAGGTTAATTAATTTTTGTGATGGGTTGATAACAAAAGATTCCCTTGAGGCAACACTATTGTCATACTTTGGTATGATTAAACATTGTAATGCATTTTCAGTAAAGCAGGAACTTCTTGAACTTGTTGCCAGCTTCGGTTATAAGTTTGATTAATACAGCTCAGTTACTGGTATTTGATAAAGCATAGAAATAGTTATAAAATAAAAGAAAAATTGTTAAAAACCCTATGAAACTCAAACAAAAAGATTCCCAAATTGCCAAATTAATAGAATTAGAAACCAATCGACAAAAAACTACTTTGCAAATGATTCCATCGGAAAATCATTGTTCTTTGGCTGTGCGTGAAGCTTTAGGATCTATTTTAACAGACAAGTATGCCGAAGGTTATCCGGGAAAAAGATATTATGGTGGCAATGAATTTATTGATAAAGTGGAAAATATTTGTATTGAGAGAGCTAAAAAACTATTTGGCGTAGAGCATGTTAATGTTCAACCTCATTCGGGTAGTCCCGCAAATGCGTCAGTGTATTTGGCAACTTGTCAGGCGGGCGACACGATTATGGGTATGGCTTTGCCAATGGGTGGCCACTTAACTCACGGTTTTAAATTAAGTTTTTCTGGTATATTTTTTAATGCAATTTCATACGGTCTAGATGAAAAGACTCAGTTAATTAATTATGATGAAGTGGAAAAATTAGCTAAAGAGCACAATCCAAAATTAATTTGGGTTGGGGGGAGCGCTTATTCGCGGTTTATCGATTTTAAAAAAATGGGTGAAATTGCCGATTCTGTTGGGGCATACTTAGTGGCCGATATTGCTCATATTGCTGGTCTTGTGGCCGGTGGCGTTCACCTAAGTCCAGTGCCATTTGTGCATATTGTAACTACTACAACACATAAAACTTTGCGTGGTCCACGTGGCGGAATGATTATGGTAACAAAAAAAGGTTTGGAAAAAGACATGGATTTGCCTAAAAAAATTGACCGAGCAGTGTTTCCCGGTCTGCAGGGCGGTCCGCATGAAAATTCTATTTCAGCTATTGCTGTTTGTTTAAAAGAAGCGAGTAATTTAGCGTTTAAAAAATACGCTACTCAAATTGTAAAAAACGCCAAGGCATTAGTGGAGGAATTAAAAAAATATGATTTTAATATAATTAGCGGTGGCACGGATAATCATTTACTGCTAATTGATCTGCGCAATAAAAATATTACAGGGGCTGAGGCCCAAAATTTATTGGAGTCAGTTGGAATTACAATTAATAAAAATTCCATTCCTTATGATCCGGCTCCGCCATTTAAGCCATCGGGAATTAGAATAGGGACTCCCGCTGTTACTACGCGCGGTATGAAAGAAAAACAAATGCGTCAGATTGCAGGTTGGATTAATGAAATTATTTTAAATCCAAAGTCAGTAAAAAGCGTGCGCTTTGGAGTTAATAAATTATGCAAAAAATTTCCCTTACCAAAATAGATTTATGCTTATTTAACTTAATTAACGGCTACGCAAAAAAATCCAGATTACTGGATTTTTTTGGAATATTTTGCGCACAGTACCTAGGATATTTTTTGTTAATTTGGCTTTTGATTTTTGGATATAATTATGGTTTATGGCAATATGTTTTTACTCCACTAATTGCTGGACTCACTTCTTTAGCTTTTAATGAATTAGTATATCTTTTTTACAAAAGAAAAAGACCAATGGAATTATTAAAAAATAGTATTTTGATTGATAAACCATTTTCTCCGGCGTTTCCTTCAAGTCATACATCATTTTTTGTGGCTTTATCTTTGACGCTTTTTTTATTTAATATTCCCTTGGCGATTATCTTTCTGGCGCTAAGTTTTTGTATTTCTTTTTTTAGAGTATTTTGCGCAGTTCATTGGCCAAGTGATATTTTGGGTGGATTGATTTCAGCGATAATTGCTTTTTTGGTGATATACTTTACGGGTTTATAAAAATATAAAAAACTTCGATTTGAATCGAAGTTTTTATATTAGATTTTTTTGTGGTGCCGAAGGAGGGAGTTGCACCCTCATGACCTTGCGATCGCTGGATTTTGAGTCCAGTGCGTCTGCTGTTCCGCCACTTCGGCATATTTATTTTTTCTTAAGCCATTCTTTGCCAGCTCCAGATTTCAAATATTTTTCTCGCTCTCGGGCTTCTGGTCTGGTCATTTTTACTTCTTTTAATATTAATTCGAATGGCCTATAGGGTGCAGTTGTTCTTTCTCTGACATCTTGGTGTTGATTAAATCTTCTATTAATATTATTTGTAATTCCAACATATATGTACTTTCTAGATTTGCTTGATATAGCGTATATGTAATACATATTTTTGAGTGTCGTGCGCCTGCCTGCCGGCAGAGGTCTGCTGTTCCGCCACTTTAGCATACGATCAAATTACGATAAATTTATCATAAATTGTCGCCTATTTCAATACTAGTTTTTTTATAATCACAATCTTTGCTTGAACATTTAACTTGACCCTTGATATTTTGAATTAAAATTGATTTACAGGTAGGGCACAATTCATTAATAGGTTTATCCCAAACGGCAAAGTTGCAGGCGGGATAGGTATCACAGCCATAAAATATTTTTCCTCTTTTGGTTTTTTTAGCAGTAACATTTCCTGTTTTGCATTTTGGGCATTTTAAATCTAAGCTTTGCGCTGGTTTTGAGCCAATTTTGACAATAGATTCAGTGTGTTTACAGTCTGGGAATCCTGTGCAAGCGTAAAATCTTCCAAATCTGCCCAATTTTTCTATCATTGGTTTTTGGCATTTCGAGCAAATTTTATCGGTTTTAATGTCAGTATTTTCCTTTTCCACGCTAGTGTATTTTTCTTTTAAATTTTTGGCAAATGGCGCGTAAAAATCCTTGATGGTTTTTTGCCAAGTATCTGAGCCTTGGGCAATTTCATCTAATTCTTTTTCCATTTTAGCGGTAAAATCAATGTCTACAATTTGGGGAAAATTTTCTACTAAAATATCATTAACCAAAAATCCCATTTCGCTTGGAAAAAAACGTTTTTGATCATTTTTTTGAATATAGTTTCTGGCTTGAATAGTAGATAGTGTTGGTGCGTAGGTTGAGGGGCGACCAATGCTATGTTTTTCTAAAGCTTTAATTAAACTGGCTTCATTGTATCTAGCGGGAGGCTCAGTAAAATGTTGCAGTGATTTAACTTCGGTTAAATTTAAAATTTCTTTTTCTTGCAGTGATGGCAAGTCGTTTTCGGAAAATTTCATCGGGTAGACTTTCAGAAAACCATCAAATTTTAGCATTTGACCGTTGGAACCAAACCCGTAATTGTTGGCGCTAATTTCAATGGCAGTGGCGTCAAAAATTGCAGGCGCCATTTGTGAAGCAATAAATCTTTGCCAAATTAAATTGTATAGCTTTAACTGCGGTCCTTCTAATTCTGTTTTTAAAATTTCTGGACTTTTTTGCGCAGATGTTGGTCTAATCGCTTCGTGGGCTTCCTGCGCATTTTTTCCGGCTTTAAATTTGCGTTGCATTAAATAATTTTGACCAAATTGTGTGGTGATAAAATTTTGGGCAGATTCTAATGATGTTTGTGATAAATTTAATGAGTCGGTGCGGTGATAGGTGATGTAGCCTTGTTCGTATAATTTTTGGGCTATCATCATAGTCATTTTGGCAGAATAGCCAAATTTATTGGCCGAAGACTGTTGTAGTGTTGAGGTTGTAAATGGGGGTAGTGGATTTTTGCGAGTTTCTTTTTTAGTAATTTTTTCTATTTTATAGGTTGCATTTTTTAAATTTTTTAAAATTTCATCGGCTTCTAGCTGGTTTTTTATTTCTAATTTATCAATTGTTTCATCATTTTTTTTATTTAAAAAAGCCGAAAATGGCGCGCCAAATTTTTCAAATATGGCTTCAATGCTCCAATATTCAATCGCTGTGAATTTTTGAATTTCACGCTCTTTTTCAACTACTAGTTTGACGGCGACCGATTGCACTCGACCAGCTGAAAGTCCTTTACTAATTTTTTTCCATAAAAATGGAGATAGTTTGTAACCTACAATTCTATCTAAAATTCGGCGCGCTTGTTGAGCATTAACTAAATTCATATCAATTTTTCCGGGAGTATTTAGAGCGTGCTCAATGGCGGTTTTGGTAATTTCGTGAAAGACAATTCTTTTTGGGTCTTTTAGTTTAAGTGCCTCCATTAAGTGCCAGGAAATACTTTCTCCTTCGCGATCTTGGTCGGTGGCTAAAATAACTTCAGTGGCGTTTTTTGCGTCTTTTTTTAAGTCGGCAATAACTTTTTTTGCTTTAGCAGGAATGACATATTTTGGCTCAAAGTTTTTATCTACGTCTACTCCCAATTCTCTTTTAGGTAAATCTCTCACATGACCAAATGAGGATTTAATTTTGTATTTTGACCCTAAAAACTTTTGAATTGTTTTGGCCTTTGTTGGGCTTTCTACTATTATTAATTGCATAGATAATTAATTTAAAATGATAAATTCAAAATTTAAAAACAATGATAAATCATAAATCTTTAAATTATTTTTAATTAAGTGAATATGTGTTTCCTCCTAAGTTTCGTATCTTACCTGAAATTTCCATTAAGGCAAGTAAAGTGGCAATGGTTGATGGATTTAATTTTGTTTTTTCAATTATTTTATCAATGTATAATGCTTCTTGTTTTAGAGCATCAAAAATTAATTGTTCTTGTGTGTTTTTGGCGACGGGAAATTTTTGGTAAATTTTTTGAGATGCAATTTCTAGTACATCTAAAATATCTTTTGCGCTCTCTGTTAATGTCGCACCTTCTTTAATTAGTTTATTTGGACCCTTTGAATTTAGCGCGTAAATTGGACCAGGGATAGCGAATAATTTTTTGTGTTGGCGTTTTGCGAACTGGGCAGTAATTAGTGATCCCGATTTTTCTTTGGCCTCAATTACTAAAACTCCTAAACTTAAAGCAGAAATTATGCGGTTTCGTTGGCGAAAATTATTGGGATAGCCCGGGGTGCCTGGTTTAAATTCTGAAATTAAGCAACCGCCAGTTTTAATGATTTCTCGTGATAAATTTAGGTTAATTTGCGGATAAATACTTTTTTCATCTACGCCCGTGCCAAGAACAGCAATTGTTGGCGCGCCCTTTTCTGTGCAAATTTCGTGGGCAAAAGTATCAATGCCCGGCGCCATACCCGAAACAATAGTGAGGCCTGAATCCGCTAATTCACCGGTAATTTTTAATGTTACTTGCTTACCATAATCAGAAGGTTTGCGCGTACCGACAACGCCAATGCAAAGATTTTTTAAAATACCTGAATTGCCTTTGCAGTATAAAAATTGGGGCGCATCGGAAATTTTTTTGAGAAATTCTGGATAGCTTTTATTATTAATTTTTATTTCCAAAATATTTTCCATATATGAATGATAACATAAAGTTTTTAATTTCTCATAATTAGTGAAGAGAAAGAGGAAAATAAAAATATGGTTTTATGTTCCAAATAATTAACTAATCGTGCTATCGTATTTTTTCTACCGATTCGGCTAGCATTTGGCAGTATAAGTTTAGACCAATTTTATTAATACTACCTGATTGTTCGCGACCCAAAATATTTCCCGCGCCACGAATTTCCATATCACGCAGAGCAATTTGATAACCCGCGCCCAGTTCCTTAGCCTCGCCAAGTGCCTTTAGTCTTTCTTGCGCAACTTCATTTATATTTATTGGGTAAAACAAATAGGCAAAACTTTTTATTTGACTTCGACCAACTCGTCCGCGAATTTGGTAGGCCTGAGAAAGTCCAAGTCGGCTGGCGTCTTCTATTATAATAGTATTTACATTGGGCAAATCTATGCCGTTTTCTATGATGGTGGTGGCAATTAAAATATTGGTTTTACCTGTTGAAAAATCCGCCATAACTTTTATAATTTCTTTTTCATTCATTCGCCCATGAATGGTGCTGATGATGCTTTTCGGGATTAATTTTCGAAGTGCAATTTTTGTTTTTTCAATAGTTTGAATTTTGTTGTGTAAAAAATAAACTTGGCCACTACGCGCCAGTTCAGTTTCAATGGCAGATTTAATTTTTAATTTATTGTAAGGTTCAATTTTTGTCTCAATTGCGCTTCGGCCTTGGGGCGGAGTTTGCATTAAAGATATATTTTTAAAACTAGAAAGCGCCAGGTAAATAGTGCGGGGAATAGGGGTGGCCGACAAGCTTAGTAAATCTAAAGACGGATTTTTAGCGCGTAATTTTTCTTTTTGTTTAACGCCAAAACGCTGTTCATCGTCAATGATTAACAGTTGCAAATTTTTAAATTCTAAATCGCCAGATAAAACTCGGTGCGTGCCAATAATGATATCAATTTTACCTTCTTTTATTTCTTGTAAAACTTTTCTTTGTTCTGATTTAGTTTGCATTCGGCTTAGTAATGCAATTTTAAAGGGCAATGCCTCAAAGCGTTTTTTAAAATTTTGATAATGTTGACTGGCTAAAATAGTGGTGGGGCAAATAATGACGCATTGGTATCCACTGACGCCAGCTAAAAATGCACTACGGATGGCAATTTCCGTTTTACCAAAACCAACATCACCGCAAACAATTCTGTCCATTGGTTTTTCTAGGGCTAAATCTTTTTTAATATCTTCCATAGCTTGCAGTTGGTCTGGGGTTTCTTGATGGGCAAAACCAGCCAGCAAATTTTTTTCTAATTCAAAATCATTAGTGTATGGCAGGCGTTTAACAATTTCTTTTTGGCTATAAAGCGCTAGCAGTTCTTTAGCTAATTTTTCTACTTCTTCTTTGACTTTTCTTTTAGTGTTTTGCCATAAAGCCGACCCTAATCTTGCCACTACTGGATCAGAAAATCCGACATAGCGTGAAAGTTTTCTTTCTAGTCCCATCGGCACAAATAGCTTATCATTTTTGGCATATTCTAAAACGTAATATTGATCTTGGGTTTTAGTTTTAGTTTTTTCATTTTCTATAACCACCGTTTCAATTGCGCAAAATTTTCCAACACCGTGATCTAAGTGAACTAAATAGTCTCCCGGTTTTAAATTTTTTAAATCCGAAAATAATTTTTGAGAAGTTAATTTTTTTAGTAATAATTTTTTAGATTTTTCTTCGTCATCAATTTTTATATTTAACAGTTGGATTGACTCTATGTTGTTGCCTAAAAAATCTAGGCGCAGGGCATTTGTCATATTAATTGGAAAAATTTCTATCAGACCACCTTTTTGTGAAAAATCACCGGGATCTTGGATTTGAAAAACTTTTTCATATCCCATTTGATCTAATTTGCGCAGTAAATTCATAAAGTCTAGCGATTTTCCGCTTTCTAAAAATATCACATTGTCTTGGAAAAATTGCTGAGTTTTAGTTGATCGCAAAATTTCATCTAAATTTTGTGTAAACCAAGAAAACTGCTTTTCTAAAAAGTAGGGGGTAACAGAGGCAATTAATAGATTATTTAGTTTTTCCATTTATAGGTCACATAGTAACGAAAAATTAAAATATAAGTAAAAACATTGACATTAGTTTATATAGTGATATTATATGGTTAATTAATTGAGCGGTCCCTTTTTAGGAGATTAATCGTGAATGACGCATCTTTTTGGGCGGAAGCTCAGGCAAGGGTTAGGGCGATTATTGATGTCTTGGCTTTGTTTTCTAAGGCCATGGATTCTGGCGATGAAGTGTCTGTCCAGTATCAGTTAAGTGTCTTAAGGTCTGTGTCAGGAAGGCTCGGTGATCATTTTGGCAAACTAGAAGCTTTGGCCATAATTTCTACGGATCAAGAAAAGTCTTTTTTGATCACTGCTAGTCTTGCCAATTCCCTAAATGGCTATCGCGTTTTGGTTTACCTGATCAAAAATAAACCAGAGGAAATCTTTGAGTTTGTTGGGGGTTGGCATTTGTCGCTTGATTTTATGTTTAACTTTTGCAGAGATCAGCAAAAGTTATCGGCGATGCTCAATTAGTGTTATTGTCCCGCTAGATTTGTCTTGCGGGATTTTTTATTGTAAAAAGTATTAGTTAAACTTATTCATTGCTTTTTCAATTCCATTGTCAATTAAATATTGCAGAGCATCGAAAGAATTTTTGAGTATTTCTTTTAGTATAATTTTTTCTGCGCTTGAAAATTTTTGCAGTACCACTTCTATGGCCTTTTGATTATCGGTAGCTACGCCAATTTTCAATCTGATAAAATTATTATTTCCTAAATTCTGGATAATTGATTCTACGCCCTTGTGTCCACCAGCCCCGCTATCTTTAGCAAATTTTATTTTTCCTAATGGTAGATCTGTATCGTCGTGAACGACGATTAAATTTTGAATTTTGAATTTTGAATTCTGAAATAATGCTTTTGCTAAGCTACCTGATTCGTTCATAAAAGTTTGAGGTTTAACTAAAGTAATGTCATTATGCTCTGAAATTAAGGAGTTGTATTTTTTTGAAAAGGTGAATTTTGGAAATCCATTTTGTTGTGCAAAAAAATCAACGGCCATAAAGCCTGAATTGTGGCGAGTATAGTTAAATTTTGGCCCAGGATTTCCTAGTCCCACAATAATAAACATACTTATATACTATAATTTTTTCTTTGACTTGACAATGCTTTTTATGGGAATATAATGACAAATAGTGTAAAAGTAGTTCTTTTTATCATTAACAATAGGAGGTGAAATGAAACTCATCTAAGGGGCTGGAAAGAGAAGTTTTGTTTGGAACATAGAAGGGGCAAGGAACAACAGGATTGGTATTGGTAAGAATAATCCGCATAGTGTCTTAGTTTAGAAAGGATAGGCTATGTCGCGTACTGCGTTTTTGACGTTGCCCCCGCAACGATCAGAAAAGTTAGTGAAATCTTCGCCAAAAAAAGCGAAGTTCACAAAAAAAGAGGAGCAAGCGCTTCTCAGGTTGCACGGAGAGTTCCGTGCTTATGATCAGTCTGGTACGGTGAGGGACTTGGGTATGGAGGCGGTTTTGCTCGGATTTGAGGATGAATTCGAGTGGAAGCCTGACCATAATTCGGTCCTTGCCTTCTTGTTGCCCGAGAAAGCATTTTCCTTTTAACTGATATAATGCCACGGTTTGGCAACTTATTAACCCAAGATCAGAGAAGGGGCTTGTGTCTTTTTCACATCTTACCTTTTGGATAAAGGGATAATGTATGATGCAGATCAATGCGACGAAAAAGGGCAACACTATTTCTCAAGACTTTAAGAGATGGGCCATTGGAAAGGGTGTCTCGTATCTTAAAAAAGGTCACCCCAAAGAGCATGTTAAGTGCTTTTGGGAAGAAATGGGCTTGCTTATTCGTCGTCGCATCGCTCACGGTTTGATTGCTCGCATCGTGCACCAGAGAAACCTCGCATTTAGGAAAAAATAGTTTCACATCAATTCTCCCGCCAGTATAAGAGTTGCGCTAATCACAAACGGCGCAACTCTCTTTTTTTACAGATTTTAGACCTTGCACTATATTAAAAAAAATGGTACATTTATGGATAATATGGAAGAAAATACTCCCATTGAACCTAGTGTTAAGCTTAATCAGGGTAAGGATTTTGTCAAAAAATCTCTTGTTTTAGTCTGGGAATTTGCCAAAATTATTATTATTGCTGGGATTATTGTTTTGCCAATTCGTTATTTTTTGTTCCAGCCATTTATTGTTAAGGGAGACTCTATGGTGCCCAATTTTCATTCAGGGGATTATTTAATTGTAGATGAAATCTCTTACCGTTTTTCAAATCCAGTTCGCGGAGACGTAGTAGTGTTAAGATATCCCCTTGATAATTCTCAGCGTTTTATTAAGCGCATAATTGGTTTACCCGGTGAAACTGTAGAAATTAAAAACGGCAAAGTTAATATTTTAAAAAATGGAGAAATTGTGGAATTAAGCGAGAAAAACTACTTGCCAGATTCTTTGGCGACAGGAGGTGATGTTACTTTAACGCTAGGCGAGAATAAGTATTTTGTTATGGGTGATAATCGGCCTTTTTCTTATGATTCAAGGCGTTGGGGGGTTTTGCCAATAGAAGATATTATTGGTAAGGCATTCTTGCGAGTTTTTCCGATTAATAATATGTCTTATATTGGAGCAATTAGTTATTAGTAATTAATGATATCAGTAAGAAGTAATTTAAAATCTAAATGTCTAAACTAAAATTACAATCTTTGTCTGGAATGCGGGATATTTTACCAGCAGATCAAGTTTATTTAAAGAGAATTCAAAAGTCGGTGGAAAGTACTACTCAATATTATGGTTTTCAAAGAATTGATGTGCCGATTTTAGAGTACGCAGAAGTTTTTGCGAAAGGAGCGGGCGACACTTCAGATATTGTTGAAAAAGAAATGTATTCATTTAGGACCAAGGGTCAGGATTTAGTAGCTTTGCGTCCCGAATTTACTCCAGGTATTGTAAGAAGTTATATAGAAAACGGAATGTATAATTTGCCTCAGCCAGTCAAATTATGGTCATCAGGTCCGTGTTTTCGTCATGACCGGCCACAAAAGGGAAGATACAGGCAATTTTTGCAAGCCAGTCTTGAGGTACTTGGTGATAAAAGCCCTTCAATTGATGGACAGATTATTCAGATGAGTTTTGATATTTTAAAAGATTTGGGTTTAAAAAATATTAATATTGAAGTAAATAGTATTGGCGATGCGGAATGTCGGCCATATTTTAAGAAAATTTTAACTAGCTATTTTCGGTCAAAAAAATCAGCATTATGCGCTGATTGTCAACGACGATTAAAAGAAAACCCGTTAAGAATATTGGATTGCAAAGAAGAGAAGTGTCAGCAAGTAAAATCTGGTGCGCCCCAAATTATTGATCACTTGTGCGAAACCTGTCATGCTCATTTTAAACAGGTATTAGAATTTTTAGATGAATTGGAATTACCTTACACTTTAAATCCCTATTTGGTGCGTGGCTTGGATTATTACACTAAAACCGTATTTGAAATTTCAGAAAAAAGCGAAGCTGGTGTTCAGTATGGCGCCTTAGCATCTGGAGGTAGATACGATAATTTAGTTAAAATTTTAGGAGGCAGAGAAACTCCTGCTTGCGGAGTTGGGATTGGAATTTCTCGGATTATGGAACTGATGATGGAAAAAGAAATTAAGGTGGAAAAAAAGGAAGAAAAAATACAAATATTTTTGGCGCAATTGGGTCAGTCGGCCAAACGCAAAAGTTTAAAGCTTTTTGAAGAATTTAGGTCAGCCAAAATTCCAATGGCAGAATCTTTTTCCAAAGATTCATTGCGAACTCAGTTAAATACGGCTAATAAAATGGGAGTTAAATGGGTTTTAATATTTGGCCAACGTGAAGCACTGGAAGATTTTATAACGTTGCGAAATATGGAAACAGGGGTTCAAGAGGAAATAAAATTAGACAAGGTCGTAGAAGAAATGCGTGAGAGAATTAATAAAAAATAACTAATTAATCTAATTAAATAAAAAATTTAAAATATCTAATTCCTAAATTTTAGAAATTAGAAATTAAAAATTAGAAATTTTCGTGATATGGCTTTAGAAGTCAGAAAAAAAGATAAAGAGAGTTCTCAAAATTTAGTACACAGATTTACTAAGGTTGTTAGGCAAAGTGGAGTCTTGCTTTCGGTGCGCGGAAAGCAATTTCGCAAAAGACCAAAGTCAGCTTTGGCAAAAAAACTTTCAGCTTTAAGAAGGGTGCAAATGAGAAAAGATAAAATTATTGCAGAGAAATTATCTAAACCTAAGTAAACTTGGTAATAAAAATGCTTAAACAAAAAATCCAAGAAGATATCAAAAATTCTATGAAGCAAGGCAATCAATTAATAGTTGATGTTTTGCGTATGGCGTCATCTGCGATAAATGCAAAGGAAAAGGAAAAAAGATATAAGTTAACTAAAGAAGATTCAGAAATTAAAGAAGCTGAATTGATGTTGGCTTCGCAATTAACTGACGAGGAAATAATTCTGGTGATTGCTTCTGAGGTTAAAAAAAGAAAAGATGCGATTGAGCTTTATTTGCAAGGTGGCCGACCAGAACTCGCCGATAATGAAAAAAAAGAAATTGAAATTTTGCAACAATACTTGCCCGAACAATTACCAATTGAAGAGCTTAAAGAAATGGTTAAGGTTTCAATAAAAAATATGGGAGCTTTGTCGGTTAAGGATACAGGAAAGATAATGGCAGATCTTATTCCAATTGTTAAGGGTAGGGCTGATAATTCCGAAATTAGTAAGATAATTAAAGAATTACTAAATGGATAATAAAAAATTAATACCGATTGGCATTTTATTTAAAAAGAGTTACGAATTTTATAAAATCAATTTTTATAAAATATTGCTTTTGGCTTTAATTCCATTTGCTATTTTTTCAATCTACTCATTTCTTGATGCAAACGACCCAATGGCTGGAATAAGTAATTTTTTTGCAGTTTACTCAATGATATTTTTTTTGCTTTATTTAATAGTGACTTTTTTAACCCGGGTTAATTTTTTTTATCTTATAAAGAATCCAACACTTGATATTAAAAGCCTAATGTCAGTTTCTTGGAAAAATATAGCCTCTTTTGCACGGGTTTCATTTTTGGTGGGCATCATTTGTGTCGGATGGTTTGTTCTATTGGTAATTCCTGGGATTATTTTTACTGTATGGTTTAGTTTATCTTTGTATGTTTTTGTCTTTGAGGGCAAAGGGGGCATGAGTGCGCTTTATAGAAGTAAAGACTTGGTTTCAGGATATTGGTGGCCAGTATTTTTGCGTATGTTAATTTTTGGAATAATTTCCAGTATCATCGGGTGGTTTCCTGTTATTGGAAGCGTAGTTGGAATATTCTTTCTAATTCCTGTGGGAGTAATTTATAGCTATTATATTTATGATGATTTAAGAATGATCAAAGCTTAATTTGAGAAAAACGGCGCCGGCAAAAGCCGGCGCTGTTTTTTCTTTTGCCAAAAATAGTGTAAAATAAACCCCATTGCGTCACTAATTTGCAAATCTAGACCTAATTGCCAATATATATTCGTAGATTAGAGCGTGATTAGTAGATTAGCGTCGCCATTTTAAGGATGATTGAAATCAATAATCTAACTAATTTTGTTGTGGATAAGAAGTTTTTTTTGGGGGTTGCAAAAAAAATTTTAAAAGGCGAAAATAAACAAATAGAAAACATATCTATTGCCTTTGTCAGTCCCGAAGAAATTCAAAAACTCAATAAAAAGTATCGCAAAAAAGATAAACCTACCGATGTGCTTTCTTTTGAAAAAGTATCTGAATTTAAAGATGAAGTTTCTGAGGTTATTATTTGTCCTTGGCAAGTTAGGGAAAATGTTAAAGAATCTACTTTAAGTTTAAAAAAAGAATTAGCTAAAATTCTTATTCACGGAATACTGCATACCCTTGGTTATGATCATGAAATTTCCCAAAAAGAAGCGGAAAGGATGGAGTCAAAAGAAAGATTATATTTTGAGAAGATAAAATAATTTTAAATTAAAAAATTATGGCGCGTGGTTATATTGTTACAGGTTTAGATATTGGAACAAATACGATTAAGGTTTTGGTTGCTCAAAAAAAAGGCTCTGAATGGGAGATGTTGGCTTCAAGTCAAGTTCCTTCTTTTGGATTGCGTCGCGGAGCAGTGGTTCATACTGACGAAACTGCTAAAAATATTCAGTTATTAATTTCTGGTGTTGAGCGGGATTATAATATTAGGATTAATTCGGTTTTTGTTAATATTGGCGGGAGTCATTTGTATGTAACGCCTTCTGATGGAATTATTTCGGTTTCACGCGCCGATCAGCGTATTTCTGAAGAAGATGTTGATCGAGTCTTGCAGGCTACTAAATCTATTAATATTCCCTCTAACGAAGAAATATTAGATGTTTTTCCTAAGGAATTTATTATTGATAATCAAAGGGGTATTAAACAACCATTGGGTTTGACTGGAATAAGGCTGGAAGCTAAGGTGATTTTGTTGTGTTATTTTCAGTCATATTTTATTAATTTAACTACCGCGGTTTTGAATGCAAAGTTGCAGATTAACGATATTGTTCCTTCGCCTTTGGCGGCTGCAGAGGCGGTTTTAACTCCTCAACAAAAAGAATTAGGTGTGGCTTTAATTGATATGGGTTCAGATACTACAAGTTTAGCTGTATATGAGGAAGGGGACTTGATTCATTTAGCTGTTTTCCCATTGGGTGGCGCCAATATTACCAAGGATATTGCTATTGGTCTTAAAACAGAATTTAACATTGCCGAAGATATTAAAAAGCAGTATGGGTCTTGTATTTTAGCAAAAAATGGCAAGGCTTCGGTTTCTGTTCCATTGGCGCATAAAACTCTGGTGAGTCAGATTAAAAATCAATCTACGGCAAAAGTTTTATCTAAGCAAATGAAGGTGGAATCTACTGACGAATCTTCTTCACTTACTTTTACCGATAAGAATTTAGTGGATATTATTGAGCCACGAGTTTCAGAGATTTTGGATTTAATTCAAAAAGAGCTTAAAAAAATTGGTCGCCAAGAATTATTGCCAGGAGGAGTGGTTTTGACTGGTGGCGGGGCTAAATTATCTAAAATAAAAGAATTGGTTAAACAAAAACTCAAATTAACCTGTGAAATCGGGTTAATTAAAGGCATCGTTGGCGTTAATCAAGATTCTGCATTGGCAACTGTAGCTGGGTTGGTTTTGTCTGGAACCGATAGTGGTGAGTCGGTATCGGATGGAATCTTGGGTTTTATGGGTTGGTTTAAAAAAATATTCTCACAAACTACTAAAATGTTTAAAGTGTTTATTCCATAGATTTAATGTTTTTAAATTAAATTATTAAAAATTAAGAATTAAAAATTCGAAATTAGAAATTAATAAAATGATGCCAAAGATAAAAGTGCTAGGTGTGGGTGGTTCTGGATGTAATACTATTTTGCGTATTGCCAAAATTGGCGTGCAGGGGGTTGAATTGGTGGCTGTAAACACTGATGCGCAAGCTTTGCATTTTTGCAAAGTGCCTGTAAAATTATTAATTGGTAAAAATATAACTCGTGGACTTGGGGCGGGGATGGATATTTTATCGGGAAGGAAAGCGGCAGAGGAAAACAAAAATGAATTGGAAGAAATTTTAAAAGGCCAAGATATGGTTTTTATTACTTGTGGTCTGGGTGGTGGAACTGGAAGCGGAGCTAGTCCTGTTATTGCCAATATTGCTAAAAGTTTAGGTATTTTGACAGTGGCGGTAGTAACTATGCCATTTTCTTTTGAGGGCGAGCAACGCAAAAAAATAGCTGATCAGGCTCTATCAAATTTAAGAGAAAGCGTGGATTCTTTGTTGATAATTTCTAATGATAATTTACTAAAAATTGTTGATGAAAAAACTACTGTGGCACGCGCTTTTGAGGCCTGTGATGATGTTTTACGCCAAGCTGTTCAAGGTATAACCGATCTTGTGCTGGTGCCGGGAATTATTAATATTGATTTTGCATCGGTGGTTTCAGTGATGAAAAATTCCGGTCAGGCTTTATTTGGTACGGGTATTGCCAGTGGCAAGGATCGTGCTGTTGATGCAGCGACTAAAGCAATTTTATCGCCTTTACTGGATTTTTCTATTAAGGGTGCTAAAGGTATTTTATTTAATGCCTCAGGTTTGGATATTACATTGCAAGAAATCCAGTCGGCCGCTAAAGTTATTACGCAAAATGTTGACCCTAAGGCTCAAATTATTTTTGGCGCTGTTAAAGATGCTAGTCTTAAAAAAGGTGAAATAAAAATTACGGTTATTGCGACGAAGTTTTAAAATTGTCTAAAAAAATATTTTAAAAATAATTAAAATGGAGGGGAAAAAAGAAAAATCATCTAATCAGGCGCAAGAAACTCCCTATGAAGATGTTGCCAAGACAGTAGTTAATGAAAAACCTTTAAAATTTACTTTACGGGAAAGGGAGTTGGCATTAAGAGAAAAGAGTAATCAAGAATTGGAAGTTGCGCTAAAAGAATTAAAGCAAGAGTTCGAAAAGAAAGATAAAGATAAATCTATAGACGCTGAAGATATAAATTTAGTAAGTCTTGATGAAAAGCAATTAGAGGGATTGTCTTTAGAATATATAGAAAGTGAATTGGAAAAATGCTTAGAAGCTTATGATAATTTTGAAAAAAGTCTTATAAAAGATGGACGCTATGAGAGTGTAAAAAAGGCGATATTACCATCGAGTCATTCAGAAGGTCAGGATATTTATGACGCAGATCATTTAGTAAAACTTGATAAAAAAATAAACGAATTATCTGGGGAAATAAAAAGGCGCGGGGAAGATTATAGTGCGCCTAATTTGCAGGATAAAGTCGTTGGTGGGGTTGCAGAAAAAAATAAAAAAGGTTTGCGGGACTCTTTGGTAAGTTGGTTTGGATCTAAAAAGTAATATGACTCTCTCTAAAGCGCTTTTTTATGCTGGCATTGCTTTTATTGTTGGGATAGCTTTGGCAGAAATAGTTAAAATTCCTCAGATTTTTGTCTGGGGAGTTTTTGTTTTAGGGATTTTACTTATAATTACCGTTTTATTGCTAGAAAATACTATACTTTTTAAACATTTAAATTTTATGGTATTTTATGTTTTTGGGCTTTGTGCCTTG
Organism: Candidatus Staskawiczbacteria bacterium; assembly: GCA_943357015.1. Classification (GTDB taxonomy): domain Bacteria; phylum Patescibacteriota; class Minisyncoccia; order Minisyncoccales; family Staskawiczbacteraceae; genus VGLO01. Next base: position 17,571 of record CALRFZ010000016.1, read on the forward strand.
TGCTTGGTTTTAGGGATTATGCGTTTTGAGATTTCTCAATTTAATATAACATTTGATGTTTTAAGTAAGTTTAATGATTCGCCTAATAAAATTACCTTAATAGGTCAGGTTATTGATGACCCTGATGTTAGAGATACTTTGCAAAAGTTGAAAGTTAAGGTTAAAAACAGTTTGGTTTTGGTAACTGTTGGACGTTACCCAGAATATCGCTATTTGGATTATTTAGAACTGACAGGAAAACTTAAAACTCCTTTAGTATTTGAAAGTTTTAATTATAAAAATTATTTGGCTAAAGATGGGATTTATTCAGTTATGGATTATCCAGCAATAAAAGTTATTGATCAAGAAAAATCTTATAACTTTTTAACTTACAGTTACGAAAAAATATTATGGGTAAAAGAAAATTTAATGCAATCTTTAGATAGCGTTTTTTTTCCGCCCAATAGTGATCTTTTAAAGGGTATAGTTTTTGGCAATGACAAAAATATGACCAAAGATTTAAAGGATAAATTTAACGCTACCGGCTTAAGTCATATTACGGCAGTGTCGGGAACTAATATTGTAATATTAATTGAGGCGTTGATGGTTTTTTTACTATTTTTGGGTTTTTGGCGAGGACAAGCATTTTATTTTGCTCTTATAATTATTTGGCTTTATATTATTATGATTGGATTACCTGTTTCTGGGGTGCGCGCGGTAATTATGGGTAGCGTAGGGCTTTTAGCGCAAAAATTAGGGAGGCAAAACACTAGCGCAAGAGTTTTAATTTTTACTGCTTGTGTTATGCTGTTGCAAAATCCAATGCTTTTATTTTACGATATTAGTTTTCAACTTTCATTTTTAGCTTCGTTGGGAATTATTTATATTAAACCCTTGATTGATTATTTTTTTAATATGGTGACGGATAAATTTTTTCGCAAAAAAGAGGTTTTTGGCGCAACAAGGCAAGACGCTGTATTATATTTTGACAAAGCAAAATATTTTTTAGATATTTTATCTATAACCTTGGCGTCTCAAATTATTACTTTGCCAATTATTGTGTATAATTTTGGTAGAATTTCTTTGGTGGCGCCAATTACGAATTTGCTGGTTTTGCCAATTATTTCATTTCTAACTATTTTAGGATTTATTGTTTCTGTGGTTGGAATTTTCTCTATTACCTTGGGATTTATTGTTTCTTTGCCTTGTTGGTTTTTATTGGCATATCTTATTAGTGTTGTCGAAATATTTTCTGGGCAATGGGCATTATTTACGATACAAAATTTGTCTTGGGGTTGGGTAGTGTTTTATTATATATTTTTATTTATTTTAATTAGTTGGTTGAACAGATCCCAAAAATCAGAATTTTTAGGATATTAAAATCCCGCAATTAAAGGTTTTTTATCAGTTTGGTTATACTGCATAACCTCACATACATCTTGGACTCTTTGAGGCCAAAATAGTATGCCGTTTTTTCACAAAATTCATTG
>CALRFZ010000017.1 GCA_943357015.1 Candidatus Staskawiczbacteria bacterium
GAACGATTACATCTTGGAATTAATTATTTAACACCGCTAGCGGTGGTCAGAAGCTCCTGATTGTATTTCGGGGTTTAATCTAGAAAAATAAATTGATTATTAAACTTGTCGCTAAATAATAAACAATCTTATGTTTGTAAAAAAATGCCCAAAGCAAATGCTTTGGGTCATTATGGTTGTTATTGCGCGAGGTGTTGCTCGGCAGTTTGGTAATATTTTACCAGCTGGCGCAGGTCGCGAATTTCTTGGTCCTGATCGATAAGTTGCCTTGTTACTTTGCAAATTGTTTGCGTCGTCGCAACAAGGGCAAGACTTAGGACGTCAGGTTTTCTGGCGTCAGAAGCCTGCATTTGTCCAACAACAGCGAGGCGTTCTTGTCCAAAACTAATTGGACGGCCAGACGAGGTTGGACTAATAATTGTTACCAAGAGCTTGTTTTCTTGGAAATTAACTTCTTCTACAATGCCAAAGATTCTACTACCCTCAGATTGTTGAACGTTAATTAGCACCAGCGATCCAGCCTTGATTTGGTTTCCGATCATTTTTCGCTCCAATTTCGTGAAAAGATCTACTCAAAACTCAGTTTTAGAGTAACATATATGATATTTATCTGTCAATAGTGAAACTAGATCATATTTTTGATAGAGTAAAATTGTGGACATCCTATGAATAAACGACATCGAATTTTTGTTGCCATTAATTTACCTGAGTCAACCAAAAAAAAGTTGGCGGATTTTGAGCAAAAATATGCTAATGTGCCAGCTAAATGGATACCCGTAGATAATCTACATATAACCACATTATTTTTAGGCGATATTACCGATCAGGATTTATCCTTAGTTTGTCAGGCGGTTAAAGAGGTGGCCTTGCGTCATAATACCTTTAATGTAGTTTTAGAAAAAATTGCCTACGGACCGGAAGACAAGATTCCGCCTCGCTATATTTTTGCCAGTGGCCAAGCGTTAGAACCAATGCAAAATATTAAAAAGGAACTGGAAGATGCGTTATTTGAAAGTATTAATTTTAAGTTGGATAAAAATGTTTTTACGCCACACGTGACCTTAGCAAAAATAAAAGAATTGGAATGGCGCGCCATTGAGCCGGAAGAGCGCCAAGAGGTGGGGGAAGATATTGCGCTAACATTTACCGTAGAATCAATTGAGGTGATGGAAAGCCAACTAAAACGAGGTGGTCCGCAATATGCAGTTATTGAATCACATTTTTTGCAATAGTTATCATAGATCCTTGCAGGATAAGGATTTTAATAAACATTAAAAATATAAGCGATGAAATAACATTCTTATATTCTGCAGAATACCAGAATGATGGTGAGGGTAAATATATTGTGATACACTTAATGTATGAAAACTGTAAAGCAATTAGAAAGACATTTTAAGGGTTTAGCAAATCATCATCGACTTAATATCTTGTTGTTGGTTTCACAAAACCCGGGAATTACGGTTGACGGTATAGCTGGAAAATTGAATTGTAATTTTAAGACGATTTCAGAGCATACTAAAAAGCTAGTTCAAGCAGGTTTGCTTAATAAAAAGTATCGGGGCGCATCGGTAGCTCATTCATTGTCTCCCTACGGAGAGAAATTTTTCAATTTTATTAAAAACTTTTAATATTCGGTTATTCTGCAGAATATCGGAATATTTATTGAGGATAATTTAATTGTATAATTTTGGGGATTGATTGATAATTGAAAAATATTATGAAAATACATTTTATTGGGATTGGGGGGATTGGGGTTTCTGCTTTGGCGCAGTATTATTTGACACAAGGGCACGAAATTTTTGGGTCGGATTTGGCGTCTTCGGAAATTACGCAAATGCTGGCAAAAAAAGGTGTTACAATTTTTATTGGAAATAGAGCAGGAAACATTAAGCAGGATTTGGATTTGATAATATATAGCCCTGCGGTAAAACCAGATAATCCAGAATTATTGCAAGCTATTGACTACAAGCTTCGCGCGCAAAGTTACCCAGAAGCCTTGGGTCAGCTAACCTTGCAGTACAATACAATAGCAGTGTCTGGTAGTCACGGTAAAAGCACTACAACGGCTATGTTGGCTTTGGTTTTGATAAAAGCGGGAATTGACCCGACTGTGATTGTGGGAACTAAACTTAAGGAATTTAGTGATCCTGACTTGAGTGAAGGCGAAGGGACTAATTTTAGAATGGGCAATTCTAAGTATTTAGTAATTGAAGCTTGTGAATATGATGGCTCGTTTTTAAATTATCAGCCAAAAATCTCGGTTATTACTAATATTGATAAAGAGCATTTGGATTACTTTAAAACCTTTAGCAATGTAATTAAAGAATTTAAGAAGTTTATTATGCGACTGCCGATTAACGGATTTTTGGTAGCCAATCGCGATGATAAAATTTTAGTTAAGATTAGCCGAGGTACATTTAAAACAAAGTTTTATTCTATTAAAAATAAGGAGTCGGAAAAAATAAAAAAAATTCTTAAAATTCCTGGAAAGCACAACATTTCTAACGCATTGGCAGTTTTGCAGGTTGCCAGAATTTTGGGTATTAAAGATAGTATAACTTTTGGCGCGCTGACAGAATTTAAAGGTACTTGGCGGAGATTTGAAATTTTTGAGAAAAATTGGGGGGATAAAGTTTTTACATTAATTAGCGATTATGGTCATCATCCAACAGAAGTTAAGGCAACCCTAAAAGCTGTGCGTGAAAAGTATAAAAAAAGTAAGATTTGGTGCATTTTTCAGCCTCACCAGCATCAGCGAACATATTATTTATTTAATGATTTTGTAAAGCTTTTTAGAAGTATAAAAATTAATAATATTATAATCACTGATATTTACGATGTAGCTGGACGCGAGGAAGAAAATATTAATGAAAAAGTTGATTCGCAAATGCTGGTTAAAAAAATTAACCGCCAAAATGTTAAGTATATGAAATTAAATGACGCGGAAAAATTTGTAAAAGACAATATTAAAAGCGGAGAAGTGTTGGTTGTGATGGGTGCGGGAGATATTTATAAATTTGCCGAAAAATTTTAAAAAAAACGTCGAATTCATCTGAATTCGACGTATGTGTGAAGTTCTTTTAATCTTCCTTGTTATTCCTTATAACTCCTTGGTGTTCGGATGCCACAAAAGCCTCGCCCAAGGCCAATGCTTATCCTTGAAAGTTTTGAGGTGTTGCGACGCGAGTCGCAGTTGGTGCAAAACCGCAGACCATCGGCTTTTGCGGGCCTGCCACACTTGTTTTGGCACTGTCGTTTTCCGTTTTTCATGCTGGATTCCTTGTCAAAGAAACAATTAGATTACTCTGGTAAAACCTTTTTACCATCAAGTAATCTAGTTAGATTTTACTACTTTTAATCTTTATGTCAATAGTTTTACTTTTAATGTAAAGATAGTACAATTTAATAATATGGAAAATACTAATTCACAAAAAATTCAAGAAGTTTTAAATCGTAGAGTTAGTGAGATTATAGTTAAAAGCGATTTAGAAAAGAAACTACTGTCTGGTAAAAAACTAAGAATATATTTAGGGGTTGATCCCACTGGATTTTATTTGCATTTGGGCCACGCCGTAGTATTAAGAAAACTAAAAGAATTTGTGGATTTAGGCCACGAAGTAATTTTGTTAATTGGAGATTTTACGGCTAAAATTGGTGATCCAACCGGAAAAGATGCTATGCGAATCCCACTATCCGATAAGCAAATTAAGGCTAATTTTAAGGATTATAAAAAGCAAGCCAGTAAAATTTTGGATTTTTGGAAAGTAAAGATAAAATACAATTCAAAGTGGCTTTCAAAATTAAGATTTGAAGATATATTGCGCTTATCGAGTAATTTTACGGTTCAGCAAATGTTGCACAGGGATATGTTTGACAAGCGAATAAAAGAAAATCAGCCAATTAGTGTGACAGAATTTATGTATCCGTTAATGCAGGGCTATGATTCTGTAGTTATGGATGTGGATTTGGAAATTGGTGGCAATGATCAAATGTTTAATATGCTTGCTGGCAGAACACTGCAAAAAATCTATAACAACAAAGATAAGAATATTTTAACGACTAAACTCTTATTGGGAACTGACGGCAGAAAAATGAGCAAAACTTATGATAACGCAATTTATTTAACTGATGCACCCAACGATATGTTTGGCAAAGTTATGTCTATTAAAGATGAATTAATTGAGCAATACTTTGAGCTTTGCACTGATGTGTCTTTAGAGGAAATTGAAAAAATAAAATTAATTGCCAATCCAAGAGACCAGAAAGTTTTATTGGCTAAAGAGATTGTTAAAATCTATTACGACGAAAAAAGCGCTCAAATAGCAGAAGAAGAATTTAATAATATTTATCAGAAAGGTAATTTACCAACTGATATAGAAATTTTTGAAACGGATAAAAGGGTTTATCCAATACTAGATTTATTGGTTGATAGTGGTTTGGCGCCTTCAAAAAATGAAGCTAAAAGATTGGTTGAGGGAGGAGCGGTCACGATCGAAGTTAAAAGTATAAAGTCAAAAGTTGAAAACTGGAAGGAAGAAATAGTTATTGAAGATGATGCGATAATTCAAGTCGGCAAACGAAAATTTATAAAGATAAAAATTAAATAAAGGGCATTAAACCCTAGCAATAATATGCAAAGAATTTTAGTTAAAGAATTAATCGACATGGTAGGGCAAAAAGTTAAAGTGGCGGGTTGGGTTAATATTCGGCGCGCGCATGGGAAAATTTTGTTTATTGATTTGCGTGACAGGTCTGGGCTTTTACAGTGTGTTTTTGTACCGTCAAATAAAGAGGCTTATGATTTAGCTCAAGAATTGCGAACTGAATGGGTGGTAGAGCTTGTGGGGCAAGTAGTAGCGCGCCCAGAAAAAATGGTTAATCCTGAAATTGAAACTGGAAAAGTGGAGCTATTGGTTGAAGGGTTAAATATTGTGTCAAAGGCGCAGACTTTACCAATTTCTATTGATACCGACGGTATGGAATTATCCGAGGAATTGCGAATGAAATATCGTTACTTGGATTTGCGTCGTCAGAGAATGAAAAATAATCTTATTATGCGACACAAGGTTTCGCAATTTGTGCGTAATTTTTTAATTGCCGAAGATTTTATTGAAATTGAAACTCCAATGCTAACCAAATCCACTCCCGAAGGTTCGCGCGACTTTGTGGTGCCTTCAAGGCTTCATGCTGGAAAATTTTACGCGCTTCCGCAAAGCCCCCAGCAATACAAACAGCTTTTGATGGTGGCAGGAATTGAAAAATATTTTCAGTTAGCTAGATGTTTGCGCGATGAAGACCCGCGAGGGGATAGACAAACCGAACACACTCAAATTGATATGGAAATGAGCTTTATTGAGCGCGAAGATTTTATGGCGCTTTATGAAAGGCTGTTGATTTCTATGGTAGGGGCGTTATTTCCCGAGAAAAAAATTCAGCAAATTCCTTTTCCGCGATTAAGTTATCAAGAGGCAATGGAAAAATATCAATCGGATAAACCTGATATCCGCACCGATAAAACAGATAAAAATTTATTAGCTTTTTGCTGGGTGGTAGATTTTCCATTTTTTGAAAAAGACGACCAAGGTGGTTGGACTTTTACGCACAATCCATTTTCGGCGCCCAAACCCGAACACTTGGCTGACCTAATGGCAAAAAAGAATATTGAAAAGATTTTAACAACCCAATATGATGTAATTTTAAATGGCTGGGAGGCGGGCGGAGGCAGTATTCGCAACAATACTCCAGAGGCGATTGAAAGAGTTTTTGAAATTATGGGTTACAGTAAGGAAGAAATTCACAAGCAATTTGGTCATATGCTAGAAGCTTATAGTTTTGGCGCGCCATCGCACGGAGGAATTGGGTCTGGTATTGATAGGTTAGTGGCTTTATTGCAAAATGAGCCCAATATTAGAGAAGTAATGGCTTTTCCAAAAACTGGAGATGGGCGGGATTTAATGATGAATGCGCCAAGTGAAATTTCTGACAAGCAACTTAAGGAATTGCATATTCTTGTTGATGAGCCAAAAAAGAGTATGGCGGAAAAATCCCTAGCTTCTCAAAAAGCTACTAAAAAAACTTCTAAAGGTAAAAAATAAATGAGTTTTAATGTTGCAAAATTTGCCTTGTTTTTATTTACTTTTGTAGTATTTTTGTTAACCAGTTTTGTAGGTTTGCAATGGTTTTCTAATAGGGTGGTTTTAGTGGCAAACGCAGAAAAAAATGTTTTTACTGCCAGCTTAAAATCTGACTTTGATAATACGGAAAATAAGAATTTATCTTTGCCCATAGATAATGGCGAATCCTCGCCAAAATTGCCGACTGTAGAAATATCCGCCCAATCGGCGCTATCAATGGAATTTGATGGTGATGGAATAAAATTATTATTGCAAAAAGATGCCCAGAAAATTTTACCAATCGCCAGTTTGACAAAGTTAATGACAGCCTTGGTAGTTTTGGAAAATTATAATTTGTCAGAAAAAATAACCATAAGTCAACTGGCAATGGATCAGGAAGGTGAGCAAGGGGATTTAAAATTGGGGCAGGTGTTTTCTGTTAAAGGGCTTTTATATGTTATGCTTATGGAGTCTAGTAATCGGGCCAGTTTTAGTTTGGCGGAAAGATTGGGTAGGGGTAGTTTTATTAAACTAATGAATGATCGAGCCGTGGCGCTTGGACTTAACAATACTCAATTTCAGGATGTTTCGGGACTTTCCTCTGCCTCATATTCTACGGCCAGCGATTTGGCTATATTAACCAATTATTTGTTTAAAAATTATCCGTTGTTTAGAGAAATTATTAGCAAAAAAGAATATAATCTTTTTTTACCAGATGGATTGTTTCACCATCGCCTCATTAACACTAATAAATTTTTAGGTCAAAGTAATATTGTGGGTGGTAAAACTGGTTTTACCGAAGCGGCTGGTGGGTGTTTTATGACTATACAACAAAACCAATCAGAAGATAGTTATCGGATTAATATTGTTTTGGGTGCCGAAGATAGATTTTCTGAAATGCAAAAAATTATTGATAGTCAAGGTAATAATTAAAATTTTATGACTCTTTTAACCTTTAGTGTAATTAAGGTGCTGGGAATTTCGGCCATTGCTTCTTTGGTGGCAATGCTGTGGGCGCCATTTTTGATTAATTTTTTATATAAACATAAACTTTGGAAAAAAGAGGCTCGGACCAAGACCATTAGCGGTGAGGATGCGGTGATTTTTAATAATTTACATAAGGAGCGAGAAACAAAAGTGCCAAGAATGGGTGGACTTTTGATTTTTATTACCGTGGTAGTGGTGGCGTTATTTTTTTATTTGATTTCATTGTTATATCCTGATAGTTTTTTAGCCAAATTTAATTTTTTATCTCGAAGTCAAACTTGGTTGCCATTATTTACCTTGGTGGCAGCATCTTTATGTGGGCTTTTAGATGATATTTTGGTGGTTTCTTCTCTTGGTAGTTATATTGGCGGGGGATTGTCATTTAAAAAGCGACTATTATTGGTGGCGGTTATTGGTCTGTCGGCTGGTATTTGGTTTTACGCAAAACTAGGATGGGATGTAATTAGTATTCCATTATTAGGTCAATTTTCAATCGGTATTTTTTACGTTCCATTATTTTTGGTGGTGATGATCGCTTGCTGGGCGGGAGGCATAGTTGATGGATTGGATGGTTTGTCGGGCGGAACATTTGCTTCTATATTTGGCGCATTTACCATTATTGCTTTTTCTCAAGGCAAGGTGGATTTGGCTACTTTTTGCGCAGTTATTACGGGTACTTTGTTTGCTTTTTTGTGGTTTAATATTCCGCCCGCAAGGTTTTATATGACAGAAGTTGGAACCTTGGGCTTGGTGACTACCTTATCAGTGGTAGCGTTTTTAACTGATTCAGTTTTTGTTTTGCCAATTATTGCCGGACTTTTGGTGCTAGAAGTTGGGTCGGTGATTATTCAATTATTATCAAAAAAATTCCGAAAGAAAAAAATCTTTCTGTCTACTCCAATTCACCACCATTTTGAAGCCATTGGTTGGCCGGCTTATAAAGTCACGATGCGTTTTTGGATTATTGGTATTGTGCTAGCCATTATTGGTGTGGTAATAAAGCTTATTGGTTAAAATTTTTTTTGTATAAAAAATAAAGTCTCAGGTTTTTAAACCTGAGACTTTTTGGCTTATTTTTTAAGACTCACTATCACTTCTGCGCCTTCAAATGGCCTTAGGCGTTTATCTGAATTGTCAAAACAGATAGTTATATGGAGTGTTCCATTTTTTTCTTCCAAACCGCTTTGCCAAGCTTTACGCTTTTCTTTTTTATTATCTCCTTGGCAGATAATGGTAAATGATTCTATTTTGTGCTTAATGCTATAAGGCACAAAAATTGTGACTTCAAGTTGCGACAGATCGGCAATTCGCATTAACTCAATTGGCTTGCCGTAATATTTTGTGATAATAAATCCTTTCTTCACAAAACTACCAATTGAAATTATTTCGCCATCAATCATAGACGCGAAATTGTAAGGGCTTGAGCGTTGATCTGCGATAACAACATCGTGCTGGGCCATTTTAAGGTCAAGCTGAGCTTTTACAAAAGCTAAAACAGTGTTATCCCAGTCAGAATCTGAAACTCCGCTCTGGATAGCATTTTTAAGCGCAAAGGTTCGGTCTTTTTCGCGCAAGGCTCTTTCCATAACTTTTTTGGCAGAATCCATTTGCACTTTGGCCTTATCTAGGACGTTGCCAAGCTCAACTTGCTTGCCTTTTAGGTATTCACAATCAATTACCTCCTCGTCCTTTTTGACTTTATCCCCCAATTTTTTAAAGGAGACAATTTGACCATCGACACCGCTTTCGTTGGCACTGATAATTACTTGCGTCAAATGTCTGGCGCTGGTAACCATAGCTGTGGCGCGATATTCCAGTTCATTTTCCTCTTTAATTGCGAGTGATAAAGCTTTTGCGTTTGGCAAAACCAAGGGTTTTGGAGTTGTTTTTTTGACCATAACCTCATTTTTTTCTATTTGGCCATCTGAGACCAAATGAAAAATGAGTAACAGGGCAGGTGCCGTGCAAACCATTAAAACGATTTTACAATCCAGTCGCATAAGATTCTCCTTTGCGTGAGAGTGATTTTTAAGGTACTAACGCATATTGTAAACCTTTTATAGGGTTTACTCTGGTACCATAACAAAAACCGAAGTTTAAGTCAATTGACAAAATTATAAAAATGACTTAAGTTTAGCTCAAAACCACGACATTATATAATGTTTTATGGTGCGTGGTGACCTACATTTTTTGAAGGTTTTTTATGATGCGTGTCGTAATTTTGATAACTGCACTGGTGTCTCATTTTTTTCATGCCGGCGTGATTTACTGTTTTGGGTATTCAATTTATAACAAGGAGGAATTAGTTTTTTTTCAGGTTAAAATGTTAACACTGACAATGCTAATTTTAATCGATCAGTTTAGAATTTCAAAAAACGGCATTATGTTAACTAATAGATTTCGCTAAACGAAAAAAATGTAGCAATACCCCGAAATACATTAATGTTTCGGGTTTTTTTATACTTATTTTCTGTCTTTAAAAGCTGATTCTAGGGTTTCGGGGTCGGCGTATTCTAGTTCTCCGCCAACTGGCAGGCCTTGCGCCAAATGAGTAATTTTTAGCGTGCTATATTTTGGCAATTCTTTGATGGCGCGCTCCACTAAAACAGAAGTTGATTTACCCTCTGGGGTAGGATTAAGAGCGATAATAATTTCGGTAAATCCGCCCTGATTGATGCGGTTTTTTAGGTCGTTAATTCTTAGGTTAGCGCCATCAGTTTTTCTTAAAGTTAAAGTTCCGCCTAAAATAAAATATAAGCCTTTATATTGCTTGGTGTTTTCAACGGTTAATAAATCGGTCTCTTTTTCAACTACGCACAAAATTAAGTTGTTTCGCGCAGGGTCAGAACAAATTTGGCAAAATTTAATATCCTGATTATCAAACTGAAAAGGTTGAAAACAAAATTGGCAAAATTGAATGGATTTTTTTAAATCTGTAATCGCCTCTATCAAATCATCAATTTCTTGTGGTGATTGATTGATTAAATAAAACACAAAACGCCCAGCTGTGCGCTTGCCAATAGTGGGAAATTTAGCAAATAATTCAGTAAGTTTTTTGATACTATCCATAACTTTTGTCCTGCAAAATAAATTCCAAATTCAAAATTATAAGCTCCAAATAAATTACAAATCCAAAAGCTTTAAATCTAAAACTTTTCGTGTTTTGAATTTAGAATTTTGAAAATTATAATTTATTTGGGATTTGTAATTTTAAATTTGAGATTTAGTAATCTAGTCAATTTGTATTTCCGTCACATAATCTCCTTGTTCTAGGTTTCTAAAGCTGACTCGATTGTCGTCAAAGTACAATTTTATGGCTCCGGTGGCACCGTTTCGGTGTTTGGCAACAATAATTTCGGCGATATTTTTTTCTAAGGAATTTTCGTTGTATTTATCTTCGCGGTAAATAAACATTACTACATCCGCATCTTGTTCAATAGCTCCAGAATCTCGTAAATCCGAAAGCATTGGCCGATGCGGAGTTCGTTGTTCCACGGCTCGAGAAAGCTGTGAAAGCACCAATACTGGCACATTTAATTCTTTGGCCAACATTTTTAAAGCCCGAGAATTTTCAGTCACTTGTTGAATGGGCGTGGCGTATTTGTTGGTATGATCCATTAACTGCAAATAATCAATTACCAATAAGCCCAATCCATGTTCTTGCTGAAGTCGCCGAGACATAGCCCGAATTTGCAAAATATTTGCCATACCGCCATCGTTAATATACAACGGAGCTTCTGACAAGCTTCCCATAGCACTTTGTAATCTGGAAAAATCATTGTCGCCTCCATGGCCACCATCTTGAAGTTTTCCGGTTCGAATTCGCCAAGCATCCACATTAGCCTGATTAGCCAACATTCTTTCTACCAACTGATCCTTTGACATTTCCAATGAAAAAATCCCCACCGGTAAATTTTGATGTACCGCCACGTGCTGGGCAATATCCATGGCCAACGAAGATTTTCCCATACTAGGCCGCGCGGCTAAAATAATTAAATCAGAGCGTTGCAACCCCGAAAGCATGTTATCAAGTTGCTTAAAACCCGTCGGAACTCCCCGGTACATACCCGAATGTTGTGAACGTTGTTCTATTCCTTCAAATACCCCAGGAATTAATTCTTTCAAAGACGCAAATCCCTGGCTTAACGATTTTTGCCCAATAGAAAAAATACTTTTTTCGGCTTTATCTAATAATTCATCTACTTCCTGTGATTCATCAAAAGCATTTAAACCAATTTCTTCTGAAGCCTGAATTAATTCGCGTAACACCTTTTTTTCTCTGACAATTTTGGCGTAATTGGTAACATGGGTAGCCGTTGGGACCAAGTTAATTAATGAAGTTAAATAAGCTGATCCGCCAATGCCATCAAGTTGGCCTTTTTCACGCAATTTAGTAGAAACAGAAATAATATCTATTGGTTCAGATTTTTCAAACAAACTTAACATCGTTTGGTAAATTTCTTTGTGGATATTTTTATAAAAATCATCGGCGCTGACAAAGTCTGAAACTTTAATAATGGCGTTTTTATCCAGCATTAAACAGCCAAGCAGTGATTGTTCGGCGTCGATGTTTTGCGGTGGCTTTTTGGCGGGCATATCAGACATAACGATGTGAGTTTAAATTCTTAATTTCTAATTTCTAAGTTTTGAATTATCTTTCTGTATACCAAAATTGACAGTGGGGGACAAGCATTGACAACGGTAAAAAATTATTATAAATTCTAAACAGGTACAAACTTTTTTCTAATGGGAGTAGTGTTTATGAATTCTAAGGCTAAGGAAAATCTCCGTCAGCGTTTCTTTTTTGATGTGTTTGTTGTAGCTCTTTTGATATTGGTTGCAATCTTCTCGTGGGCGTCTTTGGCTTACGGCTGGTTGCCTGCCATCGTTTGTGGTTTGTTTGCTATCAGGTTTACTCAGGTGGAATATTGTTATTTTTATTCCACAAAATGACAAAAAGCAAAAGTCGTAGAACATCTACGACTTTTTAGATACAAAAATTATATTTTTTTGATTACGGCTCCGTCCTTGGTATCATCCACCAAAAAACCATATTTTTCTATTTCTTGACGGACTTGGTCGGCCTGTTGCCATTCTTTTGCTATTCGGTGATTTTCTCTGACCTTTACTAATTCTAAAACCTCGCTTGGCACATTGGAGGTTTTCAATTTTTTAAAATCAAGAACATTAAAAATACCATTAATTTGTTCAAAAAATTTATAAATTAAACCAGCATTTTTTTTATCCACCAAGTTTTGGTCTAATAGTTTATTGGTTTCTTTGATGAATTCAAATAAAACGGCAAAGGCCTTGGGTGTATTAAAATCATCAGCCAAATTTTTGTAAAATTCGGTTTCAATTTTTTTTAAAGATTTTTCAACGCTCTTATCTTGAATTTTGTCTAACTTTTTTATGTTCTTAAGTTTGCGCAAAAACTCCTCAATCTTTTCCAATGCCATTTTAGTTTCAATCATTGCCGATTCTGAATAATCAATTGGCGAATGCCATAAGTTTTTGGCAACCCAAAAACGTAAATGAGTATATGGGTGACGTTTTAAAAAGTCATCAATAGTAACATAGTTGCCCAAAGATTTGGACATTTTCTGACCATTGGTGGTTAAAAATCCAGTGTGCATCCAAAATTTAGCCATTGGTTTTTTTCCAGAAATTGATTCCATTTGAGTAATTTCTGCCTCGTGATGAGGAAATATTAGGTCGCGTCCACCGCCGTGAATATCGTATTGTGGGCCAAAAAACTTTTCTGTAATAGTAGTGTCTTCAATGTGCCAACCCGGGCGCCCAGCGCCAAACGGGGCTTTCCAACTTGGTTCATCTGGCACAGAAAACTTCCAAAGGCAAAAATCACCCCGATTTTTTTTATTTTTACTGTAATCTATTCGGCTCATAGAGTCTTCCGCCTGTAAAACCGTTCGGCCAGATAATTTACCGTAATTTTTAAATTTAGAAATATCAAAGTAGATTCCGTCGTCTAGATCATAGGCGTAGCCCTTGGACTGCAATCTTTCTATTTGGCTAATAATTTCCGGAATGTAATTGGTGGCTTTGGCATATTTGGTTACACTATTTACTTGCAAAGCCTTCATATTTTTAAAATACTCGTTTTCAAAGGCTTTGGCTAAATCCTTAGGTGGTACGCCTTTTTCTCTGGCGCGCATAATGATCTTATCATCAATATCGGTGATATTTTGCAGATAAAAAACTTCATAATCTTGACTCTTTAGGTATTTTGCAAAACAATCAAAAACAATGGCGGTTTTGGCGTTGCCAATGTGAAAAAAATCGTAAACTGTTGGTCCGCAGACAAAAAGCGTGACTTTTTTACTTTTTAAGGTTTTTAGAGTATCTTTTTTACCAGAAAGTGTATTAAATATTTTAATGTTTTTTGTCATAATATTCTTTAATATAGGTCAATTTTGAAATAGTGCTAAAAAGCATTAAAATTACAGAAAGCCAAAGTAAATTTATAAAAATCGGATTAGGTTTTTGTGGCCAGAGCAATAAAATTCCAATAAATACAATTGATTGCAAAAACATTTTTGTTTTGCCAAAAATATTAGAGCCAAAAAATATTTCTTTATCATGCGAAAAAGCAGACACAAGGGTATTGATAATTTCCATGACCAAAAAAACTATAATTAAATATTGATTTTCTATTAAACTGTAAATGGCAATAGGTAAAATTAAAATCCTATCGGCAATTGGGTCAACGGTTTTGCCAAATTTAGTTTCTTTTTGCAGACATCTGGCAATAACACCATCTAAAAGATCTGTTATAGCTCCGATAAAAAATAATGGTAAAATAATGAAACCATTATAATTTTTAAAGACAAATAATAAGAAAAACAAAATTCCACCAATAATAATTCTGAAAATAGTTAAATGATTTGGCAAAATGGCGCGAGGCCAATACGGCTTTACCAAATAAAAAAATAGCTGATCTTTTTGATCGTTTAATTTTTCTAAGTAAGAACCAAAGCTATTTAAAATATTTCTCATTTATCTTTATTAGTCGGATTATATCAAAATCAAGCATTTTGCACAACCAAAAAATGTGTGATATTCTTAACTATACTAAATTAGCGACTAAAAATTTAAAGCTCAGGATAAAATGAAAATAACCGATATAATTTTTGCGTTAGTTTGCGGTAAGGTGGTGGGCTTTGTCATCGGAGAAATTTTAACTGGTCTTGGTTTTAATTCTAGTATTTATTTGTTTGTGTTTTTGTGGGTAATGCTTCCCTTGATGGCGCTTTGTGGTTTATGGCTGGCATTTTTAATTGGGCGAAAAATGATTTTTGTATTTGAGGGAGCGAAATTCTTTTTGGTGGGGGCCTTTTGCACTGTTATTGATTTGAAATTTTTTGAACTATTGGTCTGGGTTTTTACTTTTATTATTTTTGTTGATCCGTTAATATTTAAAAGTATTTCGTTTATTTTGGCCACCAGTTTAAAATATTGGGGCAATAAGTATTGGGCGTTTGGAAAGCACGAAAAAGAGGATATGGGCAAGGAAATAAGTAAATTTTTTGTTATTACTTTACTTGGACTGGTAGTTGATATTGGTATTTTTTATTATGCGACAAAAATATTGGGTCCGCAGTTTGGTTTAAATTTTGCTATTTGGACTAAAGTTAGCGTAATTGCATCTGCCATTGGCGCTGCCTTGTTTAACTTTATTGGCTATAAATTTTTAGTATTTAAAAAATAGAATTATGGAAAATAATATTGCGCTTTATCGTAAATATCGACCCAAAGATTTTGATCAAATTATCGGGCAAGAGCATATTGTTAAAACTCTGCAAAATTCTTTAAAAAATGGTGCAATTTCTCACGCCTATTTGTTTTCTGGTCCGCGGGGGAGTGGCAAAACCACTATGGCTAGAATTTTTGCCAAATCTATTAATTGCCAAGGCAAAACCCAAGCAAAACCTTGCAACGCCTGTGATTCCTGCCTAGAAATAAATACTGCCAATTCTATGGATTTAATAGAAATTGACGCAGCTAGTCACACTGGAGTTGATGATGTGCGAGAATTAATTGATGGGATAAGGTTTGCGCCGGTAAAATCTAAATATAAAATTTTTATTATTGACGAATGTCACCAATTAAGCAAATCGGCGTCTAATGCTTTATTAAAAACCTTAGAAGAACCGCCCGCACATGCAATTTTTTTATTGGCTACCACTGAAGCCCATAAAATGCTACCCACAATTATTTCTCGTTGCCAACGGTTTGACTTTAAGCGTTTAGTGACCGACCAAATCATCCACAAGCTAGAATTTATTGCCAAAAAGGAAGGTGTGGTTTTTGAGCCACAGGCTTTGGCGTTAATTGCCTTAAATGCGCGCGGATCTTTTCGCGATGCTGAATCGCTACTTGATAAATGTATGAGTTTTTCTGGTAAAAAGACTACTATTACTGTCAAAGAAGTTAAAGAATTATTAGGGATTGTAGAAGTTTTGCAGATATCTAGGTTTGTTGATTTAATTTTGGCAAAACAAACTAAGGAGGCCATTTTATTTTTAAATTCTTTAGCCGATCAAGGAGTGGATTTGCAGGAATTTACCAAAACCTTAATCTTTTATCTCCGTCAGGCCTTGTTATTAAAAATCAATCCAGAATTATTGCAGGTGCAAGTCTCTGGTTTATCCAAAGAAGAATTGGGTATTATGAACACGCAAATTGAAAAATTAACGGTCACAGATTTGCAAAATTGGCTTAAAGTTTTTATTAACGCTGAAAACGCTATCAAATATGCCATTATAACTCAACTACCCTTAGAATTGGCAATTATTGACTTAACATAAGTTTATTAGAAAAATAATGAAACATTTACAACCTTCTCATCGTATACATCACTTGGGCGTAGGCGCGGGAATTTACAAAAATTTACGCTATTTGATTGCAACTATTGTAATTGTGGTTTTGCCATTTTTGTTTTTTTTGGTTTTTTCTAAAGTCGCTTCATTATCGACAAAGGATTTATTTGTAGATTTATTTATTTCAATGGCTCGGTTATTTTTTTCTTACATTATTGCTGTGACGCTTGGCTGGCTTATGGCCGTTAAATTTTATAAGGGCAAAGGCTCGGCTGTTGCTTTACCATTTTTTGACGTTATGCAAAGTTTTCCCACGTTCGCACTTTTACCGTTACTTTCCTTAGTATGGGGCAAGAGTGAGTTTACTATAATGTTTTTTTTGGTCATTACCATTATCTGGCCAATATTTTTTACTATTGTTTCCCAATTAAAACTTTTAAAATCTGAATGGCAGGAAATGATTACAATCTACAAGATAAGTGGTTGGCATTATTTTAGGTATTACTTATGGCCAGCATCTTTACCTGGACTTATTACGGGGTCAATTATTGGTCTTGGTGAAGGATGGGAAGCTCTGGTGGCCACAGAAATAATTGTTGATCATCCAATTGGACTTGGTAATTTTTTTAAAAATAATTCTAATCAAGGTATTATAACAGCGGTGGGTATTTTTGGACTTTTACTGTTGATTTTTTGTATAAATAAGCTTATATGGCTTCCACTTCTTGAGTGGAGCCATAGGCGGTCAGAAGAATAATGTCAAACTCAATAATTCTACAAAAAATTAGCAAGCACTTTAAAAGCTTTCACGGAAGGCGTTTTGAGGCGTTATCAGATATTAATTTAGAAATTAAACAAGGTGAGTTTTTTGTAATCCTTGGACCCTCTGGTTGTGGCAAGTCCACCTTGTTAAGAATTATGAGTGGCTTGGATCAAGATTTTGGTGGTGATGTCAAAATAGAATCTAATGCCTCAAAAAATATTGGTTTTGTGTTTCAGCAGTTTTCGCTTTTACCGTGGCTTACAGTAGAACAAAACGTGGGCTTGGGCCTAATTTCCAAAAATTTACCGCCAAATCAAATAACTCAAATTGTTAAAAATGAATTAAAATCTTTTGGGTTAGAAAAGCATAGTAAAAATTTTCCGAAAGAACTTTCGGGCGGGCAAAAACAAAGAGTTGGGCTGGCTAGAGCCTTTGCATCAAACCCAGAAATTTTATTTATGGACGAGCCGTTTTCATCTTTAGATTCCTTTATTTCTAAAGAACTAAGAAAAGAGCTTTTAATGGTTTGGCAACAAAGAAAGCCAACCGTAGTAATGGTCACTCACAGTATTTTAGAAGCCATTGAACTTGGCGACCGAATTGCCGTTATGTCTTCGCAACCAGGAAAAATCGAAAAAATTATTAAAAATCCCATTGCTCGTCCACGCACTATGCGCAGTAAAGAAGTTTTTGAAATGGAGGATTGTTTATACCAATTAGTAAAACCATAGCATTAATATCTACTGTTTTTACCAACAAAAAAAACCGAATTACGTAATTCGGTTTTTTATTGGGAATAGCTTAAATTTTAAATTCCTCAAGCTTTTCATAAACCGCGCCGTTATCATCAGCCTTATAAACACAAATTTTATCTAATTTAAATGACAGGTTTGCAGGTTTAAATTCAGGATAAGTTTCTGGCACCGATCCTTCCTTGTACCTTGTTAGTGTAATATGTGGGCGATAAAGGTTTCGTGCCAAGTCATAGCCAGTATCTTTAGCATTTTTTTGTTGCTCAATTGTGTAG
>CALRFZ010000018.1 GCA_943357015.1 Candidatus Staskawiczbacteria bacterium
GAGTTAAATTAGGAATTTCTGAACCGTAGGTTGTAATCATACCTTGATTACCGGAATCAACTGGCAATTTTGCCAACTCTTTTTCATAATCAAAAGAATTGACAATATCCCACGCCTGCTGTTTTTGAGCTTCGGTGGCTTCGGCCTTAAAATCAATTCGCTTGACCGGCCAGCCAGAAATTCCGTCAATTGGAATGCCAGCATTTTTAATCGCTTGATCACAAAGCGATATAGGTGGGTTTTTTGACGATAAATCAGACTGTGCATAAACAATTGATCCAAAACTACCAAAGCTAACAAAAACTAACAAAACTAAAACCAAGCCAGCAATCAGTTTTTGATTTTTAGAATTATTAAATTTTATTTTCAAAAATTTGTCCATATTTTAATTTTTCACATTCGCAGTTAAACCAGATTGACCATAAGCCACACCGTTATCCCCATACCAGGTTGTTGTACCAAGAGCAGTACTTATTTCTAACCAATTTAATGCGTGATACCCAATTCCGGGATAACCAGAATATTTACAAGGATTTTCTGAAAAATCAGCATTAAGAACAGAACCTAATGTCTGTGCGGAATTAGCAGAAGTAGAATCTACACCAATACCCATGGCGGTATGAATATTAATTCCACTACTACTAAACACCTGACCAGTTGCCGTAACAATATCTTCACTCAAACCCACTACATATTCAACTTTATTGCCTGCATTATTATTACCTTGCCTCCAGGTTGCTGTAGTGTATGTCCAGCTGTCGGTAGAGTCAAATACTACAATATTTCTATCTACTCTGTTATACATATTCCAAACAAATCTTTTTCCACCCACCTGAGTGGTAGTGCCACCCGCCGAATCTTCAGTTACATTCGTTCCACTCGCTCTAATCGTCCCCAAATATCTTCTAGTCGTCGCCCCAGATTTTACATAAACACCATCTTGCAAAACTAAAGCTGTGGCGCGAGTGGTATCGTTGGTCCAAGCCGAAGAAAGTTCTAAAGTTAAAGTACCAGAATTATCATACACAAATACATCGTAGTTTTTACCTGAAGTTAAAGTTAAAGCTAAACTTAATTCTGAAAAAGTATAAGTTTTCCAATTAGTTCCGTTATATATATCAATTCTATTACCTTTATATGGAGTAAAGTAGATTGTTCCTGCACTTGAAACATCAGAAGTAGTTACTGGAGTTGCTGAAGTTAAAGTTAATCTGCCATTAACTGTTCCATTTGATAAATTAGTTGTTAATGCTCCAGCAGATGCAACAAATGTTGGCAAGGTTAAACTAGGACTTGTACCAAATACTAAAGCCCCACTGCCAGTTTCATTACTGATAACTCCGGCTAATTCCGATGAAGTAGTAGAGGCAAAAGCCGATAATTTGTCAGCAGTTAAAGCCACCGTTCCCGCGGTAGCCGGCAAAGTAATTACTACGCCTCCAGCTATTGCATTAGGTTGAAGTTCTACATATCCCGATGTACTACCCTCAAGCCTTAAAGTTCCAAGGGTTGTGCCAGCTGTACCAATATCTAGCATTGCCCCAGGTAAAATATTTCCAATACCGACATTGCCACTGGATAAAAAGGTCATTACATTGTTGCTGGTAATATCAAAAGCATTATGCGCCAAAGAAATATCTAAGCGAGTTCGAGAAGCATTCCCAAAAGGACCAGCGGCGTCTTCGTAACGAGAAAGATTAAATGTTGCTCCTGCTCCAAATGCCTGACTACTTGTACCTTGCCGAGCTAGCATTAATACAGTTTGAGGATCATTTAATGTAGTTACTGATGTTGGTGTTTGATTGACAACTAAAAGAGCATTAGCATCGTAACTAAAAGAGTTATCATCAATAACTTTTGCCCCAACCTGCAATCTGGTCAATGGCGTAGCTGTACCAATTCCCACATAACCAGAGTTTAAAATTCTCATCGCTTCGGTGGCGCCATTGTTGCCCACTTGAAAAATCATATCAGCGTTAGTTGTGCCTACGCCAGAAGTGGTTTTGAAAGTTAGTGTTGATGTTGTGCCAGTGCCTCCAATTACCAAAGGGTCAATAATACTAGTTGTAAAGGTTGGGCTAGTGGCAAAAGCCAAAGCACCACTACCAGTTTCATTAGTAATAGCGGAAGCAAGATTAGCGCTAGAAGGGGTGGCCAAAAAAGTTGCAACTGAAGTTCCAAGACCACTCACGCCCGTACTAATTGGCAACCCCGTCGCATTAGTTAAAGTTCCTGAAGTTGGCGTGCCTAAAATTGGAGTGACAAAAGTTGGACTGGTGCCAAACACTAGCGCCCCACTGCCAGTTTCATCACTGATAACTCCGGCTAATTGAGAGGAGGTAGTGGAAGCAAAGACTGATAGGTCATTGGCGGTCAAAGCAATGGTTCCTGTGGTATTGGGGAGAGTGTAGGTTTTGTCGGCGGTCAGGTCCGCGGTGGTTAGAGTTCCGGCAAAACGGCCCGCGCCTCCGGCAAAGGGGAGGAATTTAAGATCGTCGTCGGTTGAGGTGGCGGAACGGACAATCACTGGGACGGTGCTGGCGGTGGCGGTAAAGATGTTTTGAGCTGAGGTAGTAAGTGAGGTGGCGCTGGCCACTCCCAAGGTTGGAGTCACCAAAGTTGGGCTGGTGGAAAAGACGAGGTTGGTGGAGGTGGTGCCGGTGGTTCCAGTCGCCGAATTAAGATAATTTAACTGAGCTCCTGTACTAGTAACATTGGTAGTGTTTATAGTTAAACCGCTAGTTGGAATAGTTAAAATGCCTCCCGCTAAAGTTAAAGAATCGGTAGCATGAGTTAGAGTGACATCGCCATTATTAAAATTTACAACTGCCCCGCTGGCTAAAAATATATCGCTCCACATTTTAGTGGTAGATCCTAAAGCGGCGCCATCAGAAGTACCGGGAATTAAACTGGTGTTAATCGCCACGCTAGCTAAATTGGATAATGCAGTGTCAGCACCACCACCTCCACCAGAAACAGTTTGCCATGTTGGCAAGGCAGAAGCGCCATTAGAAGTCAGTACCTGTCCAGAAGTTCCTAATCCAGAAACCTGTTGCATTGCGCCAGTAGAAGTAGTGCCACCCGCCAAAATTGCGTAGGCGGTTAACGAAGTGTTACCAGTTCCACCACTAGCAACCGCCAAAGAAGTGGTGGTTAAAGTTAAAGAACCTAAACTTCCCGCTCCAGTTGTGGTTAAAGTCTTAGAGCCTAAATCCACATTAGCGGTTGCCCCTGTATATGGCACCGATGCGACAACAGTACAATTAGTGTCGCCCGGACTACAAGATGGGTTAGTGGTTTCGCCCGGAGCATAAGGACTGGTTGGTGGGGTGGCAAAAGCAAAAAAGACTGAAGAAAACAGTCCTGCTACAATTAAACCCAAAAGCATAGAAGAAAAAACATTCGCTTTGGGAAAAGAAAAATATTGCTTTAATTTAAAAATATTTTTTATGATTTTTAACATCACTAAAAAATAAATAGCTTATTTTTAGTATAATTATTTGTTAATTTTAACATAAGTAAAAAAATAAATCATTGTGGATAACTACAGTCAGACCTGCGGTCTGGAATTTCGAATTTCCAATTACCAATACCCAATTAACAATAAAAACCGATCAATTGGTAATTTTATTTACTAAGGACTCCAATAAGTCTTTGACGCTTTGCTGAATCTGAGATTCATTGGAACTTTGGGTGAACTTTTCCCATTTTACGAGTATTTCTGCGTCATCAATACCCCTAACTGAATTTTCTAGAGTTAAGCGATCCTCAAAAGAAACTTCTTTGTCTACCTTAAGAACTTTTTGAATAAAAAGGGCTAAAAAATTTACCACGCGGGTATTTACTTGTTGTTGAGATTTTTCTTTTTGTAAAACTTGAATTTGTCTTGCCTGTATAAAATAATTTAACGCCAAAATTAAGTTTACACAAACAATTACCAATATAACTAAAGCTATAATTGCATTTTTCTTGTTCATATTTTAAACGAATTTTTAATTTTTAAATTTTTATAATTTTTAAAATAATTTCTAAACCTATCTTAAAACACCTTTGAATTTGTCGCGATTTCTGTCTTTATAAAAATTGTAACCCAATAAAGCAATTACCAATACTAAAAGTAATGTTTTCCAATCTAAAACTTTCAGCCACCAATATTTTTCTTTAAGCTCAATGTTGGTATGAACTCCACTTCCCTCTTTAACTTCAAAGGGCTTACCAATATAACTTGTGTAACCCGGAGCATCAACAATTAAGTAATAATAACCTTCTGGCACTAAAAAAGAATAAGTCCCGCGCACATCGGTAACTTGCGGATTTTCTTGCAAAAATTCTTTAGCGTTCCATAATTCATATTTTTTTGTATCAGTATTTAACCAATATAAACTAGCAACGGCGCCTGTAATGCGAGTTTGAGAAATTCCATTTTGCTGGTAAATATAACCCTCAGGGTATACCACGGTGACTAATTTTATTTCTTTTGAAACGGCTTTTGGATCCTGATAATCCATTGTTGTAATTATCTCATATTCTCCATCAACTAAAGGGGCATCAATAACAGCAGTATAAACCCCATCACCACTATCAGTGTATTCAAATTCAGATAAAACTAACCGCTTTTCAATATTGCCTTGCGAATTTTTGATATTTACTTTTTGATCTTGAGCAATTTTATCATCTTTTAATACCGAATTTTCTTGCACAACTAACTGACGATTATAGTCCCTGCCACCCTCAATTGAAACTAAGTTATTATCATTAACAACCGAAGCTAAAGACGGATTAGAAAACATCAAGGAAGCCGTCATATTATTTAAATAAAGACTTGGCTTGGAATCTAAATAAGCTGGCTGATTATATTTTTTAGACTTAAACACTACATAACCGCGAACTCTTTTTACGGGCCTATCGGCTTTAACTACCAGTTGTAACTTATGTCCAACAATTGTGGTAATTTTTTGTTCTGTTTTTCCTTGGTCATTTAACGATAAAGTAACATTTAAATCAACCAAACCGCCATTAACTTTGGCAAAAACCATTTCGGAAGGAATTTTACTTTTAATTTCAGCTGATAACTTGGCAACGGGAACACCTTTTAGCGCAGAAAAATTGCCAACCGCAATATCAGATTTTGATAGCACCGACTGCGTTAAATTCGGCAACTGCAAATTAGCATTTTTTAACTTTTTAACATCGTTAAATTTTTGAATACCAACTTCCTGAAAAGTTTTTGATAATTGCGGAAACTTTTGCGCCAAAACTTTAATGTTTTCTGGCAATGGCGCCAACACAAATTTAGACAAATCTGGACCTGATAAATAAGTAAATTTGGGTTTAAAAGCTACGGGCGTGACTTTGGGAACAGTAATAGCAACTTGAGGCTCTTGTTTTACAATCGGATTAAAAAATTTGGGCAACAAAACTTCTATCCCCTTAGTTAATTGTCTTAATATTGGCTCTAAAGGTGGGGCTAAAGTAAAAGGCGGAGACACGGGTTTTATATCAGGAATCTGAATTTTAGTTTTATCAACTATTGTAAATTTAAAACTTTTGACACCACTAACATTACCAGCCACATCCTTTACGGTAAATTCCACAGAATGAACACCTAAAGGCAAGTGACCAAAATTTACCACCCAATTACCCCAGTTATCCGCATTTAACGATCCATAATTACCGTCAATAAAAAATGTTATCACGGCATTACTTTCAGTTAAACCCGAAATTAAAACATTTTCATCAACAGTGTAGTTTTCATTTAACGGATTAACGCTAAACTGTGGTGGCCCTGTATCTAAAATAATACTGTCAGATAAAACCGATGAAGCAATATCTTGGGCGGTAAAAAATCTCACATAAACAGTTTTTACGCCATCACCACTACTTAATTTCCATAATTTTGTTGTCTGATAACTCTCTTTTACTGCCCCAGAAAAATCAGCAGAATTAGATAGCATCATTTTTGTCACATCAGAAGCACTTAAAGTCAGCGAAACAGACTGATTGTTAACATAACTACTGTCATTATTTATTTTAATACTCAAAGAAGATACAGTAGGGGGATTATATATTGGCCCGCCACCAGCAGATGAGCCAGATGCAGTAGTTGTGGTGCGACTACTAGCTGGACGCCAATCGGTAGTCATTCCGCAATGATCACAGCTAAAATTTAAACTTAAGCTATTATCTCCCGTGGCCGTACCAGAAAATACTCCCGAAGAACTTACTGAAACCCCACTAAAATTAATCCACCCCATGCCTTCTAGCCAAGCCTTGCCCGACAATGTCCCCTCACTATTATTTAAAACTCCGCCATTAGTTGGATTTAAATTGATTTGACCCATATTTTCGTTCCAAGCGTAACCAGTAAGACCGCTATCGGTAATATGAACATTGCCATTGGTAGCACCAAAATTTATCCAGCCAATTTGTGAAGACCAAGCATAGCCAGAAATTGTGCCATTAGTAGTAGACGCCAAAACCACGCCGTTTGGCGCGATAAAAAAACTAGCAACTAAAACCGATAAAACCAAAAAAATAATTTTACGACTCATATTTTCAGCAAACAATTGACCATTAACAATTAACATTTGACCAGAAGCTAGAAGTCAATTAAATAATTATAACATAAAAAAAAAGCCAATACTGTGAATAACTTTTTGAAAATTGTCCAATCAAGTCTTTTTTGTTAAACTAACAACATTATGTTTTTTAAATTTAGAATTATTAGGCGGATTATAAAAAGAAAGCGGGGAAAAAAATCTGAATATATCGCCTATAAAAATATTGCCAAAAAAATTGCCCTTGATAAAATTAAACATTTTAACGCTTTTTACAATTTTACGTTCAAAAAAATCTCCATTAAAAACCAGAAAACTCGCTGGGGTAGTTGTTCTAAAAAAGGCAATTTAAATTTTAATTATAAAATTGCTCTACTACCAAAAGAATTTGCCGACTATGTAATTATCCACGAACTTTGCCATCTTGGGCAATTTAACCACTCCCCCGCTTTTTGGCATTTGGTAGCTAAAACCATTCCAAATTACAAAGCCATCAAAAAAGAATTTAAAAAAATTCGACTGTAAATTATGGTCTTAAAAACAAAAAAATCGCACAATTTGTGCGATTTTTTATTACCAATTATTATTTTTTATTTTTTATTTTTGTGGAAAGCCTTGATTTCTTTTTCAATTTGCTTCCAATGCGTTTTTAATTCATCGGCAAATTCCATTACATCTTTTTTATCAATATTTTTTAAAGTATGATACTTGTCTGCAACTTCATTGATAATTTTATGATAAACTTCTTCACTAATTTCCTTGGCATTTTCTAATTTTTCCAAAATTTCACCCTTCGCCTTTAATGACCAAGATTTTACCATTTTACGGTTTTTTGAAGCATTTTTAGAACCATACAAAAAATATGTTCCTGCGGCGGCCGCAACCACTGCCACTAAACCTGCTCCAATTAATACATCTTTGACTAAGTTATCCTTTTTCATTAGTTAAGGCAACATAAATTACTAATTACGTTTAATTTTAACGCTACATTTCTGTATTCGTAAACCAAGGCGTCGCTAGCAGATTAAAGTCGCTATTTATTTAGTTTTTTTACGATGCTTTTGAAAAATTGACATTAAATAAACTATAAATGAAGTAAACATTACCCCCGAGCTTTTAACTTTTTCTTTAACCTGCTCAATGTCGCTAGCAATTTTTTCACCTTCTTTTTTTATGGCCTCAAAAAGTTGATAAACACTTTTTAAAATTAAAATTGCATAGATTGCCAAAAATATAAAACCAATAGTTATAAATACAATAAAGACGCTTAATACTGAAAATAATATGTTTAAAATAATATCCATATTTTTATAATTTACTTCTTAATTAATATTATCATAACAAATTAAATACAATAATACAAAGACTGGGCTAGCTATTTAACATAATTTGATATATAATATCAAAAATGTCAAATAATGAAACTATTGTAAAATTTAATAATGTTTCTTTTGAATGGGAACCGGGCCGACCAATTTTGGATGAGGCTAATTTTTCTATCCGCCGATCCTCAAAAATCACGTTGATGGGGCAAAACGGCGCTGGCAAAAGCACAATTTTTGAATTAATTATGGGTGATTCAAAGCCAGAATCTGGCGCTATTAATATTTCCTCAAATGTAACTATCGCTTCAGCGCGCCAAGTTATTCCAAGAGACCAAATGGATTTAACTGTACGTGAATTTTTTGAAACTTGTTTTAAGGAAAAAACTTATGACATTGATGTTAAAATTAAATCGGCGCTAGATATTACCAATTTAACTGTTCCTTTGGACCGGCAAATAAAAAGCTTGTCGGGCGGACAACAGGCGCGACTTTTACTGGCATCAGCCCTAATTCAAAACCCAGATGTACTACTTTTAGATGAACCAACCAATAATTTAGATAAGGCTGGCATTGCCCACCTAACTCAATTCATTAAAGATTATCCTAAAACCTGTATTGTAATTTCCCACGATGCGGACTTTTTAAATTCCTTTACCGAAGGCGTTTTATACTTAGACGTTTTTTCCAAAAAAGTTGAACAATACACTGGTGATTATTTTTCGGTAGTCAAAGAAATTCAAAATCGCCTAGAACGCGAACGAATGAAAAACGCGCGACTGGAAAAAGATATTGCTCGGCGCCAAGAACAAGCCAATTTTTTTGCTCAAAAAGGAGGCCATTTGCGCGATGTTTCCGCTAAAATGAAAAAACAAATTGCAGTTTTAGAACAAGATATTGTGGAAGTTAGACGCGAAGACAAAACCATCAGAGATTTTAAAATCATCTGCCAAGATGATAGTGGGGGCGATATTATAGTTTTGGATTCGGTTACCATTGCCAAAAACCATAAGTTTGTGGAAAAAAAAGTCAATGTGCGCTTAACCAAAAAAGAGCGCCTGCTTTTGGTTGGCCCAAACGGTATTGGTAAAACCACGCTTTTGGAAAAATTGGCATCGGGACACGCTAAGGGTGAGCATGTTAAAGAAGGCACTCAAATTAGCTATTACCGCCAAGATTTTTCTAACCTAGATTTTAACGCCACGGTTTATCAAATTTTACAAAAAGCTATGCAAGATCGAGGCACCGAACAAACTATGCGCGCCCACGCTTCGGGATTTTTAATTGACAATGAAATGCTTAAAACCAAAATTGGCTCACTTTCCGAGGGTCAAAAAGGTTTAGTCGCCTTTGCCGCCATTTCATTGCAACGCCCAGGACTGTTAATTTTAGACGAACCCACTAATCACATTAATTTCCGCCATATTCCGGTTATTGCCAAAGCCATTGATGAATTTGAAGGTGCTCTAATTTTAGTTAGCCACTCTCCCGAATTTGTAGAACAAGTCCACGTAGACCAGATTTTAGATTTAGGCAAATTTTTGGAAAAATAACTTGCTTTTTTATATTTATACGCTAATATTATTTAAATGATAAAGATATGTTTCTTTATCCCTGCAAAAACTTTTCTCACTAAGGACTTGCTATGCGAAACGAAAGAATTGAACATCAGGAAAAAATCATGCTGGAGATGTCAAAACTGAGCGATGAAGAAAAGGCAGAAATGCGCCAAATCGTCGGCAACAAAATAGAAGGTGGCAACCCACTTACGGGATCTTTGTTGTCAAAAGCTCATTCGCTCAAAATCGTGTACCAAAGCTCTGGTCGCCTCAAGCCTATTGCCTACAACATTCTTTTTGGCAACATCGGCGACCAACCGTTAATACTAAAAAAGTATTAATTTATGGCTGAATTTTCAAGCCAAGCTCCGCAAAACTTTGTGGAGCTTTTTTATTTGATTTATTTTCTAAAATATGACATTATAATAATATGATTATTGATGATGTCACTATTACTGTCACTGCTGGTAACGGCGGAGACGGAGTGGTGCGATTTAACAAAACTAAAATGTCTTTGGGACCAACAGGAGCTTCTGGCGGAAACGGCGGAAGTGTTTGGTTGCAAGGAGTTTCGGATTTGACAGCACTTAAGCAATTTCGGTTTCGCAAGGATATTAAAGCCGATAACGGCCAAGTCGGTCAAAATCAATTACATGATGGTGCCAATGCCGATGACACAACGCTACTTGTGCCCGTTGGCACAATTGCCCATAACTTAAAGACTGGCAGAGATTTTGAGATTACCAAAATTGGTCAAATGGAATTAATTGCCAAAGGCGGGCGCGGTGGCAAAGGAAACTTTCATTACAGGTCCGCCACCAACACTACTCCAATGGAAGCTGGCAAAGGACGATTGGGAGAAAATTTTACTATGCGCCTAGAATTAAAAATGATTGCTGATGTCGGATTTATTGGCTTGCCCAATGTGGGCAAATCTAGTCTGCTTAACGAATTAACTCGCGCCAGCGCTAAAGTTGCCAATTACCCATTTACCACCCTAGAACCCAATTTAGGCGTTTATTACGAATTAATTTTAGCCGATATTCCCGGATTAATTGAAGGTGCCTCAGAAGGTAAAGGTCTTGGCATTAGATTTTTAAAACATATAGAAAGAACCAAGGTGTTATTACACCTTGTGTCGGCCGATTCCCAAAACCCTTTGCAAGATTATAAAACTGTAAAAGCAGAATTAGAATTATACAATCCCCTACTTTTGGAAAAACCCGAATATATTTTACTTAGCAAAACTGATGCTGTCACGCCAGAAGTTATTGCTAAAATTACAAAAGAATTTGCTAAAATTAAAAAAGAAATCACTCAAATTTCTATCATCAATCCCGAAAGCATAAATGAAGTTAAAAAAATACTTAACCAAATAATCCAAGAAAAAACCGCTGGCTTGCAAACCATCGCACCGGAAAATAATTCTGATATTTAAATACCTTTAAACGCAAAACCTCACATACATCTTAAATTCTTTAATCGCAAACATCCCTCACCTTAAAAATAGTTAACGAATTAATAGCATAAAAAGTAAACGTTTACTTTTTATGCTATTACTGTTAGTTGTATAATTGGATTTTCCATGATCATTGCTGACTATTGACTTACGAAACTATAAATGCTATACTCAAGTCAAGTTAGTTGCTTCAAAATTAACCCTTAAAAAAGGTTAATGGGTCGAGTTGTTAATCGCACACTATACTTAATATTAAAAATTAATTACACACAAATGGAAGGAACAATTAAAAATTTAGTTCAAGACAAGAATTTCGGTTTTATTACCGTTGAAGGCAGAGAAAAAGATTTATTTTTTCATGCTAATTCATTGGTACCAGGATTAGCTTTTGCTGATCTTAAAATCGGAGACCGAGTATCTTTTGAAGAAGCAGATTCTCCAAAAGGACCAAACGCTGTAAACGTTTCTAAAGCCTAATAACTTTAGTTAATTACAAAAAAACAAGCCCTCTTGGGCTTGTTTTTTTGTATCTAGGCACTAAACCGCTAAACCCTTTAAATACCCTAACACCTCACTACTGTGCTCTGCAGGCTTAACGTTTTGATAAATTTTTTCTATCAACCCCTTTGGATTAATTAAAAAAGAAGTCCGAAAAATTCCATTATATTCTCTGCCCATAAACTTTTTCTTACCCCAAACCCCATACAATTTTACTACTTCTTTTTTCTCGTCAGCCAATAATGTAAATGGCAATTTATATTGCTCGGCAAATTTTTTATGACTTAAAACTGAATCAACACTCACGCCAACAATTTCAATAGGAAATTTTTTTCTGCCAGAGGGGGATCCGCTTCTGGCGGAAAAACCATAAAAATCATCTCTTAAGGCGCAGGCCTCTTTTATACAACCCTCGGTATTATCTTTAGGGTAAAAATATAACAAAAGCCAATTATCATAATAATCTGAGAGAGAGTGACTCTTATTATTCTGATCTAAAAGAGTAAAATTTGGGGAAACATCACCCACTTTTAACATAATTTCTAATTATACTAATTGACCTAATTACTCTAACCAAATCCCAATATTTAAATGACTAATTTCTAAAATGGTTTAATCATTTTTGATTTGAGACTTTCCTAGGTCAATTAGAAATTAGGTCAATTAGAACAATTCTAGTAATAGTCTTTTACTTTTTTCAAATCCACATGTCTGCGCAATTTTTCTAAAGCTTTAGCCTGAATTTGCCGAATACGTTCACGCGTAACGCCAAATTCTTCACCAGTTTCTTCTAAAGTATGCATTACACCATCGTCTAAGCCAAATCTCATACCCAGAATTTTTAATTCTCGTGAAGTCAAATCACTGGAAATTTCGGCAAATCGTTCTTTTAATAATTTTCTGGCAGCTTCGGTGTTAGGAGCAATAGATTTATCGTCTTTAATAAATTCCGCTAGCACACTATCTTGCTTATCTTTATCTTCGCCAATTGGGGTTTCTAAAGAAACCGCCTTTTGCGCAATTTTTCTGATGTGGTGAACTTTATCAACATCCAAGCCCATTTCCGCTGCAATTTCTTCAGCCAAAGCTTCTCTGCCCAGTTCCTGCAAAAGACTTTTTCTAACTTTAGTGTATTTAGAAATGGTTTCAATCATATGCACTGGAATTCTGATGGTTCTGGCCTGATCCGCTAGCGCCCGCGTAATTGACTGACGAATCCACCAAGTCGCGTAAGTAGAAAATTTATACCCACGGCGCCAATCAAATTTTTTCACCGCTTTAAAAAGACCTAAATTTCCTTCTTGAATTAAATCTAACATTGTTAAATTTGGAGAACGGCCCACATATTTTTTAGCAATTGAAACCACTAGCCGTAAATTTGCCAAGGCTAATTTATTTTTTGCCTCTTCATCGCCATGCTCAATTTTTTTAGCCAATTCTTTTTCTTCTTTAGCCGACAAAAAACTAGACTTACCAATTTCGCGCAAATACATTTGAATTGGGTCAATTTTGCTTAGTAAAATTTTAGGCTTTTTTTCTTTCTTACCTTTAACTTCCAAAAATTCCCTTACATCTTTTACTTCAATGCCACGCTCTCGCAATTCATCGTAAATTTTTTCCAGTCCCTCTACATTATCTTCAATATTTGGTAAAGAGTATAAAATTTCCGAAGTTGTTAAAAAACCGCGCTCACCACCCTTTTTAAGTAGCGCGTCAATTTGTTCTTGAGTGATTTTTACTTTTTTAACCGCCAAAACCTTCTTTTTTTTCAGTGGTTTTTTGGCAATTTTGCTTTTTTTAACAATCACCTTGGCCTTTTTTTTATTCATTTTTTTTGCCATAACAATTAAATGAATTCCGTATCTTGTATTCAGAAGTTTGAATGGAATAAATTAATACTGAATACTAAAATTCAAGATTCTTATTCCAACTCCAGAATACGGTATACAAAATACAAAGTTTTTTATTCAAAAATCGCCAAAATGTCGCTTTCCCGTATGATCAAATACAAATCCAGCACAAACTTATTCGCCACCTAAAGTTCTCTTGCCAAAACATTAAATTCTTCTAATAATTGTTTTTCTTTATCAAATTCCTGATTTTCGTGAGCCTGACTAATCTCATTAGTTTTTTTCGTCAACTTATCTTTTAAGTCTATATTTTTTAACTGCAAAAGGCAAAGCAATATTTCATCCTGACCATCTTCTTGATACTCTAAATCTCCCTTTAACGCAAGGGCGGTCATAAAATTTTGTAGCTTGGCATTTAACTGCTCATCATCAAAAATTATTTTAAAATCATTTTTAATTTCTCCTTCTGCTACCACTTTTTGACTTGCCACAACCTTTTTAATCTCCTCAAAAAACTGCTTAGTTTTTTCAGAAAATAATCCGTAATGTTCATCTTTTAGCAATAAAATATGTTCTGGATTTTTTAAAATCAAAGAAATCAGCTTTTCCTCCAGTAAATTTTTCCGACCCTCAACGCCTAAACTTCTGTCATTTTTAAAATCCCCAACTTTAACATTCGTAGATTCGGATGACATTCGCAAATTAGTATCGCCCTTTATTTTTGCCAATTCTTGCAAAATTGCCTCTTCTGATACATTAAGTTTTTGCGACAATTTTTGAACCCAAAATGATTGCTCTATGGTATTTGCCAGCCTTTTTATTGCCGGCAAAACAATGCGCCCAATTTCTTTTTTACCTTCTGGCGTTTTTGCATCAAAACTGGCAAAAGCCGAATCAAAATAATAATCCATAATTGATTTGGCTTTAACCAAAGAATCTTCCCAAATTTTAGGGTCTTTGACAATAATATCGGCCGGATCAGACTTTTTATCGGAATCTCCGTAACTTTCAATAATCTTTATATTAAAACCCTGTTCTTGCGCCAAATTAATACCCCGTTTAGTGGCTGAATCCCCTGCCACATCCATATCAAACGCCAAAACCAAATTTTCACAATAACGCTTTAAAATTACTAAGTGTTGGTGTGTCAGCGCCGTTCCAGAAGCTGAAACAGTATTTTGGTATCCAGCCTGATGACACATAATCACATCGGTATAGCCTTCGGTTACCACGCACTGATTTTGTTTTCTTGCGTCCAATTTAGCGTTATTTAAGCCGTACATTATTCCACTTTTATCATACAGCAAGGTTTGAGGACTATTAATGTATTTAGCAATTTCTTTTTGATCTGCTTGCTTAAAAACTCTGCCACCAAAACCCACTACCTGACCATGAATATCAAAAACCGGAAAAATAATTCGGCCCCTAAATCTATCGTAAGAATCAGCTTTATTTTGCTCTTTTTCAATCGCTAAGCCCGCTTTTACTACTTCGTCACGCAAATAACCTTGGCTTATTAAAAAATCTGATAAACCATTCCAAGTATCGGGTGAATAGCCCAATCGCCACTTTTTTATACTTTCTTGATTAATACCTCGCCTTAATAAATAAGCCTGGGCCTCTTTGCCAATTTCTGAGGCTTCCAGTTGTTTTTCAAAAAACTTCGTCGCCAATTCACACACCTCATATAACCTTTGACGCTGAGTTTTTAATTGCACATTTTCTCGCCTTAACTGCACCCCAGCCTTTTCCGCCAAAATTCTTAAGGCGTCACCAAATTCCACCCCCTCAATTTTCATTACAAAGTCAAAAATTGACGACCCTGCGCCACAACCAAAACAATGCCACATTTGCCGAGCCGGTGAAACAAAAAATGACGGACTTTTTTCAGAATGAAACGGACAAACCCCACGCAGATTAGCTCCAGTTTTGGTTAATTTCATATAACCGCCCACTACATCCACCACATTGAGTTTATTTTTAATTTCTTCTATTTGGGAATCCATACTTTTGCTTTGCAAAACAAATCCCAAATTCCAATATCCAAATCCCAAATAAATCACAATTTTCAAAATTCTAAATTCCAAGCATGTTTTGAATTTGAGATATTTGAATTTATGATTTATTTGGAGCTTGTAATTTTGAATTTGTAATTTATTTTATTCTACCATAAATTCTATAAAAATCAACCTGACAAAAACCGACGGCCGTCGGTTTTTGTCAGTGTTTTTTAATTTTTTTATCACCTAAAACTTTATTAATTCGGCCAACTTCTGAAGTTCTTGCTCTGACGGTTTTTGAAGGTTTTTTGGTTTTTCTCCGTGAATTTTTAATCCGTCATTTTCGCGTCTTGGCACAATATGCAAATGAAAATGCATCACTTCTTGACCCGCGTCTTTACCGCTAGAATTAACCAAATTAACAGCTGGAATATTCGTTACTGTTTTTAATTTTTCGACAATGCGCTTGCCCACAACAATAATTTTTTGAAGCACATTTTCACTGATATCAAATATATTTTCACTATGCTGTTTTGGAATTACCAAACAGTGCCCCAAAGAAACCGGATTAACATCCAAAAACGCTAATACATCAACATCTTCATAAACCTTAGTACAGGGAATTTCACCTTTTACTATTTTGCAAAAGATACAGTCCATAATTTTTGCTCGGCAAAAGAAATCCCAAATCCCAAATAAATCACAATTTTCAAAATTCTAAATTCCAAGCATGTTTTGAATTTGAGATATTTGAATTTATGATTTATTTGGAGCTTGTAATTTTGAATTTGGTGCTTATTTTACCTGATATGTTAAGGTAACCGATGAATTTACCTCTTGTTGTCCTGTTTGAATTTCTGGCGCACTGCTGGCAGAATCTTTGGCCATAGCGCCCGCATACATTGGCATTGGGTAATTACTGTAACCTTCAGAAATATTAATTAATTTGCTAATACGCAATCCAGATTGACCAATAATTGATTGCAACTTTTCTTTGGCTTTTACAATCGCCAAAGCGCGTGCCTGTGATTGGGCTTTTTCTGGATTATCAACTGTAAATTGCAACTGCCCAACATTAGTAGCGCCGGCAACTGTAGCTTTATCTAAAATTGCATTAATATTGTCAAAATTTCTAATTTTCACTAAAATTTGTTGTTCCAAAGAATAACCGCTAATCACTTGAGTGCCTGGGTAAGGGTAATACATTGGTGATGGCGCTACCTCTCCAGCCCTACCAACAGCAACATTACCACCTTTTACATAACTATAAACTGGGGTTAAATTGTAAAGTGTAGTTTGAATATCTTGGTCAGCAACACCTAATTCTTTTACGGCTTTTATAACCGCATTCATTTTAAGATTATTTTGATTTACCGCATCCTGGCTTTTTAAAGCTTGACTGGTAACCCCAAAACTAACTTTGGCAATATCGGGCTTTATATACACTTTACCTTCGCCAGAAACCATAATTTCATGGGGCAAATTCTGTGGTAAAGATTTAAATTGATACATTAATTCCCCCGCCAAAAAAAGAATGGCTACGGCAATTATCCCAATTAAAACTTTATATAATTTGTCTGAAAGATCCAAAGTGTGATTAGTTTCTAAACTGGTGCCAATATTTGCATTAATATTTGTTTCCATATTTTTTGAAATTTTTATAATTTTTAATTTTGTAATTTTTAAACAATTCTTTAATGTATAAATGTCTTAAACATTAAGAAATTAATTCATTATTTAAAAATTAAAATTTTAGTTAATAATATTTTGACCAAAAAAACGGTTTATAAACAAAACCGTATCTTTGGTTAAAAGGTTATTTTTTGCCTTTTTTCTTGGTCTTAGCCTTAACTTTAGCTTTAGCCTTTTTCTTTTTTACTGGCATAAAAATTATTACAGTATTTTAATATTCTAATCGACAATTTAAGTATACTCTCAAATAAATCTACAAGCACTGTGCATAAGTATTTTTGCACTTTATAATTCTAGCTAGCAATAATATCACATAAAGAAAAAGGAGTTACTTGTGTAACTCCATGACAGTTTTTTGAACTGATATACCCTGCCGTAGACAATCCCTCTCTGATCAATGAGGCTTTACCTACAAGCTCCGTTGTATATTAACGATGGCGGTATGTAGCCGACCCCCTCTCTGATCGATGAGGCTTTGCCTACAAGAAAAAAATGAGCTAGGGGACTTGTTTTTACTCA
>CALRFZ010000019.1 GCA_943357015.1 Candidatus Staskawiczbacteria bacterium
AAGATGATTTGTATCAAACTGACATTATTAAAAAAGAGATGGAATTTTTAATGCAAAACCCAAACGTTCCCGCCGTATTTACTCTCGGAACTATTATTGATAGTAATGATAATATTATTGGCAAATGGAAGTTGCCCTTGGAATTACAAAATAAAACCATTCATACGTTTAAAGAAATTTTTAGAGCTATTTTAAACCACGGCAATACTTTTTTAATCACTCCCACGCTAATGGTACGGAAAGAATTATTTGACAAGGTGGGACTATTTGATGACCAAGGCCCTTTTGGCGGATCTGATGATTTAGAAATGTGGCTTAGAATTTTGGAAAAATACCCAATTGGCATTATCAATGAACCGCTCATTAATTGGCGAACCGATGGGCGAGGAAAAAAGTACAATCAATTGCGTACCGAAAAAGCTGACTTTTTTAAGGTTATGGATTACTACTTAACAGATAAAAATTATATTACCCTAGCCAGCAAAAAAGACCTGCGTCAATATAATTATCAAAAAGATTTTGATAATACCCTGCGAGCAATGAACTTTTTAATAAAAGGTGAAACAAAGCAAGCAAAAAAAATAATTAATAATTCTTTTTCTTGGGAAAACCTTCGGGCCTTTTTTGAAAATATCAAGATTTTGCGAATAAAAGTAATGACATTAAAAGTAATTTTATTTATCGGCATTAATCTAGGACTAGGCAAGCAATTAGGAAAAATATTACACAAAACAATATAATACGCAAAAAAAACGTCGCATTACAGCGACGTTTTTTATTCTACCAACTACTCACTACCAACTACAAACTATCTTGATACCAACTAATTGTTTCTTTCAGACCATCGACAAAATCTGTTTTTGCCTCAAAGCCAAACTCTTTTTTGGCTTTTGAAATATCTAAATTCCGGCGTGGCTGGCCATCGGGCTTGGAGACATCCCAATTCAGGGAACCTTTAAAATCCATTAATTTACAAATTAATTCTGCCAAATCTTTGATTGAAATTTCCAGGCTTGAACCCAAATTAATAGGTTCTGGCTTTTCATAATTTTCTGTGGCAAGTAAAATTCCCTCAACTGCATCTTTAACATATAAAAAACCCCTAGTCGCTTTACCTGTTCCCCAAACTTCAATTTCATTGCACCCTTCTTTTTTAGCGTCACACACTTTCTTAATCAAGGCAGAAATTACATGAGATGATTTGGGGTCAAAATTATCTCCTGGCCCATACAAATTAAGTGGTAACAAAAAAATAGAATTAAAGCCGTACTGTTGACGGTAGGCTTGTGATTGAACCAAAAGCATCTTTTTAGCTAATCCATACGAAGCATTAGTTTCCTCAGGATAACCATTCCATAAATCTGTTTCTTTAAACGGTACAGCCGTTTCTTTCGGATAAGCACAGACTGTGCCAATGGCCACAAATTTTTTTACCCCCGCCTGGCGCGATGCTTCCATAAGCTGAACACCCATCATAATATTGTCATAAAAAAGTTCACCGGCCCTTTCCCTATTAAATCCGATACCCCCAACTTTGGCGGCCAAGTGAATTACCATATCTTGACCTGCTACGGCTTTTTGACAATTTTCCCAGACACGCAAATCCAAGTCCTGTGCGGTTGGCAAATACAAGTTTTCTTTTAAAGCGCTTCTAGTTTCTAAAAGACTTTTTACCAAGTAGCGACCCAAAAAACCATCGGCGCCCGTAACTAAAATTTTACTTTCTTTTAAATTAATCATTATTCCACCACTTATTGGAAAATTCTTCTTTAATAATTTTATCGCCACCTCCGGTCACTTGAATATTTAATTGCTTAACTAATTGTCTCATATCACTATCTACCATAATTTTACACAAATCGGAAAATCCTACTTTTGGCTCAAAACCAAGTTTTGTTTTAGCTTTGGAAAAATCTCCGATTAAAGATTCTACCTCTGCCGGACGCAAATATCGCGGGTCAATTTCTACATATTGAGAATAATCACCTAATCCCGCATAAGCAAATGTTTCTTGTAAAAATTCCCTGACCGAATGCGATTGTCCCGTAGCAATTACATAGTCATCCGACTTTTCCTGCTGTAGCATTAAATACATAGCCTCTACATATTCGGGAGCAAAACCCCAATCTCGCCTAGCGTCTAAATTGCCCAAGTATAATTTTTTATCTAAACCAGATTTTATTCTGGCAATTCCTCTAGTAATTTTACGAGTCACAAAAGTTTCTCCCCTCCTTGGACTTTCATGATTAAATAAAATTCCGTTGCAGGCAAAAATTCCATATGCTTCACGATACATACGGGTAATATCATAAGAGAATACTTTGGCAACTGCATAGGGACTGCGAGGATGAAATAAAGTAGTTTCATTTTGTGGCGGAGGCGTAGATCCAAACATTTCCGAACTACCAGCATTGTAAAATTTTATTGGCAAACCAGAATTACGAATAGCTTCTAAAATCCGTAATGTCCCCATCGCAATGGTGTTAGTAGTGTATTCTGGCATATCAAAACTAACCCTGACATGGGATTGAGCCCCTAAATGGTAAATTTCATCGGGCTTAATTTCCCTAATTAGTCTTTCGATATTCCCAGTGTCAGTAAGATCACCATAATGCAAAAATAACTTTGCGCCGGTTAAATGAGGATCTTGATACAAGTCATCAATGCGAGACGTATTAAAAGTACTAGCGCGCCGAATAATTCCATGCACTTGGTATTCTTTAGACAATAAAAGCTCAGCTAAATAAGAGCCGTCTTGCCCAGTAATTCCAGTAATTAAAGCTTTCTTTGACATAATATGACAATAATACTTTAAGTTATAGTTTTTTTCAATAACTCGGACCTAAGTCTTAAAATAGTCTTTTATTCCCTGCTCAATATTATAAGCTGGATAATAGTTTAATTTTTCTTGAGTTTGAGATAAATCAGCCTGAGTATTCTCTTGATAATGCTCATAAGGATTATTAATATATTCTGGATTTAAATTATCACCTGTCGCAGTTTTTAATATTTCCACTATTTTATTAAAAGTAGTAGTTTGGCCAGTTCCAACATTAAAAATTCCGCTTTCACTAGACCCCATCGCCAAAATATTAGCACTAACAACATCTTTAACATACACCTGATCTCTTGCCTGCTGTCCGTCCTTAAATAATCTTGGATTCTTACCTGCTTTCATCTGTAAATATAATTGCCAAATTTGACTGGCCATTTTGCCCTTATGCTTTTCTTTTGGTCCATAAACATTAAAATAACGTAGACCAACGATATGTAAATCTTTAAAATATTTCCGCGCCATATTATCGGTCACCAGTTTAGAAAAGCCATAAATGTTAGCTGGCATTTCACTTTGCCCAACAATCATTGGAGGATTTGAGTGACCATACACCGCGGCTGAAGAAGCATAAATTAATTTAGCTTTGGATGCAAGGGCAAATTGCAAAACATTTTTAAACCCCCCTACATTCTTTTTCATCATCAAGTCTTGATCAAATACAGTGGTATCAGTAACGGCAGCTTGATGAAAAATAACATCCAACTTTTTAAAATAATCCGATAGATTAACACAAGAAACATCTTCGCTAATGACCTCACCCTTAAAACCCAGTAAATTTTTATAATCTCCAGAAGAAAAATCATCCAT
Organism: Candidatus Staskawiczbacteria bacterium; assembly: GCA_943357015.1. Classification (GTDB taxonomy): domain Bacteria; phylum Patescibacteriota; class Minisyncoccia; order Minisyncoccales; family Staskawiczbacteraceae; genus VGLO01. The sequence goes on from CALRFZ010000019.1 coordinate 3,644, forward strand.
CACAAAATACTCATTATCTGGGAATTTTTCTTGCAAAGTTAGCGTTAAATTTGAACCAATAAAACCGGCTCCACCAGTAACTAAAATTTTTTTATTTTTCATTTGTGATAATTTTTACTGCCTTAATTAAATTTTTAGCGTAATAATTGGGTTTTAATTTCAAGTGAGCCGGCATTTTTTCGCCAAGTTTTATAGTTTTTATATTAGCATAACGCCCAGCAACCACATCTTTTTGATCATCACCAATAAACCAACTTTTACTTAAGTTAATGTTAAAATCTTTAACTGCCTTTAAAAACATTCCGATTTTTGGTTTCCGACAATTACAGTTATCGTTTGGATGATGCGGACAATAATATATAGCATCTATTCGGCCACCAGATTTTTTTACTTCCAAAGCCATATATTGATGAATTTTTTTTAATTCATTTTCCTTGAAAACTTTTCTTCCAATACCAGATTGATTGGTTATGATAATAATTTTATAATCTGCTTGAGAAAGCTTTTTTAAGGCATTTAGAGCGCCAGTAGCAAAACGAAAATGATCAACTTTTTGGACATAATCTTTTCTAGGAATGTTAATTGTGCCATCGCGATCCAAAAAAATTGCTTTGACTTCAGGGCGAGAGTAGGCACTTAAAATATTTTTAATTAAATTGCTGGTTGAAAATCCATTTTGCCAGTTCAAAATATGAATTTTGCCTCCATGTTTTTCAACAACACTTCTTTCAATGCAACTCTTGCCCCAATCAGAACCATTGCAATGTATATTGGGTTGAATTTTAGATAAAATCTCTAAAGGGTTTATGTCATCAAAAGTCACGATATAGTCCACATCATCCAAGCACGCTAACATCTCCAAGCGAGAATTTTCTTGGTTAATCGGGTGATGCAATCCCTTGTACATTCTTATTGATTCATCGGTGTTTAGAAGAATAATCAAAATATCGCCTTGCTTTTTAGCCTCCTTAATTGCTTTCAAATGACCCAAATGTAAAATATCAAAACTACCATTATAAGTGACAATTTTTTTGCCCTGTTTTTTGAAAACTTTGATTATCCTTAATATTTGAGATAGTGTTTTATTTTTTTTATTATTCATTTAGTAAATTTTTCTTTAATTCTTCTGGCAAAACAACTGCAGTACCAACTTTTGCCACAGAAATTCCTGCCGCGCAATTAGCTATAATCGCCGAATCTTTTAAATTTACCCCCGAAGACATTGCCAAAGCCATAACTGCCAAAACCGTATCTCCCGCACCACTAACATCAAAAACTTCTTTAGCTAGAGTTGGAAAACTAAAAACTTCACCACCCTCAAAAAGCGTCATACCTTGAGCGCCCTGCTTAATTAAAACATTGCAATTTAATTTTTTTTGAATTATTTTTCCAGCAGTTTTAACATCAAAAGATTCACTTATTAAAAAAGCTTCTTTTTGATTGGGAACAAGTAAAAATATATCTTTAAAATACCGCGCGTTATTAGGTTTTATATCGGCAATAATTTTTTTATTATATTTTTTGGCCAATCTAATAATCTTAGCAACCAAATCCTTAGTGACAAAACCCTTATTATAATCTGAAATAACAACCATATCCCATTTTTTTATTTGAGACTCTATAATATCTATAGCTTTTTTTTCAGTAGCTTTGTTAATCAAATGCGCCTGCTCTTTATCAATTCTAACAATGTGCTGACCCTGAGCCACAACTCTAATTTTTTGAGTAGTATTTTTTTCTTTTAAAATAATTACCCCCTTCTCATTGATTCCATTTAATTTCAATTTTAAAAACAATTGATCTCCGGCATAATCTTGACCTAAAGCCCCAACCAAAAAAACCTCCCCACCTAGACTGGCGATATTATTAGCTGTGTTAGCTGCTCCGCCTAATGCATATATTTCCTCAGAAAATAACACTATTGGTACTGGTGCTTCTGGAGAAATCCTTTCTGCTTGACCAAAAATAAATTGATCCAACATTAAGTCGCCAATTACTCCAATTTTCTTGCCTTTAAAATTATCTACAATATTAATTAATTTTTTCATTTTCAAATAGTGATTTTTCAACAATTTCACAAATGCTATGCAAAATTAAAAGATGTGCCTCTTGAATTCTAGGAGTATTTTTTGATGGAATTATAATAGCAATATCTAAAAACTTTAAAATGTCGTGACTTTTTTCGCTAACCAAACCAATTGTAATTAAGCCTTTTTTGCGAGCCGACAATAATCCTTGATAAATATTAGCTGAATGACCACCTTTTTTAAAATCTATATCACTAGTTGTTAAAACAAAAACAATATCGCCTAATAGACCTAAGGCCTCAATTTGTTTTGAAAAAACATATTCATAACCAAAATCATTTGCAATAGAAGATAAAATGGAAATATCTGTCACTAAAGAAATGGCTGGCAATGGCGCTCTGTCAATTTTAAAACGGTTAATAAATTCGGCCACAAAATGCGATGCCTGGGCAGCGGAACCGCCATTACCAAAAACTAGAATTTTTTTATTGTTTTTTAAAGTTTTAATTGTTAGACTCGCAACAGTTTCTATGGAATTTAAAAAATCCACACTGCCTTGCATTTTTTCTAAAATCTCACCAGATTCTCTAATAAATTCCTTAATTTTTTCTTGCATTTTTTTGTCTTTTATTGTATCAAAAATTTACCAAAAATCAACCTTTCAATATCTTTATTGTCTCAAAAAAAACATCTTCCACTTCTATATTTTCAACGCCAATTTTATTGTCTTTACTAAAAACTGCTATATTATGCCCACCCTGATACCAAGCAGGGTAAGGAAAAAACCTAACACCATGTTCCCCGCTCATAATACCTATAACAGAAATTCCTACGGCGCAAGCCATATGCATGGCTCCAGTATCATTACCAATATATAACTTTGAATTTGCTAAAATCTTAGATAATTCTGGCAATGAAACCTGACCACAAATATTATAAACACTTTTAGATTCAAATTTTTTATGAATATAATCACAAATTTCTTTTTCCCTTGATCCGCCAATCAAAATAAATTGAATGTTTGGTATTGATTTCAATAATCTCTCAATTAGGTCAATAAAATTTTTAGTTGGCCAATTTTTAATCTTTCTACTTGATCCTGGACAAATGACCACAAGATTTTTTGACATATCAATTCCCAAAGACTCTAATTGACCATTTATTGAATTTTTAAAATTTTCAGCGATCTGCCAGGACGGAACCCCTGACAATAATAACTTAGCACCAACCAACTCATTGATAAAGTGTTTATTTCTATCCACTTCCATTAAAGATAAGTGATTTTTAATTAAAAGATCATATTTTTTATCATTTTTTAACTTGGCTTTAAATCCAATATTAGAAAAATCTCCACAATAGGCGATTTTTCGCGCCTCCCTAGAAATAAAAACTACTTCATCACTTTTTTTTGTTCTAGAAAAAGTAGGCTGAATAACAATCCAAGGATTAGACAGTCTTATTTTTTTAAGAGTTTGGTAATAATAAAAAAAGTTTCGATTATATGCCCTACCATCTATAGCAATAAGCTCGTCAAAGTAGCTATTAACTACTGGACCCAAAATACACTCTCTATTAAGACTCAAAGCCAAATCTTTATTTACCAAATCTACAATTAAAATAATTTTATAATCCGGATATATTTTTCTAAAATATGGCAAGATAGCGCTAAATAGAATAAAGTCTCCAATGGCGTCTAATCTTACAATATGAAGAATTTTTAATTGCGTATCGTCAGATTTTTTAGCAAAATCATATTGCCTGACCTTTATGCAACTGACGAGCCAAAATAACAATTTTTTAATTGGCAAAGAAAATATTTTATAAATCCTACTTATCATTTTAAGATATTTTTTATTTTTCTAAATAATTTATAAATCACATATTCAACTTTAACAAAATTAAATTGACTTAAAAATCTATTTTTAAAAAAAATGTGAGTTGATATATTCGGCAAAAATAAATATACAAACCCATATTTTTTACCTAATAAATAAAGTGACTGTGAATGATAAATCGCCACGTGACCAGCATCCGGATTAAAATAAGCCCATTGAACTAAATCTTTTTCTTTAATATTGTTTGTAAGACAAGTAGTAAAAACAAAAATATTTGGTGACAATTCTACCAAAAAATCCCATTCATTAATATCAGTTAAATGCTCAACCAATTCCACGGCGTATATAACGCTAGCTTTTTTTGGACTTTCTAAAGTCTCATACTCTCCTCCAATAATTGGCTTGTCGTACTTATCATAATATAAAACATTGCCAAAATCCCCCAACTTAGAGGCAATATAACCGTTACCACCACCATAATCTAAAATACTTAATTTTTTTTTAAAGCTAAAAAACTTATACAAACCTAAAAATAAACGGAAAAAATTCAAGAAATTGTCCGCACGATTTTTCCAACCAATATCAATACTTTCAAAATAATCTTTTTGATAAACCTTAGTCACTTTTTTAACCAATAATCCTTGATTGCAAACCAGATCATTTTCAAACAAAAATCGGCAAGATTGACACCTAACATAGTGATATTTTTGACCAAATCTATCTTTTTTTTGCGTCAAAAAATAGGCTTTGCAATTACAAATGGGACACAAAATCATATTTTTAAAAATTTCTTATAAAATTCTAGATGTTCTAAAACAAAATTTAAAACGCTAAATTTATATAAAAAATCTTTTAAATTAAAGCTTTCTGGCAAACTTAAATCAATGCCCAATTTTATTTTTTCAGCTAAGTCATTAATGTCGCCCTCCTTAAAAATCAGACCACTAGGGTAACCAGATAAAACTTCACTAATTGCCCCCGAAGAAGACCCAACGACTGGTAAGCCACAGGCCATGGCCTCGATTAAAACTCGCCCATATTGTTCTTTCCATCCAATCATAGTTTTTGACGGTAAAACTAAAACATCAAAAGCATTGTAAAAATCTACCAAATCCACCTGACTTACATTTTTATAGAAAGAAATTCTGTCGGCTAAACATAAATCATTGACCATAGCAATTAACTCACTTTTGTAATTTCCATCTCCGACAAATATAAGTTGATAATCAGTTTTACTGACTGCATTAACTAATGTTTCCAAACCTTTTTCTTCAATAATTCGTCCGGCGTATCCAATTATTTTAACATCCTTTTTCAATCCTAACTTTTCTCGACAAACATTGCGGTTTTTTGGAAAAAAGTTTTTGATTTCCACGCCCCAAAAAATTAATTTTAAAGGGATATTTCTATTAATATTTCTAATATTTAAAAGTGCCTGACCATTACTACCCGTCACTCCACTTAGATCTCTTTTGTGATACCAAAAAATTAACGGATAACATATTTTATAAATAATTCTTTTGAAAAATTTAGCTGAAAACTCAAAAATAAATGGAGGCGACGAAAAAGGAATATTCTGAAAGGCATAAGCAAAAACTGGAATTTTTTTGCCGTACAAAATATTGCGACACAATATTACTTTGGCAAGATCAATACTTGAATACTCATCAAAAACCTGAATAACATCTGGCTTTATTTTTTTAATGGCCCAAAAAAGCGGTAAAAATTTAAAGCCTATTTTATATTCTACCGGAATAAAGCTATAACCATTTTCGTTATCAAAATAACCATACTTAAAACGTTGACCAGTTGAGGAGTAAATTTCCATTGGCACGATAACACTCAAGTCAACTCCCTGACCAGCATATTGGCGAAAAATATTTTTTGCGTCTTCCGCTAATCCTGCATGGTAAATAATTAATAACTTCATATTATAAACTAACCCAATAATTTTATACTTTCTTTTAAAAGTTGTAATGATTTATCTTTAAACACTTTATCAAAAACCAATGCCAGTAAAAAATATATCAGCGCGCCAGAAAAAATAATAAAAATAAAACTAAAAATATTATTACTCATAAAATTCGTCAGGATGTAAACCAAACTCCCCATAATCAAAGCATTGGCAAAAAGAAAAATAATATTATAGACATATTTACCAAAGCTAAATTTTATAATATTAATCGCCTCTATTGTAAGACCAAAAGCCGAAACCAAAGACCCGACTAAAACTGCCATCGAAGCACCAGTTAAATTATACATTTTAATAAATGGATAAAGCAAAATAATCAAAATCAACAATCTGATTGCCGACCATCTTGCCTGTATATACGGCTTTCCAATTGCCAAAAACATATAATCTGAAACTACGGCCATGGTCCAGACCAATGCTGACAACGAAAGAATTCTCATTGGCCATAAAACTGGTGACCATTTTTCTCCTAAAAATAAAGTAATAAACCTAGGAATTAATATATACATCCCTACGGCCATTGGCATTAACATTATGGCAAAAATCTTGGTAATCTTTAAATAGGCATCTTGTAACTTTGGCAAATCATCTTGAATTTTTGAATAAGCAGGAAATGTTGCCCCAGCCAAAACCTCCAATCCCAAAATACTAGGAATTTTATAAGCCACTTGATAAAATCCAAGCGATATAACTCCGCTTAACTTGGCAACAAAAAAACTGTCAATTTGCGCCATAAAAAATCCGATAATATTGGTGCCAAAAACCCACTTTCCATAACCCAAAAGTTCCTTGGCTTTTTTAAAATCAAAATTAGGCTTGGGTATATAAAAATAAATCATATAAGAAACGATGCAACGGACGACAATTCCAGCCAAGTATCCTGCCACCAACGCCCATACATTAGCAAAAAGTAAAGCCAAAATAATCGAAACCGCAATATCCGCCACCGTTCCGCTGACTTGATAAAAAAAGTATTTCTTAAATTCTAATTCTTTTTGCAAATAAATCGTAGCAATATTTGTTAAACCTTGAATAAAAATAGCAAAAGCAATAACCCTTAAAATTGACTCTGACCCCTCGGCCTTAAAAAACACCGATATAAATGGTGCTGACGCAAACAGTATCAATGCAATTAAAAAGCCTCTGACAGCTTGCACAATAAAACTCGTATCAAGATAAGGCTTTATATCTCCTTTTTTATGAATTAAGGCTGACTGAAAACCATTCTGGGAAAAAGTTTCTAATAATGAAACTGCCAAAAGTGTTATACCAAAAAGACCAAAGTCCGCCGGCGCCAGAAGGCGCGCCAAAATAATGGTTCTAATAAAACCAAAGCCTTGACTAAAAATTCTAAACATCAACAACCAAAAACTGCCTTTAGCGGTTTTTTTAGATAAGGATTCCATGGAGTCGGAAATAAATAAACTTTTTATTGAATTAAGTGTGATCATTTTTTTGTATACCAAATCACTGATTTTTCAATCCCTTCTTTAATTGATACTTTCGGTAAATACTTTAGCATTTTTTTAGCTTTTGATATATCGGCCACATATTTTACCACTTCCCCTAAACGGTTATTACCCAGTAAAATTTGACTCTTACTGCCCAAACTTTTTTTAATAATTCCAGCCACCTTAATAAGATTCGTCCCTTTTCCAGAAGCAATATTAAAAGTATTATTTTTTGTCCGATCAAAACTTTCAACACAAGCTAAAATACCAAAAATACAATCATCAATATAAGTAAAATCCAAAACCTTACCTTTGCCGAAAATTTCTATATCCTCATTTTTTTTCATTTTTTTTATCATCAAAGGAACAAATCGGTTTGATTTGTCATACATACCATAAACATTGGAAAAACGACAAACAATATAATTTAATCCGTAACACTTAGAAAATGAATAAATCATTGCCTCATCCGAAATTTTACTGGCAGAGTAAGGACTCTCGCATCGCTCAATATTAACATCGGTTTCCCTAGAAACCATTTCTTTTTTATTGCCATAAACTTCGCGACTAGAAGAAAAAATTATTTTTTTTATTTGATTTTTTCTAGCAAATTCTAAAACATTAAAAGTGGCAATGATATTTTCCAGAGCTAATTTCGGCTCTACCACCAAGTCATACACCCTAGCATTGGCGGCCAAATGAACTATTAAATCAATATCTTTTGGAATTTTTCTGATATCATTTTCATTTAATAAATCTCCAATAATAGTTTTATTGTTTAAGCTAACTTGCCAGATGTTTTTCTTTTTATCAAAACCTATTACTTGATAATTTAAAGACAATAAGGTTTCAAAAAGCCTTGTCCCAATAGTTCCACTCGATCCGGTAATTAAAATTTTTTTATTATTTTTCATTAAAATATACGTATGGCGGAGATCCAAAAATTAAGCTTCGCAATTTATTTAATATAGGACGCAAGTTAGACCTAAATGGCAAAAAGGAATAAATGTAACTGGCAAAACAAAGAAAAATACTCTTTATGTAACCTGGATAATATTTTTTGTATTTTGTTCTTAATTTAATATTATCTAACAATCTTCTTCTAATCCCATAATCATGACTACTGTAGGTTTTACCATATTCTTGATCAAGATAATAATCAAAAAAATCTTGAAAATTATAAAATTTACCTACGGTGCCTAACTTTAGCCATAAATCCCAATCCGCAAAATATTTAAGATTTTTTTGATAACCACCCACTTCCAAAAAACTTTTTTTAGAATATAAAACGGTACTATGAGCAAAAACATTATTAATTAAAATTGCCTTTCTAATATTTAAATCAGACTCAATTGGTAAATACCTTACAATTTCCACGCCCCGCTTATCTCTTTTTATAACCCCCCCACCACATAATACATAATCTTTATTTTTTTCCAAAAAGGCTACCTGTTTTTCCAATTTTTTTTCATCTGACCATGTATCATCATCATCTAAAATAGCAATATACTTTCCTTTGGCAATATTAATGCCAGCATTGGCGGTTCCCGCAGGACCCAAATTAACCTCGATTCTAATAGCAGTAATTTGGTGATGTTTTTTTTGTAAATTCAAAATTAATTCAAAAGTATTATCCTTTGAACAATCATCAATAACCACAATTTCAATATTTTTATAGGTTTGATTTAAGGCGCTTTCAATAGCTCCCAATACATATAACTTACGATTATACGTTGGAATAATTACTGAAACCAAGGGGTTGTCTATCATATAATATTAGCAACAAAATGTTTAACTTTTCCGAATACACTCTTATTAAAAAAACTATATATTATAGTAAAAGGAAAAAAATAAGCCAACGCGCCAATAGTAATTAGCAAAATTAAGTGAAAGTTGTAAGCATTTAATATTCTAATTACCAAAAACATAATGACAGATGAAACAATAACTATTAATGTTGTTTTAAATAAAACAACATTAAAAGGAAAAATTGGCGTATAGAGCACAACATAGATAATCGACAAAAAAAATACTGTCGCCAAACTTATAACATTTGAAATTACAACTCCGTGCAGGCCATACACAGGAATTAAAATAATACCCACCACAATATTAATCACCAATCCCGCAAGCATTAAAACAAAATTCTTTTTTTCATATCCAAAAATAATCAAGGCGCAAGCATAAGGATAATAAAGAATATCAATTGCAAATACTACAGTTAACCACTGAAAAACAAAAACAGCTGGAATAAAACTAGAATCATAAAAAAAAGCGATAATTTTTGGTGCCAAAACTACCCCACCAACTACCATAGGAAATGCCAAAATTATCATTAACTCTTTTTGATAGTTCCATATTTTTTGTATTTTTTCCTTTGATACTTTTGAAGCAACATTTAAAGCTGGAAAAAAACTCCTTGAAACTAATGTTGCAGAAAGCACTGCCGACCCAATAATTTTATAAGCAGAACTATACCAACCGTTTTCGATATGGTATCCAAGGTAACCTAGCATTACAGAACTGACGGGAATATATATCCAACCAATACTAAAACCTAAAATTAATGGCCAAGAAAATACAATAAACTTTTTCCAAATATATTTATGATACTCTAACTTTATCGGTTTAATAAAAAAGTGAAAAAATAACATTAAGACCGCCAACATACCAATATTGGTAAAAAAATATACAAAACTCAAATTTTGTATTGATGGAGCGATAAAGAGCACTAAAAAAGAAAATAAAGTTAAAACCACATATTGAATAATTTTAAAAAAGGATTCATGCTCCATTTTTTGACGAGCGCGAAAAAAAGCGTAAAAAATATTGATAAAACTAGTAATTAAAATAAAAATCGCCAAAAACCAAATTGAAATTCTAATATCTGGTTCTTTAGTAATAAAAAAAGAACCTAAATACATAATCAAAAAAACCCCCAAACTTAAAAAAATCTTCAAGGATATAATAGAGGGATATTCATTTTCAGATTCTTTGTTTTTCGAAAACTCACGAGTGATAATATCCGATAAACCAAGTTCTGCAAATATCACAAACAAACACACAAAAGATAAGGCAAAAGAAAATTTACCATACTCCTCTGCACCCAAAATTCTAGCCGTATATATAATTAATGCTAATTTTAAAATTTGAACCACCACCTCAGACAATGACAGCCAAAAGGTATTTTTAAAAATAGTCTGGCGAATTCCCAGATTTTCTAAAAAAAGACTTTTAAAATTCAATTTCATTAATTAATTTTTCTTAATTCACGCAAAACCTGCAATACCTTTTCAATATTATGAGCATTGGGTATTATTTTTTCCCGAATAACTTGCTCTGGTAAATCCCACCACTTTAAGTCTAATAATTGCAAAATATTCTCTTGATTAAATCGATATTTTTTAATTACGGCTGGGTTTCCTGCCACCACAGCATAAGGTGGAACTGATTTGGTCACAACGGATTGACCTGCTACAACTGCACCGTCACCAATATGGACTCCCGAATATATTACAACATCAGATCCAATCCAGACATCATTGCCAATCGTTGGATTTTCTTTGCCGTAATTTCCCGGCACATATTCTTTCCAGCCCAATCTTTCCAAAAAAGGAAAAGTGCTAAATAATGTCAAGCTATGATTTCCATCAATAACAAAATTAACATTATCAGCAATAGAACAATACTTACCAACTGTAACTACAGCATCTTTGCGACTCCAGACTCTGACTTTTGGATTACCGTAACTGTGCAATCCCATCACAATTTCACCGCTTCGCCCCGATTTATTCCGACCCCATCTATCCTTGTTTACCAAACCAAAAATCAAATAAATTGGACTTAGTAGTAAAAAAGATGAACTACTTGTCATAATTCCTATCGGCATCAAAACAACGCCAATATAAAAAAGAGTGCGATAATTTAAAATTAGTTTAATTTTCTTGGTTGCCAACAAAATCCAAAAAATCACCAAAAGCAAAAATGTAATATAATAAATAATTAATAAAATTGGCATTTTTATTTTACTTTCTCTTGTTGTTATCTATCAACCAAGAAGAACTCTGAACTTTTTTACCACCCACTCCACTAACTATAGATATATTAAATTTTT
>CALRFZ010000020.1 GCA_943357015.1 Candidatus Staskawiczbacteria bacterium
GGTTAAAGCTTCTGTTAAAGTTGCATCAGAAAAATCCAAAGCTAAAAAATCAGTGAAAAAATAAAGGCTATTAATTACATGAAAAGAAATACAACTAGACACAATGCTAGAATTAATAAAAGATGGCGCAAAAGCCGAGGCAAAAGAATGAAGCAAGAGGCTTCAAAATAGCGACACTAATCTACTAATTTCACTCTAATCTACTAATTAATACTGGTGGATTGGCATGTTATTACTAGGATGGGGTCGTCTTTTTTTAAAATGACAATACAAGAAATACAAAACTTATCGATAAAAATGGGAATGGAGGCGGATTTTCGTGGCAGAGAAGGAGTGCAAAAACTTTTGGATAATAAAAAAGCGGGTTTTTTAAAACTTAATTTAAAAGATCAGGATGAATTTGATAAAGAGGCGCTAGAAAATCCTTATATGGATTCTGGCGTTTATCATATTTCTGAAAATAAAGAAATAAAAAGAGTTTTGGTTGGCATTGATATTGGTCCGGAAGAAATTTTATTGGCCAAACAATTAGGAAATATTGATTTGGTAATTGGGCACCATCCAATTGGCAAGGGTTTGGCGCAATTGGCAGATGTAATGGATTTACAGTGCGATGTTTATAATTATTATGGCGTACCAATTAATGTTGCGGAAGGCTTAATGCGCGAGAGAATTTCTGAAGTGGCGCGCGGAGTTAATGCTAGTAATCATCAGCGAACTGTAGATACTGCTAGACTTTTGGGAATTAACGTAATGAATTCTCATACCCCGACAGATAACTTGGCGGCGCAATTTTTAAAAAAATTTATTGAAGCGCGTAAATTTGAAAAAGTTGGTGAAGTGGTAAGTGCCCTAAAAGAAATTCCAGAATATAAAGAAGCAATGAAAATTGGCGTTGGTCCTAAAATTTTTGTGGGCGCACCAGAGAATCGTTGTGGTAGAATCTCTTTAACTGAAATTACAGGTGGTACGGAAGGATCGCCAAAATTGTACGAAAAAATTGCTCAGGCAGGTATTGGAACAGTTATTGGTATGCATATTTCCGAGGAGCATAAAAAAGAAGCTCAATTGGCTCATATTAATATTGTTATTGCTGGACATATGTCATCAGATTCTTTGGGGGTTAATTTGTTTATGGATGAACTGCAAAAGCAAGGCATTGAAATTGTGGCCTGCTCTGGATTTACTCGAGTTTCAAGAGTATAAAGAATTTTCTTAAAAACTACCGCATTAAAAGCAGTAGTTTTTTGTTTAAAACCGTAAATTACGAAATGTACATTTTAAGCGGTTTTTCTTGTCTTTTCCTCAATTTTTGGCTATAAATCCGCTATAATTTTTTATCGTAGTCCTTGGCTACAATAAAAAATTCTATCAAATTTCTATCTCAAAAATTGAAAAAAATCCAAAGAAACCATTTCGTAATTTACGGTTCAAAAAGTTATCCACAGTTTACCTGTTGACACTGTATTATATTTTGATAAACTAATGGTAGACAAGCTTTTAGATTATCTTCTCGATTTTCAAAAAAGATTGTCAGCTCTTTCTTTCATATTCCCCACCCCATCCTCAACACTAAAACCACCCAAAAAATATAAGGCTTTAATCAATGATTAAAGCCTTTTCCATTATAAAAAATTAATATTGACATTCTTTTACTATAAACTAAAATATAAGTGAAGGGAGATGAGAGTTTATTTATAAGCTCTCGGACATATATAGTTTTTAATGAAGAAGGTTTGTATGCGCATCCAATTCAATTGTCCGAATTTGGTTTTAAAGACAAGCCAAGTGCGTTAAAAATTATAGGCTCCCTTGTTAAAGACCATTCCGCAAAACGGAATGGTCTTTAGTTTAATACTTATATTGATAGTGCGTCGCTTTTTTGGTAAAATTTGGGATAGTACAAGATATTAAATTAAATTATATGCCAAAAATAAAACCTAAAAAGACAGTAACAAAAAATAAATTAAAGAAAAAAATAATTGCCAAGAAAAAGAAAATTATAGTTTTACCTCAAAAAAATAAAATTGCCGGAAAATTAATTGGTAAAGTTTCTCATTACTTCTCAAATATAGAGGTGGGGGTGATAAAATTATCTGGCAGTTTGAATGTTGGAGATGAAATTAGAATTGTTGGCGGAGAGAATACTGATTTTAATCAAAATGTTAAATCTTTGCAGATTGATCACCTGTCGGTCAAAAAAGCCAAAAAGGGAGTGTCAGTGGGTTTAAAAATTAAGGAAAAAGTTCGGGAGGGGTACAGAGTTTATAAAGTATAGCAAGTTCTTAATATAGGTAGTGGATAACTATTTGACATAGGATGGTTTAAAAAATAGAATAGAGAATAATTAAATTTAAAAAATATGGAAGGAAAAATATTTTATCTTACCAAAGAAAAATTAGAAGATTTAAAACAGGAGTTAGTGGATTTGATGGTCATAGAGAGGCAAAAGACTGTGGGGGTTGAAGCGCCAAAGATGTTGGAATCGGAAGATGTAAACCCTGAGTTTTTAAGTTATCACGAAGATATGGACGCGCTAAGGACAAGAATTAATGATTTAGAAAATATAATCAAACATCACGAAATAATTAAAAACCCTCCAAAAGATCAACAGCATTTAGTGGGAATTGGCGCTAAGGTAACAATGGATTTTGATGGCAAAAGCGATGAATTCATTTTAACCGGAACTTTAGAAGCTAATCCCATAGCCGGTAAAATTAGTAATGAATCTCCAGTTGGTATGGCAATTTTGGGTCGCAAAGTCGGGGATCAGATTACAATATTATCACCCCAAAAAATTAGTTATAAAATTAAAAACATAAAATACGAAGTGGGTTAATATTTTTGATAGTAAAAAAAGAGGCTTTAATTAAGCCTCTTTTTTAATATTTATAGTATAATGCTAGTAATTGTACAAATATGAAAAATCAGGAATTAGCAAAAATTTTTTATGAAATTGCCAATTTTTTGCAAACAGAAGGCGTGGCTTTTAAGCCTTTTGCTTACCAGCGCGCAGCCAAATCATTGGAAGATTTAAAAGAAGATGTGGCGCAAATTTACATTAATAAGGGCAAGAATGGTTTGGAAGAAATTGAGGGTGTGGGTAAAAATATTGCTTTGCAAATTGAGGAATATTTAAAAACTGGCAAAATAGCTGGTCATCAAGAATTAAAAAATAAGCTACCCGTAAAAATTGATGAGTTGATGCGAGTAGAGGGGTTGGGACCCAAAAAAATAAAAGTTTTGTATGAAAAATTAGGAATTAAAAGTTTAAAAGATTTAGAAAAAGCCGTAAAAAAACACGAATTAAAAGATTTATTTGGATTTGGCGAAACGACTGAAAAAAATATTTTGCAGGGTTTAGAATTTTTAAAAACTAGTCATGGGCGATCGCCACTTCAAGTTATCACACCTGTGGCGCGAAAGGTTTTAAAAAAACTAGAAAATTTAAAAGAAGTTAAAATGGCAAGCTTGGCTGGATCGTTAAGGCGTAAAAAAGAAACGATTGGAGATGTGGATTTTTTGGTGGCCTCTGATAATCCAAAAGCGGTTATGGATTTTTTTGTAGCTTTGCCTGGGGTAAAAAAAGTTTGGGGCAGGGGTGATACTAAAACTTCGGTTTATATGACCGGTGGTTTTGATATGGATTTGCGGGTTGTGCCAGAAAAAAGTTATGGGTCGGCGTTACAATATTTTACAGGGTCAAAAGAGCATAATATTGCTACGCGCAAGATTGCAATGGAAAAAGGTTTAAAATTAAGTGAATATGGAGTTTTTGAGGGTGAAAATCAAATTGCCGGTGCCACCGAACAAGACGTTTATAAGGTAATTGGAATGCAGTATATAGAGCCGGAGTTGCGAGAAGATCAGGGTGAAATTCAATCAAGTTTAGTTGGTAGCTTGCCGGCATTAATTAATTTGGAAGATATTAAAGGGGATTTGCATTGCCATTCAAATTGGAATGGTGGCGAGCATTCAATTGAAGTTATGGCTAAAACCGCGATGGAAAAGGGTTATCAATATATTGGAATTTCGGATCACTCAAAAACCTTAAAAATTGAAAACGGGTTAAATGAAAAACAGTTACTGGAGCAAAATAAATACATAAAAAACCTTAATTCAAAGTTTAAAAGTCAAAATTTAAAATTCCGCATCTTGCATGGCGTCGAGGCTGATATTCTAAAAGACGGTTCTATTGATATAAAAAATGAGGTATTGGCGCAATTAGATTATGTGATAGCAAGTGTTCATTTAAATACTAAAATGGAAACCAAGGAAATGATGGCGAGAATTGAAAAAGCGATGAAAAATTCGAATGTGGATATTATTGCCCACCCAACCGGTAGAATTGTGGGTAGGCGTGAGGAATATAAAATTGATTTTGATCAGATGTTAAAATTGGCTAATCAGACCGGCACAATTTTGGAAATTAATTCTTCGGCGCGAATGGATTTGCGCGATCTTTATATTAGACGAGCTAAAAATGAAGGCGTAAAAATGATTATCAATACCGATGCGCATCATAAAGATCAAATGGATTTAATGGAGTATGGCGTATCTCAGGCGCGTAGGGGTTGGGCAGAAAAGGAGGATATTATAAATACGCAATCGGTCGAAGGTTTATTAAAATCATTTAAAAATAATGACTAAGGAAAAATCGGCGGGCGCTTTGATATTTAGAATGGTAGGCAGTATTCCATATTATCTACTTTTACATTACCAATCTGGGCATTGGGAATTTGCTAAAGGGCATATTGAAGAAGGCGAGAATGAAGAGCAGACAGTAAGAAGGGAAATAGCAGAGGAAACTGGGATTACTGATTTGGAAATTATTGATGACTTTAAAGAATATATTAAATATTCTTTTCGTAATAATTATGCGTTAAAAAAGGAGGATAAACTAAAAGCGCCTTGGATTTTTAAATTGGTAGTTTTTTATTTGGTCAAAACCCAAACTGAAAATGTGAAAATTTCTGATGAGCATATTGTTTTGAGTGGTTGCCATATGATAAAGCGCTTAAAAAATTAACATTTAAAAACGCTAAAAATTTAATTAAAAAAGCTAATGACATTATTTCAAAGTAAGGTATATAATATTGTTAAAAAGATTCCAAAAGGAAAGGTGTTAAGTTATAGAGATGTTGCAGAAAAGTTAGGTAATCCAAAAGCTTATCGGGCTGTAGGAAGTGCTTTAAAGAAAAATTTTAATTCAGAAATTCCCTGTCATAGAGTTGTTAAAGTAAATGGGAAAATTGGGCAATATAATAGAGGGGTTGAAAAAAAACTTGAATTGCTAAAAGGTGAGGGGGTAATTAAATAAAACAAAAACCGCCTTTGGCGGTTTTTGTTTTATTTGCTTTCCTGCTTAACTTCTTCTACAATTTTTTCAAATACACTAGGATATTGTTTGATTAATTCAGATAGTATTTTTCTATCAATTTCTATTTTTTTTAAGTCCAAACCGTGAATTAATTTGCTATAGTTAATTCCCAATTTTCTGGCGGCGGCGTTAATTTGTAATTGCCAAAGTTGGCGGAAATCTCGCTTTTTTACTTTTCTATCTCTGTATGAATATGTCCAAGCGTGCCTTAGCGCATCTTTAGCTAATTTGTATTTTGATTTTCTACCGTACTTAAAACCTTTGGCATGTTTTAATAAATGCTTTCTGTGTTTATGGGCAGTAGCTCCTTTTTTGACTCTTGTCATAGCTTAAATTTTTAATTTCTAATTTTGAATTTTGAATAAATTTTGAATTCTTAATTTATTTTTTAAAATTAAAAAATTCTGGCTTTATTCGAAATTCAAAATTCAGAATTCGAAATTATTTTCAATTTATGTTTGCAAATAACGTTTAACTCGTTTGGTTTCTGATTTGGAAAGCGCAATCCATTTTCTTCCTTTTCGTTTATCTTGGCCGGTTTTTTTGGCGCGATAATGATTCTGACCAGAAAGTCTTCTTAAAATTTTTCCAGTACCAGTAATTTTAAATCTCTTGATAATTGCCTTTTTTGTTTTATTCATATGCGAAGTTTAAAAGTTATAAAGTTTAAAAGTATAAAGTTTGGTATTTCTTAACTTTAAAACTTGATAACTTTAAACTATTCTTTTATTCTTTTGAAACGATTGCTGTAAAGCCCTTTGGTTCTCGCTTTAATTCACGCTCTACTTTGATGGGAATTAATTTATCAGTGGTTTCTAGAAAAAATATAACCTTGCTTTTTGCCAGGTCTCCCATAGCTTTTTCTCGTCCTTTAAGCACCATGCTAACTTTTACCTTATCTCCGCCTTTTAAAAACTTTTCTGCTTGCTTAGCTTTAACTTCAATGTCATGCGGAGAAATATTAAACCCAATTTGTATTTCTTTAAGTTTTGTAATTTTGGTATTAACTTTTATTTTTCGTTCTTTCTTTTGCAGAGAATAAAGGTACTTACCGTAATTGCCAATGCGACAAACTGGCGGTTCTACTTTTTCAGTTACTTGAATTAAATCTAAGCCCTGAGATTTTGCCAGTTCAATGGCTGAAAAAATATTCATAATTCCCAGCTGTTCGCCAGCTGAGCCAATAACCCTCACTTCTTTTGCCCGTATGAAATTGTTGATAGCTACTTTTTCCAAATTTTGATTAATTAAGCCTATTGTGGAAGCGGCGATATTGAAATCGCGTCCAAATGGCTTGTTAAAATAATTCTACAAATGTAGTTTGTTTTTTTGTCGAGCATTAAATAATAAACAAACAAAATTTTTAATACCGTAATCCCTTTAAGTTTGAGTAATTTTTAAGGGAAAAAAATTACCTATCCTGATAATATAACACCCTTTGACCGCCTATCAGGAGTTGACGGGAAGGATGGGCACTAAGCGTAGGCTAATGCCGGTTGCTTTCTAAATAAGTTAGCAATTATGTAGTTTCTGAAAGTTTAGCCAGATTTCAGAATACTGGATTTGCTTATTTTAAAAAGTGCACTTGTCGAAACATGCGCCCCCTTACTTAAATTCACGTTGAATCTGACGATCTATATCACGATTTTTAATCTGCTCTTTTTTGTCAAATTTTTTCTTGCCACGCGCAAGAGCGAATTCGAGTTTTATCCTACCATGCTTGGCATAAACTTTCAAGGGGATGAGTGAAAACCCGCGTTCGTTAACCTTACCAATTAAATAATTAATCTCTTTTTTATTGAGTAGAAGCGCGCGAGATTGCTCTGGATTGTAATTAGCTGGCGCGTTTTTGGGCTGGTAGGCTGGTATTTTAGCGCCAATTAAATATGGTTTTAAGTCGCGAATTACCACATAAGACCCTGATAAATGCATATGACCGTTTTTAATTGACTTTACTTCTTGACCAATCAAAGCTAACCCAGCTTCGTATTTTTCGAGGACTTGGTAATCAAAGTGGCCCTTTTTATTTTCAGAATAAATTTGCATAATTTTAGTCTATCACTTTTTAAAATTTATAAAACCTGTACAATATTCTTAAAATATGATAAAAGAAATTAATGTAATTAGCAACTTTACAACTTATATTATAAGGAGTTTACTGTGAAATTTTCAGTAAAAAATCAGGTTATAGTTAATATCCGATGGATGATTCGTCGTGATATGCCTGAAATTATTGGTATTGAGCAAGCCAGTTTTGATTACTGCTGGTCTGAAGAGGATTTTTCAAAACACTTATCGCGTCGTAATTGTGTTGCTTATGTTGCTGAGTGCAGGGAAAAGATTGTTGGTTATTTGGTTTATGAGCTAAACAAAAATAACCTTACCATTCTTAATCTTGCGGTTCACTTGGATTGGCGATGGAAGAGCGTGGGCACTCAAATGATCAATAAGCTAATTGTTAAATTGGATGGCAAGCGACGTCGAGTTATTAAAATAAATGTGCGGGAAACTAATTTATCCGCTCAGTTATTTTTACGCCAGAAGTGTTTTTTGGCACAAAGCATCAAGCGAGGCTTTTATTCAGACAGTGGCGAAGACGCCTATGTTATGGAGTATCGCCTGATTGACGATCAAGATTGGTAAATAATTTTATCGGTAATGACCGATAAAAATAAATCCCTGTGGTTTAGTAATAAGCTCAGGGATTTTTTAGTGGAAAATTTCCGCAAAATAAGATAGAATGATAAAAATCTGTAATTTTGTAATTACTGGTTTGTAAAAGGCAAAAGGTTAATTATGGCTAAAGAAAATATTATTATTTCATTGGGTGGGTCGCTGGTTTGCCCAGCTGGGTTGCCAGATAAGTCTGGTGGCATTGATGTTGTATTTTTAAAATCATTTAAAAAATTGGTATTAAAATATTTAGATTCTAAAAAGTTTTTTATGTTTGTTGGCGGTGGCGCGGTTTGTCGGGATTATCAAAAAGCCTTATTGGAATTTGGCGCAGATAACAAAGAAAGGGATTGGATGGGAATTAGTATTTCGCGTTTAAATGCTCAAATTGTAAAACAGGTTTTTACTGAAGTGGCGTTTGATAAAGTGGTAACTGATCCTGTTAAAAAAGTTAATTCTCGCAAAGATGTAGCAATTTTTGCGGGTTGGAAGCCCGGTTGGTCAACGGATTATTGTAGTGTGATGTTGGCTAAGAATATGGGCATTAAAACAATTGTTAATTTAACCAATATTGATTACGTTTATGATAAAGATCCGCGCAAATTAAAAGATGCTAAACCCTTTAAAGAAATTGATTGGAAAAGTTTTCGGCAGATTGTGGGAGATAAATGGACGCCTGGTTTATCGGCGCCATTTGATCCGCGGGCATCTAAAATGGCAGAGATTTTAAAAATTAAAGTAGTGATAATTAATGGCGCTTATTTGGAAAGACTTGATAATTTTTTAAATAACAAAACATTTATTGGAACGGTAATTAAATGAATACTAAAGAGGAAATAAAAAAAATAGTTGACTTGGCAGTTTGCAATCTTGCATTGGGTGATTTTAATTTAGATGAAATTGTTATTGTAAAGCCAAATGGGCCACACGGAGATTATGCCACTAATGCCTCGTTTTTTTTGGCGGGTAAAATAAAAAAAAATCCAATTGAGGTGTCTGGACTTTTGTTAGGAGAGATTGAGAAAATTAAGTCAGTGAAAATTGATAGAGTGGAAGCAGTGGGTGGCTTTATAAATTTTTATTTAAAAAAAGAGGTTTTTGATGAAAATATAAACCAGATTTTAAAAGGAAAAAGTAATTTTGGGAAAAATGATGTATTAAAAAATAAAAAAATAATTGTTGAATATACTGACCCTAATATTTTAAAGGAATTTCATATTGGCCACTTAATGAGTAATGCCATTGGAGAATCTATTTCACGAATTTTGCAATTTAGTGGCGCAAAGATAAAAAGGGTTACTTGGCAAAGCGATGTTGGAATTAGTATTGCCAAAGCGGTTTTTGGAAAAATAAAAAATGTGGAATTATCTTGGCAACAAGCATATGTTTTTGGCACCAAAGAATACGAAGAAAATGATTTGGCTAAACAGGAAATTACAGCTTTAAATAAAAAGATTTTTGAAAGAAGTGATAAGGTGGTTAATAAAGTTTATGACGAAGGAAAAAAATGGTCTTTAAAGTATTTTGAAAAAATATACGCAACACTTGGTAGTAAATTTGATTTTTTGATTTTTGAAAGTCAGTCAGTGAATTTAGCCAAAAAAATTATAGCCGATGGCCTTAAAAAAAATATATTTGAAAAGGGTGATAATGGAGCAATAATTTTTAAAGGTGAAAAGTATGGCCTACACACGCGCGTGTTTATTAATTCTCAGGGCTTACCAACATATGAAGCCAAAGAAATGGCTTTGGCAAAAATAAAATATGAAAAATATAAATATGATATGTCGGTGGTAATTACGGGTAATGAAGTAAATGATTATTTTAAAGTTATGATGTGCGCTATGGCACAAATTTTCCCAGGCCTGCAACAAAAAACTACTCATATTGGCCATGGTATGATGCGCTTGCCCGAAGGTAAAATGTCTTCAAGGTCTGGGACGGCGGTTACTTTTGAGTCTTTGCTTGATCAGTTAGAAAAAATGGTAGCCGAAAAAATATCAGATCGTGATTTGGCGCAGATAGAGAAAAAAGAAATTTGTGAAAAAGTAGCAGTTGGGGCGTTAAAGTACTCAATTTTAAAGCAGTCGGCAAATAGCGATATTATTTACAATGCGGAAAAGTCGATTAATTTTCAGGGTGATTCTGGGCCATATTTGCAATACGCTTTAGCGCGCGCAATTTCAATCTTAAATAAAGCTAAGCAGGAAAAAATTAAAATTTCGCTTGAAAAAATACCAGATCAAATTAGCTCTTTTGTAAAGATGATGCTATATTTCCCAGATGTTATTCAAAAAGCGAGTCAAGAATTGGAGCCTCATATTATAGCATTGTATTTAATGGAACTTGCCAGTGCTTTTAATTATTATTACGCTGAAAATAAAATAGTAGATATTAATGATGAATTCTCGGGTTATAAAGTTGCATTAACTCAAGCTTTTGTGGTGATTATAAAAAATGGGCTGTGGTTGCTTGGAGTGCCAGTTTTAGAAAAAATGTAAAATTAATAGTTGTTAATTATGGCTAATCAAAAAGGCGTCGCAATGTTATTTATTATTATGATGGTATCTTTTATTGCAGTTATTGCTATCGCAGGATATTTTTTAATGAGTCAGTATTTAGATCAAACTAATCAACTGCAAAGTCAACAAATTAACCAAAAATCAGATCAATTCAAAGTTAGTCAGGTTGCTAGTTGGAATGAGATGGTTAATAATGAAGCGGGGTTTTCACTAAAATACCCTAATAATTTTTTTGATGCTGGGCATCAACCAAAGATTTTATTTGGAGATTGTATTGGTGATGTGTTAGTTGATAATTGTCCGAATATCACTAATGTGATAGATAAAGATCAGGATGTAAAAGTTAATTACCAAAATCACAATTTACTTAGTGCTAAAAAAATAATAATAAATAATAATCAGTATTGTCTAGATAATATTCAAGAAGCGTCTATGGGGCACATTTATAATTATTATTACTATTTTGTGGCAAAAAACCAAAAATGTCTTGTGGTGTATTTTGCTACTAGTCAAACTAGTTGTGAAAATTATTTACCACTTGAGGCGGGTAATGTAGAGCAAATTCAAAATTACAATGATTGCGTGGCAAAAAATAAAAATCAACCAGATGTGTTAAATCAGATTATTAGCACTTTTAATTTTGCGCAATAAATTAGTAATAAAATTAATTTAGTTAATATGACTTATAATTTTCCAGAATCAGAAAATAAAACCTTAAAATTTTGGGATGAAAATAAAGTTTTCCAAAAACTACAGGAAAAAAACAAAGGCAAAAAACGCTGGTCTTATTTAGATGGTCCGATTACAGCCAACAATCCCATGGGAGTGCATCACGCATGGGGAAGAACTTATAAGGACTTGCGTCAAAGATATAAGGCTATGCAAGGCTTTGACCAACGCTATCAAAATGGTTTTGATTGTCAGGGTCTTTGGGTTGAAGTGGAGGTAGAAAAAGAATTGGGTTTTAAGAGTAAAAAAGATATTGAGGTGTATGGCATAGATAAATTTGTGCAAAAATGCAAGGAGCGGGTGCAAAAATATTCGGCCATTCAAACTACCCAGTCTATTAGATTGGGTCAATGGATGGATTGGGATAATTCTTACTACACAATGTCGGATGAGAATAATTATGCGATTTGGAATTTTTTAAAGGAATGCAATAAAAAGGGTTATCTTTATAAGGGCAGAGATAGTGTGCCATGGTGTCCGCGTTGCGGAACGGCAATTTCACAGCATGAAATTTTAGGGGAAGAATATAAAGAGATTGTGCACGATTCAATTTACTTTAAATTACCTGTGGTTGATAGTAAGGGTGAATATTTATTAGTTTGGACCACCACGTCATGGACTTTACTTGCCAATATTGCGGTGGCGGTAGACGGAAAAAATGAATATTCGTTAATAGATAACGGTTCGGGAAAATTTTGGGTGGCCAATAGTTTAGTAGAAAAAATATTTAAAAAAGATTTTAAAATTGTAAAAACAGTTAAGGGTGACGCGTTGGTTGGATTAAAATATTCTTTTGCATTTGATAATTTGCCAAGAGTCAAAGAAGTAGCCGAAAAAAATCTTGGTAATTTTCATGTTGTTGTTGCTACTGATGATAGACTTATGCCAATTAATATGGAAGATGGTACGGGTTTAGTGCACACAGCCGTATCGGCAGGAGAAGAAGATTTTAAGCTGGGGCAAAAACTGGGCTTACCATTAATAGAGGTTATTGGTGAAGATGCGAGTTATTTGGATGGTTTGGGAGAATTTTCTGGCAGAAATGCTAAAAAAGATCCAAAAATAGTTTTGGATTATTTGGTGGCGCAAAATCAGTATGTTTTTGAAATTTTGCCTTATAAACATAAATATCCAACTTGCTGGAGATGTAAAACTGAATTGGTTTGGCGAGTGGTAGATGAATGGTATATTTCTATGGATAAATTGCGGGCGCCATTAGAAGAGATTGTCAAGCAAATTAATTGGTTGCCTGAGTTTTGCAAGGAACGCGAATTAGATTGGATAAAAAATATGCACGATTGGTTAATTTCCAAGAAAAGGTATTGGGGTTTAGCTTTGCCAATTTACGAGTGTCAGTGTGGTCATTTTGAGGTTATGGGGTCAAAAGAAGAATTAGAGAAAAGAGCAGTTGAGGGTTGGGATAAATTTGAGGGTAATTCTCCGCATCGACCCTTTGTAGATGAGGTAAAAATTAAATGCAAGAAGTGTAAAAAATCAGTAGCTAGGATTAAAGATGTGGGCAATCCATGGCTTGACGCTGGCATTGTGCCGTTTTCTACCCTCAAATATCTTGAAGATAAAAAATATTGGAAAAAATGGTTTCCGGCCGATTTGGTTTCTGAGTCATTTCCTGGGCAATTTAAAAATTGGTTTTATTCGTTGTTGGTTATGTCAGCGGTTTTAGAAGAAACTGCACCAATTAAAACAATTTTTGGATATGCTTTAGTAAAAGATGAAAATGGAAAAGAAATGCACAAATCTTCTGGCAATGCTATTTGGTTTGATGAGGCGGTGGAAAAAATTGGCGCCGACCCAATTCGATGGATGTATATGCGTCATAATCCAGCCGAAAATTTTAATTTTGGTTACAAGGGCGCAGATGAAATAAAGAGGAAATTGTTAACATTGCAAAATGTTTATACTTTTTTTAGTACTTATGTAGATAAAAAAGATTTTCCGCAAAATTTAACAATTAAATCAAAAAATGTTTTGGATAAATGGATTGTGTCAAAAATAGATCATGTTATTTTATTGGCAGAATTTAATTTAGATAAATATGATGTGGCCAAAGCGGTACTGGCAATTGAAGATTTTTTTAATGATGATTTATCACTTTGGTATTTGCGTAGGTCTCGCAAAAGATTTCATCAAGATGCGCCAGAAAGAAAAGAGGCCATTGAAACTCTTTATTATGTTTTGTTAAATACTGTCAAAATAATTGCCCCAATTGTTCCGTTTTTTGCGGAAGAAATGTACCAAAGTTTAAGAGTAAAAGATATGCCCGAATCAGTGCATTTATGTGATTGGCCAAATTTGAAAAACAAAACTCAAACTGATTTGGATTTGGAACAAAAAATGGATGAGGTAAAAAAATATGTGACTATGGCTTTGGCAGAGCGTTCAATTAAAGCTATTAAAGTGCGTCAGCCACTGGCTTCTTTAACGATTAAAAATAGCAAAATTAAAATAAAAGATAGTAAAGAGTTATTGGATTTAATAAAAGATGAGGTTAATGTTAAAGAAATAATTTTTGATGACGCTATTGATAGTGAAGTTAAATTAGATTTAACTTTAACGGACGAATTAAAACAAGAGGGTATGATTCGTGATATAATAAGATTTATGCAAGATATGCGAAAGGAGCAAGGATTGGTGCCAGAGGATAAAATTT
>CALRFZ010000021.1 GCA_943357015.1 Candidatus Staskawiczbacteria bacterium
AATGAAAAGATTTAATAAAAATATTTTTCTTATTATTGGATTAGTATTTTTACTGCTAGCTGGATTTTTTGGTTTTTGGTATTACCGCGACACTTTTTTTTCTAAAGAAGTTTTAAAATTAGAAATCTTGAGTTCTGAAACTGCTAACGTGGGCGATGAAGTGACTTACACAGTTAAATATAAAAATAACGGTAATTTTGTTTTACAAAACCCAAAACTTATTTTTCAGTTACCCGATAATTCCTTAAATGAGGAAGGTAAAACTAGATTTTCTCAGGATTTAAAAGATATTTATCCTGGTGTCGAAAATGTTGTTACTTTTACCGCCAGATTATTGGGCAAGGAAGATGATATAAAAATAGCTCGCGCGTGGCTTTCTTATACGCCAAAAAATTTATCAGTTCGCTATGAAAGCGATACAATGTTTACCACAAAAATTAAAACGGTTCCGATAACTTTGACTTTTGACATGCCTTTAAAAATAGAAAAGGGAAAAGAGGTAAGTTATTCGGTTAACTATTTTTCCAACATAGATTATCCTTTGGAAAACTTAAGTGTGAAAATAAATACAGCACAGGGATTTAATGCGATATCTTCATTGCCATCTTCTTTGGATAATGTTGAGTGGAAATTACCAACTTTGCAAAAATCTAAGGGTGGTAGAATAACCGTTAAAGGTGTAGCAAATGGGGAGTTGGGTAATACTCTAAACTTTTCTGCTCAACTGGGTATGTGGATTGACGGTATTTTTGTGGTTATTAAAGAAGTAAATCAAGATGTAAGTATTATTAATCCTTTACTATTTATTTCTCAGCAAATAAATCGTAATTCTAATTATACTGCTACGCCCGGAGAAGTGTTGCATTATGATATTTATATAAGAAATATCGGATCATCTGCTTTCAATGATGTGTTTGTGCAATCGCATCTTGAGGGCTTTGGTTTCGATTTTTCCACCTTAAAATCTGAAAACGGTAATGTGAGGCCTTCTGATGGTTTGATTATTTGGGATTCAAGGCAAGTTTCAATCCTAAAACGCATCAATCCTCAACAAGAAATTAAAATTACTTTTGATGTTAAGCTTAAAGATAGTTGGGTGCCATCGGATGAAGAAAAAAATAATATTTTATTGAAAAATACCGTTAAAGTATCTGATGTTATTCAGGAATTTAGCACTAAGGTTAGTTCTAAAATTGGTATATTGCAAAAAGCTTATTATTCTGGCCAGCAGGATTTTTTAAATTCTGGCCCAGTTCCCCCACAAGTTAACAAATCAACCACATATACCATTGTTTGGCAGGTTAAAAATTATTTAAATGATCTTAAAAATGTGAAAGTGCGAGCAGTTTTGCCGTCAAATGTTGCCTTGGTAGCAGTTTTGCCGGAAAATCAGATTCCATATTTTTCATTGGATAGTGTTAGTCGGCAAATAGTTTGGTTGGTTGGAGAAACCCCGGCTGGAACAGGAGTTACGGCTTTGGCGCCAACAATTTCTTTTCAGATTTCCTTAACTCCTAATTTTTTACAAAAAGGTGATGTGGCTAATTTGATTGGTCAGGTTATTATTTCTGGAGAAGATCAATTTACTGGCAATGTGATTTCTAATACGGTAAGTGGGCTAACAACCGCTTTACCGGATGATTCTACAGGACTTGGTGGAGTAGTAAGATAAAAGTTAATTTAATTATTGAATTTATTTATTTTTAGGAGTACCATAAGCCAATCGTATGAAAAAAGAAGTCAACAATAAAAACAATTTAATGGATAAAATAATTTCGCTCTGCAAAAGACGAGGTTTTGTTTTTGCGGGCTCTGAAATTTATGGCGGACTGGCTAACTCATGGGATTATGGTCCATTGGGAGTAGAATTAAAAAACAACATTAAGCAATTATGGTGGAAACAGTTTGTGCAAATGCGTGATGATGTGGTTGGCATTGATGCGGCGCTAATTATGAATCCCAAAGTTTGGGAATCTTCTGGTCACATTTCAACTTTTTCGGACCCTTTAATTGAGTGCAAAAAGTGTAAAAAAAGATTTCGCGCTGACCAAATTGATTTAAAAAATTGCCCCGAATGCAAGGGGGAATTAGGGGAATCTAGGCAATTTAACTTAATGTTAAAAACTTTTTTGGGCCCAATTGAAGATAAAGACTCCATTGTGTACTTCCGCCCAGAAACTGCGCAGGCTATGTTTGTGGATTTTAAAAATGTATTGGAAACTTCCCGCAAAAAATTGCCATTTGGTATCGCACAAATCGGAAAAGCATTTCGTAATGAAATAACTCCCGGAAACTTTATTTTTCGCACACGTGAGTTTGAACAAATGGAAATTGAATATTTTATCAAAGAAGAAAACTGGCAAGAAGTTTTTAAGCATTGGCAAAAAGAAATGCAAAGCTGGATGATTGATGTTTTGGGATTAAAACAGGGAAGTATACATGAACTTGATGTGCCTTCAAGTGAACTTGCTCATTATTCTAAAAAAACTATTGACTTTGAATATGATTTTCCGTTTGGAAAAAAAGAATTATATGGTTTAGCTTATCGTACTGATTTTGATTTGAGAAATCATTTTAAAGATGAGGTTCCATATAAAGAAGAGGGCGTTGAACCATTTTATCCGCACGTAATTGAGCCAACATTTGGCGTGGATAGATCAGTTTTGGCTGTTCTTTGTGGTGCGTATCAGGAAGAAGATGAAAGAATAGTTCTGAAATTAAAACCTCAATTAGCTCCTTATAAAGTGGCAGTATTTCCTTTATTGAAAAATAAGCCAGAATTAGTTGCCAAAGCTAAAGAAGTTTATGATAACTTGAAAAAAGATTTTATGGTGGCTTTCGATGACAGAGGCAATATTGGTAAGCGTTATTATAGTCAGGATGAAATTGGTACACCGTATTGCGTAACTGTAGATTTTGATACTTTGGAAAATAATGAAGTTACAGTAAGGGATCGCGACACTACTCAGCAAGAAAAAATAAAAGTTAGCGAATTAAATAATTATATTAAAGAAAAAATATATGGCAATTAAAAAGAAGGTTTTAAAAAATGGCTTAAGAATAGTGGCGGTGCCGATAAAAAACGCCAAAAGTGTAACAGTTTTAATTTTGGTGGGGACTGGCTCTAAGTATGAAACTAAGGATATTAACGGGTTGTCGCATTTTTTAGAACATATGTTTTTTAAGGGTACTAAAAAGCGACCAACGACTTTAAAAATTTCTGAAACTTTAGATATGATTGGTGGAGCCTATAATGCCTTTACTTCAAAAGAGGTAACTGGTTTTTGGGCTAAAGTTGATAAAAAAAATACTGACGTGGCGCTGGATTGGATTTCTGATATGTTTTTAAATTCTAAATTTGAAGAAGCTGAAATTGAAAGAGAAAAGGGTGTTGTAATTGAAGAGGCCAATATGTATTTAGATATGCCACAAAGTTACGTAAGTGAACTTTTTGAGGAATTGTTGTATGGCAATCAGCCAGCTGGTTGGAGAATCGTGGGAGAAAAAGAAAATATTTTAGCCTATAATCGGGAAAAATTGATTAAATATTATAAAGATCATTACGCTTCGCACAATACTGTGGTATGTGTAGCAGGTGATATAAGCGCCAAGCAGATAGAACAAAAAGTTCAAAAATATTTTTCTGGAATTGAAAAAAGTGAGGTTCCTAAAAAAGAAGCTACTAAAGAGGAGCAGTTAAAGCCGGCAGTTTTGGTGCATTATAAAAAAACCGATCAAACTCATTTTTGTCTTGGCGTGAGAGCATATGATATGTTTGATAAAAGAAAATATGCCTTAAGTTTGTTGGCGATTATGCTTGGGGGGAATATGAGCTCGCGTTTATTTATTTCCGTGCGCGAGCGTCATGGATTGGGTTATTATGTTCATACTTCTGTTGATTCTACTACTGATACTGGATTTTTGGTAACTCAAACAGGAATTAAAAATGGAAATTTGGAAAAAGCCGTAGGATTGATTTTAAAAGAGTATCAAGATTTTAAAGAAAATAAAGTTTCTTTGCGGGAATTAAAAAAAGCTAAAGATTATTTGCGCGGAAGCATGTCTTTATCGCTAGATACAACTGACGCTCAGGCCTCTTTTTATGCTACTCAAGAGGTAATGGAAGGTAAAACCGTCAGTCCAGAGGAAAAATTAAAAATGATTGATAAGGTTACTGTTGGTGATATTAAAAAGCTGGCTGAAGAAATTTTTGTACCTGAAAAATTAAATTTGTCGGTTATTGGCCCAATTGAAGAAAGTGAAAAGGGGAGAATTGAAGCAATATTAAAAATATAGTTAATTTTACTTAAATAGTTAATAGTTTAAATATGGATCAAACTTTAGAAATTTCTTGGGCAAGTATTTTAAGGTTACTGACCGCTTGTTTTTTGGTGTATATGATTTTTTTAGCAAGAGATGTTGTGATTTGGTTTTGTTTTGCTTTGGTTGTTTCTCTTTTAGTAGAGCCCGCCATTGGCGCTTTGCGGTGGTTAAGAATACCTAAAATTTTATCTGTCATTTTAGTTTACATTTCTATTTTTGGCACATTGGGTTTAATAATATATCTTACTGCTCCGATTTTTATTTTTGAGATTAATCAATTTTCACAAAATATTCCTGATTACTTTGAAAAAGTTAACCCTTTATTAAAAG
The DNA here is from genome assembly GCA_943357015.1 of Candidatus Staskawiczbacteria bacterium. Taxonomy (GTDB): domain Bacteria; phylum Patescibacteriota; class Minisyncoccia; order Minisyncoccales; family Staskawiczbacteraceae; genus VGLO01. Next base: position 4,654 of record CALRFZ010000021.1, read on the forward strand.
ATGTTGGTATTGAGGCAGCAAAAAGTTTTGAGGAATTTACCGACCTTTTTTTATCTAACCTAAAGCAAAGCTCTGGTAGTGTGGTGCGCGCCCTTGTTACTTTTTTTGGTGGCGTTTATTCTACTTTTTTAATTTTTGCTCTGGCATTTTTTATTTCTTTAGAAGAAAAGGGTCCAGAAAAGTTATTAATGTTTTTAGCTCCTAAACGATATGAAGAATATATTGTTAGACTTTTTGAAAGGTCTCAATATAAAGTTTCGCGTTGGTTTGGCGCTCGAATTTTGGCTTGTATTTTTGTGGGGTTAGCGTCTTTTTTAATGTTTTATTTGCTGGGAATTAAATATGCCTTTATTTTAGCTTTAATTGCTGGAGTTTTAAATTTTGTGCCATACGTTGGACCCATAATTACCCTAACATTATCGGTATTGTTTGTTGGAGTTTCTAGTTCTTGGATGATTGCGGTATATGTTGTTGCTATTACGCTTTTGATTCAAGAGATTGAAAATAAAGCTTTAACTCCAATGTTAATGAAAAGATTTATGGATTTGCCACCCGTATTAGTTTTAATTGCGCTTTTAGTTGGCGGTACGATTTTTGGATTTTTGGGAACTATTTTTGCTGTTCCGGTTTTTGGAATTATTTATGAATTTACTAAGGAGTTTTTAGAAAAAAAACGAGAAGTAGACGCAAGTTATTCTAATGGATAGTAAAAAAAATAAAAAATTTTATATCACTACCACTCTTCCTTATGTAAATGCCGATCCGCACATTGGTTTTGCTCTGGAGATAATTCAAGCTGATGTGATAGCTCGCTATCAAAGATCTTTGGGCAACGAGGTTTTTTTTAATACCGGCACCGATGAGCACGGTGTAAAAATCTATCGCAAAGCCCAAGAATTGGGTATGGATCCAAAAGCTTATTGTGATATTTATGCGCCTAAATTTAATGATTTAAAAACGGCACTTAATTTAAGTTACGATAATTTTATTCGCACAACTGATAGTCATCATATAAAATCAGCTCAAGAATTTTGGTTACGATGCCAAAAAAATGGCGATATTTATAAGAAAAATTATAAAGTCAAATATTGTGTTGGATGTGAGCTGGAAAAAACGGATTCAGAACTTCAAAATGACAAATGCCCAATTCACCCAAGTTTAAATATAGAATTTATAGAAGAAGAGAATTATTTTTTTAGATATTCAAATTATCAGCAACCACTTTTAGATTGGTATCAAGAAAATCCTGACTTTGTGGTGCCAGAAACAAAACTTAATGAGATAAAAGAATTTACTAAGCGTGGTTTGCAAGATTTTAGTGTTTCTCGTTTGAAAGAAAAAATGCCATGGGGCGTTGATGTTCCTGGCGATCCAGATCATGTTATGTATGTTTGGTCTGATGCATTGGTAAGTTATATATCTGCTCTTGGTTGGCCCGAAAATGAAGAAAAGTTTAAAGAATTTTGGCCAGGCTTGCAGGTTTGCGGTACTGATAATTTGCGCCAACAATCCTCTATGTGGCAGGCAATGTTATTGTCAGCCGGTTTGCCAAATTCAAAGCAAATTTTTATCCACGGATTTATATCGGTTAATGGGCAAAAAATGTCTAAGTCTTTGGGAAATGTGGTAAGTCCTTATGATCTGGTGGCAAAATACGGCACTGATGCTTTGAGGTATTATTTGTTGCGAGAAATTAGCCCGACTCAAGACGGGGATTTTACTTATGAAAAATTTGAAGCGCGTTATCAGTCGGATTTGGCAGGTGGAATTGGAAATTTGTTGGCCCGCATTGTGACTCTTAGCGCTAAGCCTAATTTTGAATCTCAAACTCAAAATATAAAAATAATTGAAGAAACAAAAAATACTCAAAAAGATTGTGAAAAGTATTTGTCAGAATTTAAATTTAATGAAGCCTTAAAATCAATTTGGGATTTAATTGGCTTTTGTGATAAATATATTAATGAACAAAAGCCATGGGAAGGCAGAGAAAATGCAATGCAGGCAATATCTGATATGCTTTTTGCTTTGGGTGAAATTTCAAAAATGATATTACCATTTTTACCAGAAACTTCAGAAAAAATTAAAAAAGCCTTGCTAAATAAAAAGTCAGAAATTTTATTTCCTCGAGTATTGACTTAATTGAAAATATTTGCTATAAAATAATTAAGTCGCTCTTTTCATTTCGCCAAGCCTAGGATTAGTTTGGTTTCATCCCACCTTTTGCGGAGGATTAATGATGCTTGTTTTGAGTCGGAAAAAAAACGAGACCATTGTCATTAATAATGACATTACTGTTACTGTGGTAGAAATCCGCGGTGACAAAGTTCGCCTTGGAATTGTGGCGCCCAAGGAAATTCCCGTCCATAGGCAGGAAATATTCGATGCTATTCACGGAAAACCATTCACCGCCGAAGAGCTCGTGAATACTAGAAATCAGGATTAATTGTGCGCGGAGGCTTTTGTCTCCGCTTTTTTATTATAAATCTCTTGTAATTTTTGCTACAAAAGCTTATTTTGCAACAAATCTTGTGATATTATAGATTTATGATTATAGACACGCATAGCCATTTGCAATTTAATGCCTTTAAAGATGATAAAGATGAAGTCATTAAAAAAACTTTGGCAGAAAATATTTGGATGATTAATGTGGGTACTAAATTGGTCACAAGTCGTGATGCGGTTTTGTTAGCTGAAAATTATGGTGAGGGAGTTTATTCGGCTATTGGCATGCACCCTATGTATGCGGCGTCAGAATTTTTAAATATCAAGCACGATCCTAATGAAGAGGAGTATTTAGAGCCAGAAAATAGATTTGATAAAGAAAAGTATTTAGCATTAGCTAAGTCAAAAAAAGTGGTGGCAATTGGAGAAATCGGCTTAGATTATTATTACAAACCCAAGACTGTTGAAAAATTGGTGAAATTTAAAGACAAGCAAAAACAAATTTTTATGCAACAATTGGAATTGGCAGAAGAGTTAAAATTGCCAGTTATTTTGCATTGTCGTATGGCACACGATGATGTTATAGATATTTTAAATTCAAAAATCAAAGTTAAAAAGTCAAAATTAACTGGAGTGGTGCATTGTTTTACCGGCACTTTAGAGCAAGCAAAAAAATATATTAACCTTGGATTTTATCTTGGTATTAATGGAATAATTTTTAAATTTAATATTGATGAGGTGATTAAAAATGTTCCGTTAGAAAATATGCTCTTAGAAACAGATTGTCCGTATTTGGTTCCGCCACAAGAGGCTGGCAAAAGAAACGAGCCTATGTTTATAAGGCATACAATAAATAAAGTTGCAGATTTAAAAGTGGTTGATGTTAAAAAGGTTGAAGATTTAACCACTCAAAACGCAAAAAAATTATTTAATATTTAGCGATTTTAAATTCAAAAAATTGTGATATGATAATTAAATTATATGCAAAAATATAACCCACAAAAAATTGAAAAAAAATGGCAAAAAAACTGGTATAGTTCTGGCGACTTTAAGGCTTTAAATAATTCAAAAAAGGATAAGTTTTATTTATTGTTGGAGTTTCCATATCCTTCTGGTGCGGGGCTTCATGTAGGTCATTGTCGTCCGTACATTGGACTTGATATTATTGCTCGCAAGCGCAGAATGCAAGGCCAGAATGTATTATTTCCAATGGGTTTTGATGCTTTTGGTTTGCCAACCGAAAATTACGCCATTAAAATGGGACTTCAACCGTCTGTTGTGACTAAGAAAAATAGTGATAATTTTCGCAGGCAGATGAAAAATTTAGGGTTGTCATTTGATTGGTCTCGCGAGGTAAACACTACTGACCCTAAGTATTATAAATGGACCCAGTGGATTTTTTTGCAATTATTTAAACACGGCTTGGCAAGTAAAGAATCGCTGATGATTAATTGGTGTCCTAAAGATAAAATTGGTTTAGCTAATGAGGAGGTGGTTAATGGAAAGTGTGAGCGGTGCGGTACATTGGTTGAAAAAAAAGATAAAGTGCAATGGGTGATAAAAATTACCAAATACGCGGATCGATTAATTAATGATTTGGCCAATGTTGATTATCAGCAAAGAATAAAAGATCAGCAAATTAATTGGATTGGGCGTAGTGAGGGCTCAGAGATTGAATTTCGAATTTCGCTGGACTCGCAAGGTGCCCCAGTAAATGATTTTAAATCTATAATTAATGTTTTTACGACTCGCCCAGATACTATTTTTGGTTGTACGTTTTTGGTGCTGGCGCCAGAACATGAATTAGTGGAAAATTTAAAATCGAAAATTACTAATTGGGGCGAAATTGAAAAATATGTAAAACAAACGCGAAACAAATCTGATTTGGCTCGACAAGAACAAAAAGAAAAAACGGGAGTTGAATTGAAGGGAATTAAGGTTATAAATCCGGCCACCAAAAAAGAAATTCCAGTTTTTATTGCCGATTATGTGATGTTGGGTTACGGAACTGGCGCCATAATGGCAGTGCCGTCAGATGATAAAAGAGATGAGGAGTTTTCAGTAAAATATAATTTGCCTATCATTAAGGATTATCAAAAAGCTGGTTTTGAGGATTTTGGTAAAAAAATGGTAAACTATAAGTTGCGCGATTGGGTTTTTTCTCGCCAGCATTATTGGGGCGAGCCAATTCCTATGGTTTACTGTGAAAAATGCAAATGGGTAGCGGTGCCAGAAAAAGATTTACCAGTGGAGTTGCCCAAGGTTAAAAAGTATGAGCCGACCGATACAGGCGAGTCTCCATTGGCAAAAATGGAAAAATGGGTTAATACAAAATGCCCTATATGCAAGGGCTCTGCCAAGCGCGAAACCGACACGATGCCAAACTGGGCGGGGTCTAATTGGTATTACTTGGCATATCTTAGCGCAAATAGTCGAGGAAATTCAAAATTCAAAATTCAAAATTCAAAATTGGTAAATTATTGGATGCCAGTAGATTGGTATAATGGTGGCATGGAACATACAACATTACATTTATTGTACTCGCGATTTATTTTTAAGTTTTTATGGGATATTGGAGTTGTGCCAAAAGAAGTTGGTAGTGAGCCATATAAAAAGCGTACATCACACGGAATAATTTTGGGTGAAGGTAGTGTAAAGATGTCAAAATCATTAGGTAATGTTATCAATCCAGATGAAGTGGCTAAGCAGTTTGGCGCCGACACTTTGCGTGTATACGAAATGTTTATTGGTCCGTTTGAGCAAATGATTCCGTGGGATTCAAAAGGCATCGTAGGAGCAAGGCGTTTTCTGGAGAAAATATATAGCCTTGCCCTAAAATCTCAATTACCAATTTACAGATCCCAAATAAATCCTAATTTGGTTAATTTATTAAACAAAACAATAAAAAAAGTTTCAGAAGACATTGAGGCGATGAAGTTTAACACCGCCATTTCTGCAATGATGATGTTTGTAAACGAGTGGGCCGCCTCCGCCCAGGCTTCGGCGAGCCTAAGCAAAAAAGATGTACAAAAGTTTTTAGCCATTTTATCGCCATTTGCCCCGCACTTGGTGGCGGAATTAGGCTTAAAACAAGAAATATGGCCGATATATGAAGAGGTAAAAGAGGCAAAAGTAATTCTCGTTGTCCAAATCAACGGAAAATTCCGCGACAAAATGGAAGTGCTGGCCAACATCGACCAAGCCCAGGCCGAAGCCATCGTCATCCAAAGCGATCGGATAAAAACCCTAGTCGGAAAAACCGAAATAAAAAAAATCATTTTCGTGCCAAATAAACTCATTAATATTGTTATTTAAAGATATGGAAAAAAATTATTGGCAAGAAGTATTTCAAGGCAATCTATTCCTTATTGAGCGAAATGAAAAAGGATACGAACGAGTAATTCGTCCGCCTGGTTGTAGGTTATTTATAAAAGATTCTGAGGGTAAGATTTTAATACAAAAAGAGTTCAGGGAAGAACAAGGTGGCTTTGATTATCGCTTACCCGGCGGAAAAGTATTTGACAGTCTTGAGCCATATTTGGCTGTGAGAAATAATCAAAAAGAGTTAGAGGAAAAAGTATTGGAAGCCGCCAGGCGCGAGGCAAAGGAAGAAACGGGAGCAGATGAATTGCTTAACCCTCGTATTGTTAGTAAATCAGTTTGTGGTGCCAATGTGCAATGGGATATTTACATTGTGTCAGCAGAAGTTAAAAATCACGGAACTCAGGCACTACAAGAAGATGAAGTAGAACACGGTATTGAAATTGAATATTATACGCCAGACGAGGTAAATAAAATGATAAGAAATGGTTTGATGAAAGAAGATCGGGCGGTTGCTTTTTTAGCTAAAAATCTATGATTAAAAAAGTGGTTATTTCAGCGGCGGGGCAAGGGACTCGGATGTTGGAGCTTTCAAAAGATAAGTCTAAGCATTTAATTACGGTTAATAATCGGCCGTTTTTAGCTTATTTGCTGGATAACATTTTGGCTGCAGGGTATCGGGAAATTATGATGGTGGTGGGGTTTCGAGAAGATATGATCAGGGAATTTTTAGCGACTTATCCCTTGTCATTAGGCGCGACAATTGAGTTAGTGAACCAATTTGAGGTTTTGGGTCCAAGAGAAAAAGAGTATGGTACGGCTTGCCCCTTAAAATGCGTCAAATCTTGGGTTGGCAACGAGCAATTTATTTCGCTTGTTGGTGATAATTTTTATTCGGCTAAGGATTTGGCATCAATGAATATTGATGACCAATATAATTATGTTGGCGGGTTAAAAGCCGAGCATCCTGAGCGGTTTGGGGTTTTGATAGAAGATGGCGAGATGTTAAAAGAAATTATCGAAAAGCCAAAAGAATTTGTGGGGGATTTAATTAATACCAGTTTGTATAAATTCACACCGGAAGTTTTTGAAAAATTATCATTGATTCAAAAATCACCGCGTGGGGAATATGAAATCACCGATGTTTTATCGCTATTGGCTAAAGAAAAAAAAGTGAAAATAAAAAAACTGCAGGATAATTGGATGGATTTTGGCAAACAAGAAGATATTGAAAAATTCTCAAAAGAATTTTTAAGAAATGCAAATAGTTAAACCAAATTTGAGTGCGATAGCTAAAGCTGTCGCATTTTTAAAAAAGGGCGGAGTGATAATTTGCCCGACCGACACGGTGTACGGCTTTTTGGCAGACGCATCAAATAAAAAAGCCGTGGATAAAATTTATAAAATAAAAAAACGCCCAAAATCAAAACCTTTACCTATTTTTGTTTCCAATATTAAAATGGCAAAAGAGTTGGCAGAAATTGATGCGCGCCAAATGAGGTATTTGAAAAAATATTGGCCAGGAAAATATACTTTTATTTTACCAAAAAGGGGTGGGGGGACGATTGCTTTGCGTATTCCAAAATACTCTTTTTTACAAAAATTACTCAAAAAGGTGAACCGTCCACTGGCGCAAACCTCGGTTAATATTTCAGAGCAGGCACCCCTAAATTCTCTAGGGCAAATAATGGCGATTTTTGGAAAAAACAAGCTAGTAGGACTTATTATAAATGCTGGAGACATAAATAAAATAAAGCCTTCTAGAATAGTGGATTTAACAACTTATAACTTGACAGTGATTAGATAGAATGCTATAATTTAAACAAGCTGAAAGTTCTTTTTAAAGTTAAATATTTGCGAAATCAGCCTTAGCCAAAAGCTCTTTTATGAGGATTTCTGGCTATGGCTGTCATTTCGATGGCCTATATTCGCTTTCTGCCTAGCAGGCAGAAAGTAAGTCCGACTAATAGTCGGAGAAAGCCTTATTATGTCCAAGTACAACATTTTGGTAAATGGTATCAGTGTAGAAGCTGTGTGGAACAAGCTTGGTGGTGATTCTGGAGCTCAGAGATTCCTCAGCGACGAAGTAGTTGTTGTGGAGAAATCGCTATTTCAGCAACTCCAGCGGATGAGCCTCCCACCCCTCGACAATAGCATGCTCTATATGGAGATGGGCATGAAAGACCAGTATGTCAAGGCTCTGGCGGGCAAAAAAATGCCGACACAAGATCCAAATCTGTGGGATCTGTTAGTATTGCCCGACGTTACCTGCAATATGGTGATGGCCAAGTTCCAAGAATTGGGCCTAAAAACTTCGGGTTGGTGCAAAGACTGGGATGCCAACCTTGATCCAGAATATGAGGGTCATAAGACGCAAAACCCTTATCTGCTTGGTTTCGCTCGGTCATTGACGGGTGAGTCTACTGGCGAGTCTGCCAACGACCGATGGAAGAAATTCCAGGAAGGCAATCAAGGTTACAATGACCCAATTCTTTGCGATGGTCTTCTCCTTATGTTAGGAGTTTACCTTGCCACTGGCAAGCGTGAGCTTCTCAGTATTGTGAATTGGACTCGGACTCGCTCACGCTTTCGCAGTGGCGATGTCGTAGGCTTTGATGCCAATCTGGGCGAGGTGCGCGTGAGCGGGGACTATCCTGACTATGCTAGTCCGGATGCTCGCGTCCGTCCCGAAGTATCCGCATGATAAGGAGTTGAAAAACTCCTTTTG
>CALRFZ010000022.1:0-10533 GCA_943357015.1 Candidatus Staskawiczbacteria bacterium
GGAGCACTATATGGGTTTTTGTGGACAAATGGCGGGAAATGTAATATAATTCAAATAGTATACTTGTTAGAGTTTTTGTAATTTAAAACTTTTAAAATATTAAATAACCTAGACAGCCGGAAGCTGATCTAAAATATTGTTATGCTAAAAAAAGAAGTTAAGACTAAGTTAATTAAAGAACACGCTATCCATCAAAAAGATACTGGTTCTTCCGATGTGCAAATTGGGCTTTTGTCAGAAGAGATTGAAGATTTAGTGCTTCACTTAAAAGAACATCCAAAAGATTTGCACTCAAAACGCGGATTAATCAGAATGGTAATTAAAAGAAAGAAACTTTTAAGCTACTTAAAAACTGAAGACGAAAAACGATACAAAGATATCGTCAAAAAAATCGGGTTGAAAAAATAAACAATCTTGCGAATTACGAATTTTGGCGAATTACGAATGCGCCACAATTTTAATTATTCGTAATTCGCATATATTCGTAATTCGTAAGGAATTATGCAAAAGCCCAAAGAACAGCGCGTGGAAGTGTTGATAGATGTGCAGAATTTGTATTATTCGGCGCGTAATTTGTATGGACAAAAAGTTAATTTTGGAGAGATATTAAAGGAAGGGGTTTCGGGACGTAAATTCATCAGAGCTTTTGCCTATGTTGTTCGCACAAAAAGCGGTGAAGAAAAGCCGTTTTTTGATGCATTAACTAAATTAGGAATTGAAACTAGAGTTAGAGATTTGCAGGAATTTTACGGTGGCGCCAAAAAAGCGGATTGGGATGTGGGTATTGTTATTGATGCTATTCGCACCGCCAGCAGTTTAGATGTGATTATTTTAGCGTCTGGCGACGGGGATTTTATTCCCTTGGTAGAATATTTAAAAAATCAAGGTAAGCGCGTGGAAGTGATGGGTTTTGGTAAAACTACATCATTAAAACTTAAGGAATCCGCCGATGAATTTATTGATTTGGATTTAGAACCAGAAAAGTTTTTGTTAAAAAAGTAAATAAAGGCGATCCTAATTTGCGAATAAACATCCGAATGTTCCGAATTTACCAAATGGTAAAGTTATTCGGATTATTCGGATGAAGATTCGGATTATTAGGATCGCTATAAAAAGATGATTAAGGATACATTTGAGCTGGCAATTGGAGATAAAACATTGACGATTAAACTGACTGACTGGGCTGAACAAGCATCGGGGTCTTGTTTGGTTAGTTTGGGAGAAACCGTGGTAATGACTACGGCGATGATGAGTCAAAAAAACACCGATGATAAAGATTTTTTCCCATTAAGCGTTGACTACGAAGAAAAGTTTTACGCAGCGGGAAAAATTTTAGGGTCCAGATTTTTAAAAAGAGAATCACGACCTTCTGATGAAGCAATTTTATTATCAAGAATGATTGATAGAGCTGTGCGACCTTTGTTTCCAAAAGATTTTAAAAAAGAAATTCAGGTTATTGCAACTTGCATATCATTTGACGGTGAAAACGACCCAGATATTATCAGTATGATTTCGGCGTCTTTGGCGCTTGGTATTTCTAATATTCCATGGAACGGGCCTTTGGGCGCAATAAAAGTGGGAAAAGTTGCTGGTAAATTTGTTTTAAATCCAACCTATAAAGAAAGAGAAGAAAGTCAATTTGAGCTAACTTTATCAGCCATTCTACACGATGGCGAGGTTTTAATTAATATGATTGAAATGAGTGGCAAAGAAGTTTCCGAATATGATGTAATGGAAGCTACTCAATTTGCCGGAACAGCTTTGACGCAAATTATTGATTTTCAAAAAAGTATTATCAAAAAAGTTGGTCAGGAAAAAGCCACTTTTAAGCCTGCGGTAGAAATTGAAATTGACAAAGATATTAAGGAATTTTTAGGTGACCGATTAGAAAAGGCTTTAGACGAGGCTCACCCAGGAGAGAAAAATCTTTTACATATAGATATAATTGAAGATGAGCTAGTAGCCCACATTAAGGCTAAGTATCCCGATACCGGCAAAGAAAAGCAAGTTATGCCATTTTTTGAAAAAGAGATGGAGCGCTTAATTATTAAAAACATTATTGAAAAAGATAGAAGGCCAGACGGCAGAAAATCAGAAGATATTAGAAATTTAGTGGCTGATATTGCGCTTTTGCCTCGAACTCACGGTAGTGCTATGTTTCATCGTGGCTTAACTAAAGTATTATCTATTTTAACTCTAGGCGGACCGGGTGATCAGCAATTGCTAGATGGGATGGAGATTATTGGTAAAAAACGTTTTATGTTGCATTATAACTTTCCGCCATTTTCTACTGGTGAAACTGGTTTTATGCGTGGTCCAAAACGCAGAGAAATTGGTCATGGCCACTTAGCGGAAAAAGCTTTATTGCCGTTAATTCCTGATGCGAAAGAATTTCCGTATACCGTTAGAATTGTGTGTGAAGCGCTATCAAGTAATGGTTCAACATCAATGGCTTCGGTTTGTGCGGCTACTTTGGCGTTAATGGATGCTGGCGTGCCAATTAAGGCGCCAGCCGCTGGAATTTCTATTGGTTTGGCTAAAGACGAGGTTTCGGGTAAATACAAAGTTTTAACTGACATACAAGGGCCAGAAGATCACTTTGGCGATATGGATTTTAAAGTGGCAGGAACTAAAAACGGCATTACAGCCATTCAAATGGACATTAAAATTAATGGAATCAATAGAGATATTATGAAAGAGGCTTTGGAAAAAGCCAAATATGCAAGATTTAAAATTCTTGATATAATAAGCGCAACAATTGTTGAGCCAAGAAAAAATCTTTCTCAATATGCTCCAAAAATAATTTCTTTTATGATTAACCCCGCCAAAATTGGTGAAGTGGTTGGTCCTAAGGGCAGTGTAATTAACAAGCTAATTGAGGAATTTGATGTTACAATAGATATTGAAGATACGGGGCTGGTTTTTATTACCGGTCAAAATCAGGTTTTAGTTGATGGTTGCGCGGGACGCATTAAGGGTATGGTTAAAGAAATTGAAGTTGGTGAAGTATTTCAAGGTACAGTAAGAAAAATTATGGATTTTGGCGCTTTTGTGGATTTGGTGGGTGGTCAATCGGGGCTAGTGCATATTTCTAAATTTGTGCCAAATCAAATTAAAAGCGTTAAAGATGTGGTTAAAGAAGGTGATATTATTCCAGTTAAGGTTGTAGGCGTAGACGATTTGGGTAGAATTAATCTTTCAGCTATAGATGCTGGGTTTAAACCCAAAAAATAGGTAGTGGTTGAGTTTGTAGTTGGTAGTGAGTAGTTGGTAGACTACAAACTACTCATTACAAACTACTCACTACAAACTAACTAAATGTTTACACAAAATCAAGCATTGCCAAATAAAGAATTATTTTTACGAAGCGATATTCGGACGATGAAAAAAGATCTCGCGCGTCTGCGGGAAAGTGATTCTTTAAAAGAACGCGAAAAAATTATTCAAAAAACACCGCAATTACCAAAACCAAGCTATCAAGAGCCAAGAGTGGCGCAAATTTTGCCACAGCCAAAAGAAGTGGTTGCAAAGACAAAAATCGTCGCGCCAGAAGAAAAACTGTCCAACATAGTGGTTGCAGAAAAAAATAATCCAACACAAACTTTTCAAACCACTGCCAATAATCAGCCAGTTGAGCAAAAAGATTTGCCAAAAATAACGGCTCAACCCCTGCAAGCAAATAGTCAAATCAATAAAACTGGCGATGAAATTATTGCAAAAAATAATCCAATAATTGCTAATGAAGCCGAAATAAAAATTTCGCAGGCGCCACCAATTAAACAAGATTACCAGCAAAAAGCTTATTTTCAAAAAGCGCCTGAAGCCATAAAACAAATCATAGATAAAACCACCGAAAAAGAGCAAATTCAAAGAAGAAAATTTATGGAAGATGTGGAAAAGTGGTCATCTTCAGGAGATAAAGATTAAAAAATAAAATATATTATGAAAAAAGAATTATTAGAACAATTAAAGATTGTGTTGGAAAATGAAAAATTATCTTTAAAAAAAGAACTAGAAAGTTTTGCTGTAGAAGATAAAAATAATAAAGGTAATTGGGACGCCAAGCGTATTAACGCTCAAGATACTGATATGGAAGAAAAGGCTGATGAAATGGAAGAATATGATAACTTATTATCTCTTGAACATAATTTGGAAACAAGGTTACAGGATATAGATTTGGCTATAGAAAAAATTGGCAAAGATGTATACGGTATTTGTGAAAAATGCGACAAAGAAATTGAGGAAAAGCGTTTATTGGTTTGCCCTGAAGCTAAGCTTTGTATGAAGTGTAACGAAAGCAAATAATCTTACGAATTACGAATTTAAGCGAATTACGAATAAAAAACCGCGCCCAGTTAAAATATGGGCGCGGTTTTTTTGTTTGTTTGAGTTTGTTATTGATCTATGATGCTAGAAATCACTTAATCTCTACGCTGTATATATCGGCAATCTCGCTATTGGTAAAGGTGTTGTCTGTTATATTTGGGGTGGCCAAGACATTGCCCACCGCAGGGTCGCTGTAAACATCAAGGTAGATGCCGTAGGTGTTGTTTTCAAAGTTGGAGTTGTTGATATTGGGACTTCCGCCCTGTAAATAAATAGCATTGGCTTTCATAACAGAATTGAATTGATTGTGATTTATAAATTTAACGCTATCTATTGTTGAATTGGAATTGGTCAGCCACAAACCATTATTGTTATTATCCTGCAACAAAGAATTTTTCAAGGTAATTTGTGACTGATCCACTCTAATGGCCGAAGGAAAATCGCGGTTGGAAAGGTCGCCCACGTGAGATCCGCCTGACAGAATACTGACATATTCTAAATTCGATCCCGCGCTCTGGTTGGTAAAATATAAACCCTTCCAATAGCCAGAGCGCCAAATTTTAAAAATTATTTTATTATCTTGCGCTCCGACAGCGTTTAAGGCGCCGTCAATAACCAAGCCTGAAAAGGCATCTTTAAATTCTAAAACTACACCGGGCTCTAAAGTTAAAGTTAAATCTTTGGGTATTGCCAACATACTTTCAATTAAATAGGGCAGATCGGGGCTTAGAGTCATATTTTTTGATAAATCGCCGTGAAAGATAATGTCGTTTGAAGTGTTATTTTCAGCTTTATTTTGGGTAAAAACTGGATACGAAAACGGGCCAAAATAAATTGGGTCGCCATTTTGAGTAAAGTAATTATTATCAATAATTGGGTTAGCTTCAATATTAGTATTAGTAGCCAAATCGTAAAGACTATAAATGTAAATTCCTAAAGTATTATTAGTAAAAGTTGAATTTTTAATTTCTGGCGTACCGCCGTAAACATAAATGGCTTTGGCTTCGTTTAGTCCCGATGGCCAATCGTGAGTATTCTGATTTAAAAAACTAACCGTATCAATTACTGACGGCGAATTAATTAGCATTAAGCCCCGATTTTTGTTATCTTCCAGCACAGAATTTTTTAACGTAATCTTTGATTGATCTACCCAAATAGTATTGCCCCAACCAATGGGCGAAAAGCCGAGCGTAGATCCGCCGTAACGAACTTTAACATATTCTAAATTTGAGCCTGTGCTTTCGGGTGAAAAGTATAAACCCAGCCAACTGCCAGGATATGGAGCGGTGTCAGCACCATCGCCGTTAGCATCTTTGCCATATTGGTCGTCACGCCAAGAGGTAAAAATTATATTATCAGTATCCGTGCCTACGGCCTTTAAAGTTCCGTTAATAATAAAATTAGATTGCCTATCATAAAATTTTATCACTACGCCCGGCTCTATGGTGACAGTTACTCCTTTAAAAACCTGAACATTAGTGCCAGAAAATAGATATGGACTAAAGTCTTTTTTTAAAGTGACATTTTCCATAAAACTGTAAGGGTAATAGGTGTAAAGATGGTTGACGCTATTTTCTGTTTTTGGCGTGCCAAATATTTTGGCATTTTCTCTGTCATTGCCATTGACAGTAACGCCATTGTTGATTTTCCAGTTTTTATCGACACTTCCAAGAGCAATGGCGCTGACGCGTTCATAAGAATAGTGATTGTTGTCTATAATAAAACTGCTCTCGTCCCAGCCAGCCTGGGGGATATAAACTTGGTCTACATAACGGTTATTGGGCGCGCGCAGGTACAAGTAGTTTTTGCCAATGGATTGGGTAAAAATTTGATTGGCATTGAGGTTTGGTAGCGTGTCATCATCGGTTCTTTCTAAGAGAAAATAACTTTTGGCTAAAATAGTTTGATTATTGTCAAAAACGAAATTTAGCGTCTCAAGGTTATTGGTGCCCGAAACGATTTTCCAGCCGTCTAAATTAATATCCTTATCACTACGGTTGTAAAGTTCTAGCCACTGGTCTTTAGTGCTGGCATTGGTGCCGGCCAGCGCAACTTCGGTGATAATTACTGGATTTTTCAAATCAATGGTACGTTGTGGTGACCAGTTGCCCAAATTACCATCTTTATCAGTTGCGCGCGCCCGAAAAAAATAGGTATTATCATTAAACAATGAATAGGGAGCAGACAAATATTCTTGAGTTTGACTGGTTGGATTTAACCAATCCTTCCAATCACCGTCATTTAATTTGTATTGGACTTGGTAAAAATCAATGTTGGTGCTGGGACTTGACCACTTAATGAACAAATTTTGCACGGGCGAGCCGGGAATATTGCTACTTGGATTAACTGAATAGTCGGTCAGATCTAAAAGGTTGATTTTGGGGAAGGTTTCTTTTGGGGTTGGCGTATCAGAAATTTTAAAGTCCTGACTGTTGTTGTCGGTATCTAGGCCCAAACTTTTGCGCTCTAAACTTTTGCCGTCGGTAATTGCAGGGGCTGATAAAGTTTCCGCAAAACAAGCAGTCAAGCCAAAGCCTACCCGGTCAACAATATTAGCATCATTGGCGTCAACAATTTGATTGTGTGATCGCGCCAAGTAAACGGTATTGTTGTCTGATAAAGAAAAGCTGGCGGTCATATCTGCCAAATTAATTAATGTATCTGAAGCTTTGGAATTGACCACCAAAAAAAATCCGTGAGGTAAAATTGTAGCGCCACTGGTAAAGTTTTTCTTGTAAATTTCTTTGATAGCGCACGGATCAGAATCGCTGTGCTTTTGCATCGACCAATCAGATAAATCCACAGCCACATCATTGGGGTTGTAAAGTTCCACCCAATCGTCATCGGTGCCACCTTTGCCGTCAATGCTGTCAATTTGGATTTCGTTAATTAAAACTTTTTTCACAAGACTAATTTGGGTAAAAGCTGGGCTTTCCGCTTGCCAGTCGGATTCATTGCTTGCCACATCCTTAGTTTTGATTTGGAAGTAATAGGTTGTTTCGTCACTGCCGGTAAAATCTCGAGAGCCAGAAAAAGTTAAAGGCTGGGCTTGTAAACTTTGGTAGCTATCTTCTTGCCAAGCGCCATTTTCTTTTTTCCACCGAAAAGTATAGCCGGCAATGCCTGAAGCCTGAGCCTTACCACCCGTGTCAGTTAAATTAAAATTAATGGTAAAAGCTAGGTTGGTCTGTTTGGTGTCGACAGTAAATTCCGCTGTTGGCGCGATTGTATCTTTAGGAGTTTCTGGAATTTTAACTGGCGCCACAAAAATGCTATTTTTAGCTTTGGGGGTGGGAATGTTAAGCTCAAAATCTGAAAAGTTGTTATCGGTATCGGTTGGTATATCTAAAATTAATTTTCGGCCAAGGCTTTGCCCGTCTGGCGGATTTGGCGCAGGCAATAGTTCATAATCTTGCGCCCCGCCAAAACCAACTTTATCGGTAATTTGACCATTGGGACTTTTTAAAAACAAAGCGTTATCTTGCGTTAAGGGATTGTCAATAAAAACGTCACCAACAAAACCAGAGCCTTGACGAGCAATTAAAAAATAACCTTTGGCGGTGATTTTTTTGCCCTCAAACAAGGTGCTGGGCGCAAAAGTTAAAAATCCAGAGCCAGTTTTGGTTTTTCTTTGCAAATACCAGCCAGTTAAATCAACATCTTGGTTATTGGGGTTATACAATTCCACAAATTCTTGCTTGGCGTCGGTAAGGCCCGCAATTTGCACTTCAGAAATTAAAATTTGGGGATAAACGACAGAATTTATGCCAGTATCGGTGGCGATTTTTGGTGTAGTTTGAGTAACTGATAATTCTAGGTTTAATGCTGGGTTTTTGTCTAATAAATTTGCTTTTGCGTTGGTATTTTTTAATTCTGGCTTTTCTTGTAAAAGCGTGAGTTGTTGTTTTAATAGATCAATTCTTTCTAAAATATCATCTTGGTTGTCTTGGTCACTGGTAGGGGAATTGTTTGCAAGCTTGTTTTGAGTCTTGTTAATTGGTTGATTAAAACTTGGCAAAATTTCTTGCGCGCTAGAATTTGGCGCATCCGATGATAAATTTGAATCAACTGATAAAGAGGCAATAAAGGCGCTCTTTAAATCAACTTTTTGACTAATATATTCTAAAAACTGAGAAGCTTTTTGGTAGGTAAAAGTGGCGACATCTTGGGCGGTTTTGGCAACAGCGTCGCGAGTGTCATTGGCCTTTTTTACAGCGCTAGAACTAATGTCAAAAAGTAAGTCGTTAGCAACAAAGACTAGCGTCTTAGTTTTGTGTGTAAAAGTAATTGGCGGGGCATTAAAACAACCATCAGTTAAAAGCTGATTGTCGGATTCTGACAAACTTTTAATTTGATTTTGCATATCAGCGACAATTTTATCTGGTACGCTTTTTAAGTAGACTTCGCTTAATGAATGTCCGCCAACAGGATTGTTTTGTTCTTTTTCGCTAAGCTCAATATCAATGTTGGCTGGTAAAGGTTTTTTAGCCGACCCCATAGCGGTAAGATCCCTAACTAAACTATTAATTAGTTTATCGCTACTGGAAGTTAACCACTGGCCATTACCTGCTACTCTGTCGGCGGGAGTGGCAATGTTGTAGACCGCAATTGATTCTTTGGGCACGCCATGTCCTATCAAATAATCGTAGGCGATGTTGGTGTAAAATGTGCCTTGGGAATGTCCTACTAAAAGAACTTTCCGGGTAGAAAGTTCTGAATGTACTTGGTTTAAAATGTTAGTTAGGTCATAATCCATTGCCCCGCCACTATATGCCTGCTGGGTTGCTTTGAAAATGTCTCCAATGCCAGCAAGGTGAGATTCGTTAAAGCCGTTGAGGAAAACAACATCATTCATTTTAGTAATTTCTTTAAAGTTTTTTTCTAACAGTTTTTTATCTGCTTTTGCAGATGTTTGATTGCCAAAAATTCCATTAACAAAAACCACAGAGACACCCTTGCTATTACAAGAGTTATCTGAAAATGTTGTAGTCGGGAATGTGATTAGTGATAGAAAAAATAGAGAAAAAATGATTCTTCGCATATTAGTTTGGCAAAGTTAGAGAATCAATGTCGCATTCTTGATCTGTGGCAGGGATTGAATATGTGGTCATATATTTCTCAAAAACATCCGATTGCTTTTTTTTACGAAGATCAGTATTTAAAACCAAATCGTCTATTTCTTTTTGCCTATCATCTCCAACTGCCAATCCAGCCAATATTTTTTCGTGAGGATCTTTTAGGCTTATTTCTGGACCAGTTTCAGCAACACAATTCATTCCACGACTCTCTTTTCTTATAGTCGCCACCAGCGTCCCGGAATCCACTACCTGCGTTAGTTCTAATTGCAAAGCCTGAGCGTATTGGAGCATTGCAGACCGAATTTTGGCAGAATTTGGGTAGCGCTGGTAAATGGCTAGCTCCACATCATCACGGACAAAATTGTGGTTTGTGTCAATGCCTGAAATGGTAGAATCGTTTTGTGCTTGATCGGGCTTTGGTGGTAAATTATTGCCAAAAACATCAAACAGAGTAATTTTTTGACTGTTAATAAAGTCCACGGCCTTTTGGGTTTTTGATTGGCGCAATCTATCGCTGGTGCCCCATATTATTGAAAAAGCTAGTAGGGCAAGACAAATTAAATAAATTACCAAAACTGCTTTCCATAGTTTTTTAAATTGGGGGCGCTGGGTTAAAAACTTGTCTTTGAAAAAAAAGATAAAAAGTGTGACTAAAGTAATGAAAAAGAAAAAAAAGGCCAATATAATGCGGTTAGTAAGATTTGGCACATAAAAACTATTAAAAAGTACTAAAATTAAAACAGCCGAAACAAGAATTTTTAACCCCACCACCAATGACTTTAAAAAAATGTTCATAAATTATATATTTTAAATTTGTTGTAAAATATTAAAAAATAAAGTTAGTTTAATAATAACTCCTTTTGCTATAAGATGTAAGTGGTCTGTGGATAAGTCTTGCAATTTAGTCAATATTTGTTATACATATAATTGTTTTGTGATAACTTAAATTTTTGTGGGAGAAGTTATGAAAAGCTTTTTGATTTCTGTTTGGAGTAAATGGCAGGAACACGGAACGTCACTGGTGATAGTTTTGTTGGTGCTTGCCATACTAGGTTATTGTTTTGGGATCACAATGGATTGGTGGCAATACTAAATAGTAAACTTTAGGCAGTAATTATACTGCCTTTTT
>CALRFZ010000022.1:10633-12624 GCA_943357015.1 Candidatus Staskawiczbacteria bacterium
CATATAAACACATTGTGATGCGTTTATATGCTTACTATCCTCGACAATAAATCATAAATTTTTAAAATTATATGGATGAAGCACAAAAAGATAAATTAATGGCAGTTTGTTCGTGCGGTTCAGAAAAAAAGTTTGGAGAATGTTGCGGAAAATCAGAAATGTGTTTTTGCGGTTCTAATATGGCTGTTGCAGAATGTTGTATGAAGGCTCCAGAAGAACATAACGCTATGTAATGTTGGGGTGGTAAACTTAAAAAACATCGGAAATCGCCGATGTTTTTTTGTTGAAAAATCCCGCACATTAAGCTAGTATTATATTTAAGCTTGGTAAATATTGAGTTATTGCCAAATGATGGTGAATAATTAAGCGTATTTTAATTTGTTTGCTCGTAGGCATGGCAGGAAGCGACCAAAAAACCTACTAAAACAAAGCACCAAATTCAAAATTACAAGTTCCAAATAAATCCAAAATTATAAATTCAAAAATTTAAACCCGACGGTTTGGAATTTTAAAAATTGTAATTTGAGTATTATTTGTGATTTGTAATTTTGAATTTGTGATTTAGTGCCCTTTATTTGCCAAGTTATATAGCCCCCATAGTTTAATGGACAGAATGCGAGCTTGCGGAGTTCGCGATCGAGGTTCGATTCCTCGTGGGGGCACATTAGATTTTTAATCTCAATAAATTGTTTTAGTGTATAAATGCTGATTATTTTGTGGCGCAAAATGTGGTCTTGGTTTTTTTGGACAGTTATACTGATTTCCGTGCCACATTGCAGTGCGGTTAATTTTAGTACAATTTTTTAGTTTAATTCGCAACAATTATCGGTCTTGGTTTACTAAGCATAATTAGTTATAGTTAATGTGCTAGATTGAATGCAAAGATTAATCGCTCTTTGCAAGGTAGTTTAAAGTATAGGTGATTAAGAATAAATTTATGATCAAGGATAAATTAAATCAAAATAACAGCAAAGAGCAAGAGCGTGCGGAATTGCACCGTGCCATTTGGCAGATTGCAAATGATCTGCGTGGAAGTGTTGATGGATGGGACTTTAAGCAGTATGTGCTGGGGATACTCTTTTATCGCTTTATTAGCGAAAACCTCGCTAACTATATCAACGCCGATGAGCGTCGTGCTGGTAAGAAAGATTTTGACTATGCAAACTTGTCAAACAAAGAAGCGGAGTTTGGACGATCTGATACCGTCAAAGAAAAAGGATTTTATATTTTGCCGAGTGAGCTTTTTGTAAATGTTCGCAAGAATGCACGCAATGACGCTAATCTTAACGAAACCCTGACGACCGTTTTTCGTAATATTGAAAATTCGGCAAAAGGTGCAAACAGCGAAGATGACATCAAGGGCTTATTTGATGACCTTGATGTAAACTCTAATAAACTAGGTGGCACAGTAGAAAAAAGAAATCAGAAACTTGTCAAACTCTTTGAATCTATCGGCGACCTTCGTCTGGGCAACTACTCCGACAACACTATTGACGCCTTCGGTGATGCCTATGAATTTTTGATGACCATGTACGCCTCTAACGCTGGCAAGTCCGGTGGCGAGTTTTATACTCCCCAAGAAGTCAGTGAACTTCTGGCGGAAATCACTACGGTGGGAAAAACAGAAGTGAATAAGGTCTATGATCCAGCCTGCGGATCTGGCTCTCTGCTCCTCAAGTTTGCCAAAGTCCTCGGCAAGGAAAATGTTAGGCAAGGCTTTTTTGGTCAGGAAATCAATCTTACTACCTACAACCTCTGTCGTATCAACATGTTCTTGCATGATATCAATTACAACAATTTTGATATTGCTCACGGCGATACACTTATAGATCCGAAACACTGGGACGACGAGCCGTTTGATGCCATCGTTTCCAATCCACCGTATTCTATTCATTGGGAGGGCGACGCAAACCCACTACTCATCAATGATCCACGCTTTTCTCCGGCTGGAGTACTTGCGCCAAAGAGTAAGGCCGATCTCGCGTTACTAT
>CALRFZ010000023.1:0-1893 GCA_943357015.1 Candidatus Staskawiczbacteria bacterium
ATAGGGTAAATTTTTGCGATCTTTTTGCACTTCGGTATCGTTAAATTTTCTGCCAATTAACCTTTTGACTGAAAATATAGTGTTGGTAGGATTGGTGACTGATTGACGCTTAGCCAAAACTCCCACCACTCTTTCACCGGCTTTGGTAATGGCAATAATTGATGGCGTGGTTCTAGCTCCTTCCTTATTTTCAATAATTATAGCCTGTCCATTTTCTACAATGGCCATAGCGCTATTTGTTGTACCTAAGTCAATTCCTAGTATTTTGCTCATAAATTTGAAATTTACAATTTGAAATCAATTTGAAATAACTCAATTTGAAATCAATTTGAAAATTATAAGTTTGATTTATTTATATTATTTACTGATGCTAACTTTTGTTGGTCTTAAAACTTTTGATCCCATTTTGTATCCTTTTTGCAATTCCTCTATTACAACATTGGCGATTGGATATTGAGGATTGGAAATTTCGCTAATAACTTCCATATTATTTGGGTCAAATTGTTGACCCAAAACCTCTATTGCTTCAATTCCCTCTTTTTTGAAAAATTCCTCAATTTGTTTTTGGATCTGCAAAAATCCCCGTGTCCATTCAATCGATTGAGCAGTTCCCTCTTGACCAGATTTTAATTTTTCCGGCAATTGCTTTTCCGCCAAGTAAAAATTATCAATGATGGGTAAAATTTTAAAAATCATACTTTCCTTGGCATAATTTCCAATCATAGCTAAACGCTCCATTTCATCCTTTTTGTAGTTAATAAGGTCTGCCGTGGCGCGTTTCCAATTATTTAGGTATTCGTCGCGCTGTTTTTTGCACTCGTCAAGTTCATTATTTTCTGTTGTCAAAATTGGTTCTTCTTGCATATTTTTTATTTTTAGGTTATTATTTATTTAATAAATTTTTCCAAAGGAAGGGAGATGTTTATGCCATATAATGCTTTTGGCGTAACGATAATGGTTCAATTGTTCTTTTTGTTTTTGGGTATTCCACCGGGTCTATATCTATCGGGGTTACCACCTAAATTGTTGGTAAGTTCGGGGGCAGGGGCGCATCGCTTTTTGAAGCGAGCGCCCTTTTTTATTAAAAATTTTCAAATTCTTTTAGTAAATCGCGCATCAAGTCAATATTTTTATCGTAGCTGGTTTCTGATGGGCCAATAATTTTTAGAATTTCTAGAATAGTATCTTTATCTTGTATTTTAGTGTAACTTAATGTGGTTGATATTTCTTGTAGAGACTTGGTAAGTTCTTTGGCCAGTGCTAATTCCTTTTCTATTTTTTGCTTTGTGGTCTCAATTTTACGTGATATGAAGCTTGGAGTTTCGTTTTGGATAAAAGTAATTTCTATAAAAAATTCGTAGCCTTTTTGGGTTGGTATTCGTCCAGCTGAAGTATGTGGTTGAGTAATATAACCTAAATTAGTTAGCTGGCAAAGTTCACCCCTAATTGTGGCGGGGGAAATATTTAGATTAGACCTTTTTTTTAAAAGGTCTGAGCTTATAGGTTCGGTTGAATCTATATATTCCTTTACCAGTAAATTAAGAATATGTTTTTGTCTTTGACTTAACATACTTTGATATTAGCAAATTAGCAATCCTTGTCAAGGACTGCTAATTATTCCAAGAAAGTAAAAAACGTTTTAAACGTTTTTGAAAGAGGAGTGCCAATGATTCCTCCTTGAACCCAAAGGGTAAATAATTGGGGGGGATACTGGCACTCCTAAGCTTATTATTACCGATTTTTAATTTTTTGACAATGGTATATCTAGCTAGATTTTTTTAAATCTAGGCAAACAGAATTAATGCAATATCTTTTTTTAGTTTCTGTTGGTCCATCATCAAAGACATGACCCAGATGAGATTTGCATTTGGCGCAAATAATTTCTGTTCTGCC
>CALRFZ010000023.1:1993-11356 GCA_943357015.1 Candidatus Staskawiczbacteria bacterium
AAAACCCTATATTGCTCAGGAGTTAATTTTTGTCTTAATTTTTCTTCGTCCATATAATTATTTTAATAATTCGGCGAACTTTTGTTGAACTTTTTTTAGTTTAGGATTAATAATAACTTGGCAATAGCCTTGTTGTTTATTATTTTCGTAATAGTCTTGGTGGTAATCTTCAGCGAGATAAAAATTTTCTAACATTTTTACTTCAGTAGTAATTGGCGCGCCAAGTTTACTGGAATTATTTAAATCAGCGATAAATTTTTCGCAAACATCAATTTGCTCCTGATTGTCGCATAATACAATCGAACGATATTGTGTGCCCACATCATTTCCCTGTCTGTCTTTGGTGGTCGGATCGTGGCTGGCAAAAAACACGGTAAGTAACGTTTCTAAATTAACTAAGTTTTTATCATAATTAATTTTTATTACTTCGGCGTGTCCAGTATTGCCGTTACAAATTTGCTCATAAGTTGGATTTTTAGTTTGTCCGCCAGCGTATCCTGATTCAACTGAAATTACGCCTTTTAGCATTTTAAAAATCGCTTCCGTACACCAAAAGCATCCCCCGCCAAATACTATTGATTCCTTCTTTGTATTCATTTTATTTTTTTAATGGTATCATTTTTTGTAAAAAAACAGAAGCTTGCATTAGCTTCTATTTTTTGAAATTAAAATTATTTTTCTTCTTTTTGCTCTCTTTTTGCCTGTTTTTCGGCAATTTCGGTTAAATACAATTTTCGGATGCGAATATTTTTTGGTGTTACTTCCACTAATTCGTCATCCCCAATATATTCTAGCGCGTCTTCCAAATTCATTTGTTTTGGCTTGTTAAAGTGTTCGTCAGATCCTTCTCCTTTTGATCTCATATTAGAAAGTTGCTTTTCTTTGCAGACATTTACTCTAATGTCTTCGGTTCGGGAATTTTGACCCACTACTTGCCCTTGGTATATTGGTACGGCGTGATCCAAAAACAAAGTTCCTCTATCTTGCACATTGATTAAGCCGTAGTAGTTGGTTTCTCCAGATTCTGAAGCCACCAGTGATCCGTTTTGGCGTTCTTTCCAGTTACCTGGATCTGGCATATACTGTAAAAAATTAGTGTTAATAATTCCCAGTCCCTTGGTATCAGTTAAAAATTCACTGCGATAACCAAATAAACCTTTAGTTGGGATAACAAATTCTAAAAAGGCAATGCCGTTATGTGTGCGCATTTCTTTAACTTCACCTTTTCTTAAACCCATTTTTTGCATTACGGCGCCTTGATAAAGTTCTGGAGTTTCAATAAATACTCGTTCGTAAGGTGTCATAGTCTTGCCATCAACTTTTTTGGTAATAACTTGTGGTCTTGATACGGCAAATTCAAATCCTTCCCGACGCATTCGTTCAATTAAAATCGCCAAATGTAATTCTCCGCGACCAGACACAATCCATTGCGCTTTATCGGTTTCTTCCACGCGTAAAGCAACATCGGTTTCTAATTCCTTAAACAATCTTTCCCTCACCTGTCTTGAGGTGCAAAACTTACCTTCTTTACCGGCAAATGGCGAGTCGTTAATCATAAATGTCATTTTAATCGTTGGTTCTTCGATGCTAATTAAAGGCAAGGCAGTGAAATTTTCGGGGTCGGCAATGGTTTCTCCAATTGTTACATCGGCAATTCCGGCAATGGCGGCAATGTCTCCGGCCCCTACTTCTTGGGCTTCAATTTTACCTAAACCAGAAAAAGTCATAAGTGACATTAACTTATATTTTTTTGGCACACCTTCTCGGTTAATATGCATAACTTCTTGCCCAGTTTTTATAACTCCATTATAAATTCTACCAATTGCCAATCTACCTTTAAAGTTATCTGGGGTAATTGAGGTAATTAACATTTGCAATGGTTTTTGAGTGTCTACGATTGGTGAAGGAATGTGCAAAATAATCGCATCAAAAATTGGGTTAATGTCTGTCATTTTTGATAAATCAGATTCCAAGCCAGCTAGTCCATCGCGACCAGAAGCGTAAATAACTGGAAAATCTAGAGAATGATCTCCTGCTCCTAATTCTAAAAATAGTTCTAAAGTAGCTTCCAGTGCCCATTGACTTCTAGCTCCAGCTTTATCAATTTTATTGATAACTACCACAATTTTATGACCCATTTCCAAAGCCTTTTTTAACACAAATCTGGTTTGAGGCATTGGGCCTTCTTTAGCGTCAATTAAAAGTAGACAACCATCGGCCATATTTAAGACTCTCTCAACTTCACCGCCAAAATCCGCGTGACCGGGGGTGTCAATGATATTTATTTTAGTATCACCATATTGGACCGAGGCATTTTTAGAAAAAATTGTAATTCCTCTTTCTCTTTCTAGTTCGTTGCTGTCCATAATCATCTCTTGCTCTGCAACTTCTTTTTTCATTTGAGTTTTAGATTGACGCAAAAGCGCATCCACTAAAGTGGTTTTTCCGTGGTCAACGTGGGCAATAATAGCGATGTTTTTTATTTTTTGCATATTTGAAATACTACACTAAAAATGTGTAAATGTAAAGAAAAGGGGCGAAATAATTGTTTCGCCCCTATAACTTAAACCCCAAAAAGCTTTTTTCGGTTACGATGCAAAGTTGCGTTTGGTTTAGATATTTTGACCTGTCAAAAAAGTAAATCTCTTTAGAAAAATACAGATGACAACCAAATTTCTTTTGGTAAAAACATGGCTTAACAAAAATTCCAGTTTTAAGATCTTGGTTTTTTTCTAGACTTGATTTACTAGATTCCGCTAAATTTTTATTTGATGTCATTGCCTGCAATTTGTTTTTTACTAAACAAATTAAACAATAAAGACAAATTGTGCCCCAAAACGAAATTAGAAATAAAGCATATTTTGACATTGCGAATCTCCTTGAAAAATTGGCGAGATTTTATACTACTATATTTATAATTTAAATTCTATATATTGATAGTATTATTGGTAGTATGCGCGGTCTTTATATTGCAAATAAATATAGTGGAGTTTTTTTCTGTCATCCATTTTTATGCCAGTTTTTAAAAGAGCATTCATTTTCATTATTTGCAGATTAACATCTTGTTTTGGGTCAAAATATATTTGCCAATTTTCAGAAGTGGTTATTTTTAATAGATCGGCCATTACTGCCTCTTTAATGTTTATTTCAAAATTATTTTTCAGATTTCTTTGAATGTCAGAAATATTTACCATAATGTTTTTCTCTATTGCATTTTCTCCGGCGGAATATTCCTTGTTATTTAAGTTTTGTCGCACAATAATGGCGTTGTCTGGGATGCTATTTTGTGGCTCAAAAATAATTCCGTTTAAATCAATCAAAAAACAAGTTTGGTTTTGACAAAACGAGCCAACGGCAGAGCGTTCCTTGATTTTTACAGTTAAGCTTTGGGGCAGTTTTTTTTGAATTTGCACTGATTCAATATTTGGAAACTCTTTTAGTAAATTGGTGATTATTTGATTGGAATTAACTGTAAAAATACTTTTAGTTGAAAGTTGCACGCCTCCTAGCGATACTAAAGTTTTTTTAATATTATTGGATATTAGGTTTGTGATTTGCTCAGTAGAATTTTTTTCATTGCCAGAGATATTAATGTTTTTTACTTCAAAGCGATCTGAAAATAAAGTAAAGTATAAAATTGTCATTATCAAAGTAAAACATATTAAAGCAATCCAAAAAATTGGCATTTTTATAATACTTCTTTTTTTCTTAAGTTTATAGATTCTGGGATTGATATGTTTTTTTCGGTAAGACAATCGCGTAATTTTTAATTATTAAAAAGTTTCTTTTAAAAAATGATAATTGATAATTTTTATAACCCTCTTTTTATTTTACGTATACTTTCAATAATATAATTTATCCAATATTTTTTTGAAATAATAAAATCTTGGGTTTTTACATATTCATGTGCTTGACCACCAAATCCCATTTTAAATAGTGTGGGGCCGGCGTATGGGTGCTTGGGATATTTAAATGGATCTATTTGTCCCCAAAAATCATAGGTATGGCAGTTGCGTTTTTTAGCTTCTTTAATTGCTTCCCACTGCAATAAATATGAAACTGGTATTTTTTTGTACGCTGGCAGTAGAGCTGCGTGATGGTAAAAGCCGATGCCAGACCAAAAAATTTCGTAAGAAGAAGCGATAATCTGCCCTTTGTACTTGGCAAAAAAGATGGCAATTTGGTTATCTGGTAAAAACGCTAAAAATTCTTTTCTAAAATATTCTAATGAAAAAGGAATGAATTTTTGGTTTTTTACCACCTCTAAATGCATCTTGTTGAAAATTTCAATGTCGTTAACGTTATAGCTTTTTATAATTTCTATATCCTTGTCCTTAAGTGATTTATTAATTAGGTATTTGGTGGTTTTTCTCATTCCATCTAATAGTTTTTCTTCTGGTAATTCAATATTTAATTTCCAGCTAGATTCTGGATGCGTGTGTAGTGGTCGTAACCGAAAATTTAAATCCCTAAATAGTTTTTCATTTTCTGGCAATCTTTCCCAAATTGGACTGACCCGAATAAAATCCGCCTTTTCTAACTTTGCCAGCTCTTTTAATTTTTCTAGTAGAGGGCTTAGTAATTTTGAATTTTGAATTTTGAATTTTGAATTCACAACTGGTCCATGTGGCACCAGTAAAAAACTACCTCTTTTGGCCGTCATTTTAATTACCAGTGCAACAGAAATAAGTTTGCCATTCTGAAATATTCCAAATCTCCAAATTTTTTTGCCGAGCGAAACCTGAAACTCCCCCCAATTCCAAGATTGCAGAAAAGATTTTTCTTGGCAGGTCGCCAAAAATTCTTCCCAAATATTTTTATCTGTAATTTCTTTAATTTCCATTATTTTTTGGGTAGATTTTTAAAAAATTAACAATTCTTTGGGCATCTTTTATAGATATATTGATATGGGTAGGCAAATTTAGCGTTTTTTTGGCTAAATCTTCAGCTTTAGGGCATAAGCCATTTTTATACTGCATTTTATCTAATTGTGTGTCTAAAGGCGCGATAACGCTGGTATACCAATCTCCCAGTAAAATATTTTCTGTGTGCCAAGCTTGATATAAAATTTCGTGAGCTTTTGGGTGAGTTATGGTAAAACGTAAAAAAATATTATTGGTTTTTTCTGGTAGACCAAAACTGGAATTTTTTAATTCTTGATAGTAAAAATCGGCAATTTTTTTTCTGTGCGCGTTAAATTTTTCTAATTTATTAAACTGATTTTGCGCCAGTAAGGCTAAGGCGTTTGGCAGGGCTTTGGGAAAGTAATCAGGTTTTAGACCACGCTTTTCTTGCCAGCTTACGGCTTTTGATAAAATGTGAATCCACTGAGAAACCACTAAAAATATTTTTCCTAAATCTAAAAAATTATAAAGTGGCAAAATAATCAGCCAAAGTAGTATGGGGTGTAAAATTTGTTGTTTGATCCAAAAAAGTGATGGTTGGCTAAATTCTTTTTGTAAAGACTCTAATTTTTTACCCAATATGTCGTCATTAGTTACTGCCATACCTCCATAAATACTGGAAATAACTTTGTCGCGCGAAAAACTAAAAAACGATGCAGTGCCAAAAGTTCCAAGCTTTCGACCATTAAACTCCGCCCCAAGTGCGTGAGCGCAGTCTTCAATAATGATTAAATTGTACTGTTTTGCCAGAGTTAAAATTTCAGCCATATTATTAGCTAGACCAAAAGTATGCTGAACTACTAGAATTTTAGCTTGCTCTTTAATTATCCCTGATTTTAGTAAGTCTATATTAATATTAAAATTATTATCACAATCAATGTAAATTGGTTTTAAATTCGCCCACAGTACTGGGTTAACTAAGGCATTGCAAGTAAAAGCCTGCAGTAGAATATTGCTATTTTTTTGTGGATTTATCGCTGTTAAAATTGCGTATAAGCTGGATCGGCCAGAATTAAAAGAAACTGCGTATTTGACTCCTAAATATTTTTTAAATTCTTCTTCTAGTTTTTTAATCGCACTGCCCCGCCTCCACTTCCACGGCAAAAATAATAATTTTAAAGCTAAAAATACATCATCTTTTTGGACGTTTGGAGACAGGGAAATAGAAATTGGTTTAAATCTATTGACCATTTTTATTCGTAAGTAGTTTAATTAAGTCAGCAGAAACTCTACCTTCAAGCAATACCGTGTCGTCTTTTTGACAAAAGGTGGTTATATGAGTTAGGGTCTTTGCAGTTTTGTCGCATAATAAAACCTGCTTATCTGTCATACCATTTTCCATAGCCCCTTTTTTAATCTCTGCAAATTTATCTTTGGTGGTAATAATCGCCAAGTCGCAAACCTTTGCAATTTTTTTACCAATTTTATAATGGACTTGCGCAGATTGCCTGCCAAGCTCAATTAAGCAGGGCATAATTATTACTTTTTTACCCACAAAGGTGTTTAGGTAATCTAAATCCGCTATTACGCCATCTGGGTTAGAAGAATACGATGAGTCTATAATATCGATGCCATAAATTCCGGTTGTTAAATTTGCTCCGGATTGAATTGATTTAATATTTTGGCAAGCGTCTGAAATTTCACTAAAATTCATACCTAACTGCTTGGCAGTTAAAATAGAGGCTAACAAATTTTGTACTTGGTGACGGCCAAGTGTTGCAACTTTAAATTGCGCCATTTCTTTTTCTTTGTCTCTGGCAATAAACGTGACAGAATCTTTTGAAACTATAATATCCTCTGTAATAATATCAGCATTAATTTTTTGTTTGTTGGTGCTATAGATTTTCTTTTTAATATTTGGGTTGATTTTATAAATATTTTTATATAAATCCATGCAATAATTATTGTCTCCGTTGATAATTATCAGTCCACCCTTAGGCAGGGCTTCTGCCATTTCAATCCCCCCTTCCGCCGAAAGCAAGTTTTCCATAGAACCAAAAGTTGCTAAGTGTTGTGAATTTACTCCAGTTACTATGCCAATATTTGGCCTTACAATGTCGCACAATAATTTAATGCCCCCTTTGTTATATGCCCCCATTTCAACAATAAAAATTTGGTGTTTTTCTTGCAGATTATTTAAGATGGTTTGCGCTATGCCAATTTCGGAATTTTTATGATCTGGAGTCGATAGAATAGTGAATTTTGAGGATAAAATGGTGGTTAAAAATTCCTTAGTGGCGGTTTTTCCATAACTGCCAGTAATGGCAATGACTTTTAGATTTTTAAACGATGCAATTTTATTGGTGGCTTTTTTTAGTTTAATTTTTCGTATTAAAACAAAAAATGGTTGAACTAATAGTACTATTGCAGAAACAATAATTGGCGTTAAAATGTCAAAAAGCAATAATAAAATAGTTACCAAATTAAAAGCGTAGATTGCGTATGCGTAAACAATAATTATGGCAAATATAATTAGAGTCAAAAAAATAGCTTTGAAGGTAAAAACTGGTTTTCTGAGATTTTTTTTAACAATATTTAATGAAAAAGCTAAGGATTCGGCAACATATATTGGTAAAATAATCCAAGCAAATAACGGCTGAATAAAAATTAATGGTAAAAGAGTTGCTTTAAATAATAATAACCAATTTAAAATTAATTTTTTACCTTGATAGGTTTTGAAGTGATCAATAAATCTACCTATGTGATAGTTTTTTAATTGCCAAAGATATAACCAAAAAAGAATCGATTTTATTGTTCTTACAATCCAAAAAATCAATAAAGGGTATGTCAAATATAGTGAGTTAGACATTTTCTAGTATTTTTTCGGTTAAAATTTCCGGCGCCTCAAGTTGCAAAGAGTGTTTTTTGTCATTAATAACTATTAGTTTTGAGTCTTTTATTTTTTCGTGAATAAAATTAGCATCTTCAATTGGTGTTAGGTTATCTTTATCACCCCAAATAATTATGGTTGGTACTTTAATGAAAGATAATCTGAAAGATAAGTCTTCAGAAATAATTTTTACATAAGTGTCTTTCATTATACCTTTTTGGTATATATAATCGCTTTTGCGTATCACAAATTTATAAAATGCTTTTCTGATAAAATCGTAATAAGGAATAAAAGAGAAGATTTTAACTATTTTGGCCATTTTGTAGAAAAACTTTTTTTTAGGTGTTATTTCTCTAATTGTTGCCGCAGAAATTAAAAAAAGTTTAATGATTCTTTGGTTATATTTTACCGCAAATTTAGCTGACAATCCCCCACCAAACGAGTGACCAACTAAATAAAAATCTTTTTTTAAGTCTGGCAAGTTATCGCAAAATTCTCTAATCCATTCTATATAGCCGTCGGTGTTTAATGCTTGCAGTGGTTCTTGACTTTTCCCAAATCCGGGCAGGTCTGGAATAATTACTTTTAGCCCTTTTTCTGCCAATAATGCACCAACTTCAATCCATTTTTCGGAACTAGATGGCCAACCATGCAAAATCAGCATTGGCTTGCTTTTGTTTTGGCTTGCCGTATTTTCAGTTAAAGGTGGCCCAAAAACTTTATAATTTACAGTTAGCCCTTTAATTAAAATTTGCTTTTCTTCCATTATTTACTTTGCTTTAATTACCTTAAACCCTGTATATTTTTGCAGAACTTTTGGAACTTTCACGCTACCATCTTTTTGTTGATTGTTTTCTAAAATCGCCACAATAATTCTGCCAAGCGCAAATGCGGTTCCGTTTAATGTGTGAACAAAATGCAATTCATTTTTATTGTTTCGGTATTTAATGTCTAAGCCACGAGCCTGATAATCGGTGCAATTTGACGTTGAATGGGTTTCTCTATATCTGTTTTGACCGGGCATCCACGCTTCAATATCGTATTTTTTGGCGGCTGGTTTTCCTAAGTCTCCAGTGCAAATATTTATTACCTGATAAGGAATTTGCAAATCCTTCATTAATTCCTCTTCAATGGCTAGTAATTCCTGATGATACTTTTCGCTTTCTTCTGGTTTGCAAAAAATAAACATTTCCATTTTTTCAAATTGATGGACACGGAAAATGCCTTTAGTATCTTTGCCATAGCTACCCGATTCGCGCCGAAAGCAGGTTGAAAGTGCTACATATTTTTTGGCGCCGATTTTTTGGTTTGGTCCAAATGGTTTTTCAAAATCCAATACTTCGTTTGCATGCATAGCGCCAAGTGATTGTTCTGATGTGGCCGTTAAGTATAATTTGTCGCGCTCTAGGTAGTAAGATTCTGGGTCTCCTTCTTGATTATCGGGGTTTTCAATATAGCCAAGCGCCGAGGCAATATCTGGTTTTATCATTACGGGCGGAATTACAGGCGAAAACCCCTTTTTGACTAATTTTAAAAATACGTGGTTTATCAAACCCAAATGCAATGCTACCGCTTCATTTTTGAGAAAATAAAACCGCGAGCCAGCCAGTTTGGTTGCTCTTTCTATAT
>CALRFZ010000024.1 GCA_943357015.1 Candidatus Staskawiczbacteria bacterium
AATTTTTCCAAACTAAAGTCTTCGGCTACGGCAGTGCCCAAAGCAATAATAATGCTTTTAATTTCTTTTGATGAAAGCATTTTATCAAGCCGAGCTCTTTCCACATTCAAAATCTTTCCTTTCAGTGGTAAAATTGCCTGAAACCTGCGGTCGCGCGCCATTTTAGCCGAACCGCCAGCCGAATCTCCCTCTACAATATATAACTCAGACTCCTCCGGATCTTTTGACAAACAATCAGACAATTTTCCGGGTAAAGCCAAGCCTTCTAAAATACCTTTTCTTAAAACCGTTTGACGGGCAGCTTTGGCGGCCAATCTAGCTTTAGTTGCTAATATGCAATTTTCAATTATGGCGCGGGCATCAGTAGGATTTCTTTCTAAATAATCTGTTAAGCCTTCTGCTACCGCATCTTCCACTGCTCCTTTGGCTTCAGGATTACCTAATTTAGCCTTAGTCTGACCTTCAAATTGCGGATTTCTAATTTTAACTGATACAACGGCGGTTAAACCTTCACGCACATCTTCTCCGGAAAAATTTTCATCTTTTTCTTTTAAAAATCCTTCTCGACGAGCGTAAGTATTCAAACATCGAGTCAAAGCTGTTCTAAAACCAGAAATATGCGTTCCGCCTTCGGGCGTATAAATATTATTAGCAAAAGACTGTTCGGTGCATTCCATTTCCTGTGTATACTGAAAAGCTGCCTCAATTGCCACATCTTGCTTAGTGGTAGCAATAGAAAAAATATTTTGATGACGAGGAGTATTACTCATCACTAAAAATTTAACAAAACTACCCACTCCGCCCTCAAAATAAAAAGTATAACCAGATTCTTCGCCCTTTTTTCTTTCATCGCGAAAAGTAATTTTTACTCCTCGCGTCAAATATGCCTGCTGGCGAACATGGTTTAAAATCTTCTTGGGATCATATTTTATTTCGGGAAAAATTTGTGGATCAGCATCAAAGGTAATCATTGTGCCAGATTTTTTACTGTCAGAAACTTTTTTTACTACGCCTTTTGGCACGCCACGAAAATACTCTTGCTGGTAAACACCACCATCTCTTTGAACCTGCGCTTCCATAAAAGTAGAAAGTGCGCAAACCACTGAAACTCCCACACCGTGCAATCCGCCAGACACTTTATACGCTTCGCCACCAAATTTTCCACCGGCATGCAAGGTGGTTAATACAGTTTCTAAAGTTGAAACACCTGTATCAGGATGTTTTTCTACTGGAATTCCTCGTCCATCATCAGAAACACTCACCCTGTTATCTGGCAACAATTTAATTTCAATTTCCTTAGCGTATCCAGCCATTGCTTCATCTAAACAATTATCCACCACTTCCCAAATTAAGTGGTGCAGGCCATCTAACCCCGTAGAACCAATATACATTCCGGGACGCAAACGCACAGGTTCTAAACCTTTTAAAACTTGAATATCTTTGGCGCCATACTCCCCTTCTTTTCGCACTTTTTTTTCGGCAATGGCTTCTAATTTTGGTAACTCTTTAACTTTTTCTTCCACAACTTCCGTTTTACGCGCTTTTGCTTCCCAAGGCTTGGCCTTAACTTTTTTTTCAACCAAAACCTCATCTGCCTTTTTAGCGACATCCTTTTTGATTACATCTTTAGCTGACTTTTTTGGCCCTCCCTTGTCCTCCGTAGCTTTAGCGAAGGATGGATCGTCTTTTTCTTGAATGTTTAATTTCATATATATTTTTATTATGTGACCATTTTACCAAATCCAACAAACACCCGCAACTATGTACAAATATTTTATATATGTTAAAGTCATAAACAGCACATTTCCATTCTAGTCTAAGGAGTTTTTGTATGCAGATAAATGATTTTGAAATCAGGCTCGACACTGAAGAGGTAACGATTAGCAAAATCAATTGCGTATCAATGACCTTAATCGCAATCAGAGGTATTCAGACACAACAAGATCTTGATAAACTCAAAGATCAATTAAGTGCTTTTGGTGACACAATGAAAGCAAGTCGACTATTGGATGGAACCCTTGAACTGGTCATTGCCATAAAGTCTAATCCGGAAAAATTAGAACGAAAATAAAAACATAAAGCGTGAATTTTAACACTCACGCTTTTTTATTACCAAAACTTACCGTATCACCGCACCAAACTCCTCTTTTGTTTTTTCTGTAATTTTATCGTGAATCGCATTAACCTCAATATCGGTTAAGGTTTTTTCTAGGCTCCGATAAACAATATGAAAAGTATAAGATTTTTTGTTGGCGCCAAATTTTTCGTCGTTTTCATACTCATCCATTAATTCTACTTGCTCAATTAAATTTCCGCCTAAATCGCGCACCAATTCATAGTAATTATTTAAATTAACAGACTTAGCAATAATAAAAGAAATATCGCGAGTAATTGGTGGGTATTTGCTAACTTCTTGATATTTACTATTTATATCTTTAAATTGACTTATAATTCTTGGGTCCTGTGACCAAAAAACCCGAATATCGTTAATATTCATTTTTATCATTGCTAATCTTTCAATGCCAAAGGCAAAGGCCCAACCATTATAAATTTCTGGGTCAAGGTTAAAGTTTTTTAATACTTGAGTATGAACTAATCCCGCACCTGTAATTTCCATCCACTTATCGCCAAATTTAATTTCAATTTGAATGGATGGGTCGGTAAACGGAAAAGAGTCCACTAAAAACCGAAACTCAATATCGCCAAAAATACTTTTAACTGCGTCTGCCTGCACTTCTTCTAAATCCTTAACCGTAATTACTTTTTGAGATTTTTTACAAATATATAAAAAATCAATTTGATGAAACGCCGGAAAATGCTTGCGGTCAATTTCATCTTTTCTAAAGACAATACCCGCAGACATTAAACCCACAGACCCCTGTTTTTCTAATTTCTCTTTAATACCTTTATGCCTTAAATAATACGGCCACATCACCGTCATTTGAGTTCGCAAAATATCTTTTGGGGTTAAATAATAAGTATCGGTTTCTCTCCGACTTGGATGATCTTTTGGCGCGTTTAAAACATCAAAATTTTCTTCAACGGTAACAATTCTGGGAAAATCGATAATGTCAAAATCAGAAAAACGTGGCAGACTCATTACCGTGTCAGCTAAAATTTTAATTGGCGAATAATCTTTTTTAGTTAAATCTGGTAAAGCCAAAAGACGTTTAATTCTTTCCGAATTAACATCTGTTTTAGTTTCCAAATCTTTAACTAATTCTGCTTCACCCTGACTAAAAATAACAATATTTTCTAGCATATTTTAAAATTTTATGGATTAATTTTACCAAAAATTTAACCAAAAAACAAGCTTTTCTAAAGCAAAAAAAAGAGCGGATTTTTTAGATCCGCTCATTACTTGACCTAGGTTTTAATAACCCTTAGCCATATAAACTGACTCGCACATTTCCTGAGTTTCTACTTCAGGAGGACTTATTGGCCCAAAAAAGGACGAACCTTTATTTGGGGTAAACCGAATGCCATCTCGGAAGAAATATCCACCTTGAAACTCAATGATCTTGCATCCGGCAAAACTGGTGCTTTTGCACCAATAGTAGCCAGTTTTAACGGGCAATGCCTCTGTCCAACTGTGCATGACTTTTTCCCTTACATAAGCTTGGTAATAAAAAACCGCACTCTGCGGTAAAGGGATAGACGCCAATCCCCTACAAAAAATATATTAACACAAGCAATATCCCAAAGTCAATAATTAAGTAGTTACATAAACCTAGAAATAGTAAAAACAAAAACTGAACCTAGTATCGTCAAGAAAATTAACTTATATGAACTATGCTCAGAGTGAGCTTCAGGCAAAATATCTGACGCGCCAATATATAGTAAAAATCCGGCAAAAAAGCCAAGATACAAATACAAAAAATAAGGCGGTAGCGTAAAAAATAAAGTAAAGATAACTCCCAAAACCGGAGCCAATGCAGTCAGAAATAAAAATATTATCGCTTTCTTACTAGTATTTTTATGGTTAAGCATCAATGACACAGTATTAATACCATCAGTAAAATCGTGAGAAATGACCGCAACAGCAATTAAAACACCAATTACAGAATTAACTTGAAAACCAAGTCCAATAGCTACGCCATCCATAAAACTATGACCAGCCAATGCCAAAGCTGACGCCACCCCCACGTGCGGATGTTTATGAATAGGGAAATGCTGATCAGCGTGATTATGTAGTAAAATACTTTTTTCTAGAATATGAAACAAAAAAAATCCAAAAACCAAGGCCAGCATTACATCAATAGCTTCAAAATTATATACTTTTATTTGCTCAATAATTTCTGGCAGAATGTCAAAAGCCACAATCCCCACCAAAACTCCAGCAGAAAAAGCCATAATAAAATGTAGTTTTTCTTTAAATTTTATCGCAAAAAAACCACCCAAAAAAGTTGAGGCAAAAGTAAGCACAGCAAATAATATCGGTTTTAAAATCATAAGACCTCTTGCAAAATTAGCTTTGTAGCAAAAATTGCAGATTTGTGGATAGAAATTTGATAGAATTTTTGGGCATAGCCTTGTGCTACACACAAAAATTATAGCGAATTTATAGACCAAAGATGCAATTTACAGCCAAAGCTAATTTTGCAAGAGGTCTATATCGTAATCATAGCAAAAAAACAGCTCCCAGTAAATCTCGGAGCTGTTTTTACGAAAAATTTACTTTGTTCCCTTTTTTAAATCATAAGAAACATCTCTAATTACCGAAGCAGTAATTACCATATCTTTGGCTGGGCCAAAAACCCTCACCTTATCTCCGGATTTTATTTCCGTAAATGCCAAAACAAGATAATTTTTACTTACCACTTTAGCACCCACTGCCATTTTTATGTCATAGGTAGCATCGCCAACCTTTAATTTAAAACTACCATCAGAACCTACATCAGAAACCACCACCCCTTCCCAGTTTCTAGCTGAAAGAGATTTTATTATCGCTTTAACTTCTCCTTTATTTTCTTGAATTTCTTGTTTAATTTCTTTCTTTTCTGTCCAATTTCTTACCAATAAAGCATCAATTGACCAAGCGCTAGTTTGATTTACATTTCCCTGAACACCCACAAAGTCGCCCGATTTAAATTGAGCAAGATCTGTATTTGGCAATAACTTTGTAGCAGAATTAATGTTTATCACCCAATCCCCGCCCCAACTTTTAACAGTTAAAGAATTTGTGCCCACAACACTGACAGTTCCTCGTAATAGCGTTTTACCATTAGGACCAATTTCCAGTACCATTTTTTTATCTGACATTGCGCCAGTTAAGACCTTACTATTTACTTCCGCTAACGCCAAAGAAGAAACTCCAGCAAATATACTTGTAACTAACGCCACACTAATAATGTATTTTTTTGTATTCATTTTTTTAAATTATAGTTTTAAATTAGTAATATAATTCGACCTTTTTATTTTTGTAAAATTTTTACTCAGAATCAATTTCTTCTGATGCTGGCAAAAAACCACCTGCCTGCAATGTCCATAATTTTTTATACAAACTATTTTCTTTTTCTAATAATTGAATATGACTACCCTGCTCAATTATTTTACCACCATCTAATACAATAATTCTATCCATTTTTTGAATAGTAGACAATCTATGAGCAATTACAATTGTAGTTTTGCCTTTCATTAAGTTATTTAGCGCATCTTGAATGAGCATTTCAGAATGAGAATCTAAGCTACTAGTTGCTTCATCTAAAATCAAAATTGGCGCGTTTTTTAAAATGGCGCGGGCGATGGCCACACGCTGGCGCTCACCACCAGACAGCTTAATTCCTCGCTCGCCCACAAAAGTCTCAAATCCAAGTGGTAAATTTTTTATAAATTCATCGCAATGCGCCAATTTAGCCGCAATTTTAATTTCTTTTTGGCTGGCATTAGGTTTTCCATAAGCAATATTTTCAGCCAGAGTGCGGTGAAATAAAATTGGATCTTGAGGCACCATAGAAATATTTTCACGCAAACTATCCTGAGTAACTTTGGAAATATCTTGATCATCAATTAAAATTTGTCCTGAGGTAGATGAGTACAATCTAAGCAATAATTTTACAAAGGTAGTTTTTCCGGCACCTGAAGGTCCAATCAACGCTACGCGTTCACCAGATTTTACAACAATATTAATATCTTCCAAAACCTTGCGGGTTTGATTAAAAGAAAAATTTAAATTTTTAAATTCCACTACGCCATCTTTAACAATTATTTTTTTCGCCTTTGGCACATCAATAATTTCATGTGGTAGTTTTATAATTTCCACCATTTCTTTGGCATCAGCATAGCCTTGGTAAATATCTCGCACAATTCTGGTAAACCCCCATAATTGATGAATTAAATCTATAACATATGCCTGCAATAAGACAAACACTCCCACCGTTACCAAACCTTGTTGCCAATATTTTAAGGCAAAAAAGAATAAAATAAATTCAATAACTATGCCCAAAAAAGCCTGTCCCGCTTCTATAAAAGAGTCTAGCGTCCAGGTAAATTTTGTCATTTGCGCCTGTTTATTTGTAATATCTTTAAATCCGAGGGATTCTCTTTTAAAAGCACTAAACAATGAAACAGTATTTTGATTGGATAATGTATCTGCTAAATATCCAGTAGTTTTAGAATCTATTTGAGCGACTTTAATATCGTACTTTAGCTTCCAATTTGAAAATGTAATATTAAATAGCAAAAATATTAATGCCCAGACCAAAATAATTAGCGCCATCCACTTGTTAATAAAGGCAACCACGATAAAAATAGTGATTAATTTTACCGCCAAAGGTAATAAATTCCAAAGCAAGTTATCAGACAACCTTTCAAAAGACCGAGTAAAACGATTAACTTTTTGCACCAAACCACCCACAAAATTATTAGTAAAAAAATTATAGGAATGCTCCATAACATAATCATATGATTGCTGTTTTAACTTGGCGATGGTAGGTATTTGATATTCAATATTTGCCATTGTTCCAAGGCGATAAAAAATCCACTGCAGGAAATTTAAAAAAAGAATATAAAAAATAATCGCCACTAATTGTTGAGCAATCAGGTCTTTATTTCCAGTAACCGTAATTACATCAAAAAATTTCTTGTAAAAAACTGGCACCAAAATCCCAACAACATTGGCTCCAATAGCGCAAAGAATCAAAAAAAATAGCCACCATTTTTTTGGCTTAATTCCGCCCCAAAAAGTTCTGGCAACATCTAAGAAACTAACTTTTGGATAAGTAATATTTTTTTGTAATTCTTGATTCATAAAATGTCTACATTTTTATAATACCACTTTATACAAAATTAAAAACTTCTCAAATTACAATCCTTGCTGGCGCCAAAGAGCTGAATACAATCCACCCTTTTTCACTAATTCCTGATGACTACCTTCCTCAATAATACTATTTTTTTCTAACACATAAATTTTATCGGAATTTACCACGGTAGATAAGCGATGCGCCACTATAATAGTAATTAAGTCTCGCTTTTTAGAAACGATATTTTTAATCGTATCGTTTAAGGATTTTTCAGTTATCAAATCTAGGTTACTGGTAGCTTCATCAAAAATTAAAATATTAGGCTTTCTTAATAAAGCGCGGGCGATGGCCAATCTTTGACGCTCGCCCCCAGAAAGCTTTAAACCACCCTCGCCAATTTTAGTATCTAAACCCTGATTAGTTTTTTCAATAATTGAAAGTACAGACGAAAGCTCTAGCGCTTCCTTGCATTCCAAATCAGTCGCATCAGCTTTAACAAATAAAAGATTCTCTCTGACAGTACCAGTAAAAAGCTGGGTTTCTTGAGACACATAACCAATTTTTTGACGCAAAAAATCATAATTTATTTCTGACGTATCTACGCCATTAATATAAATACTGCCTTTTCTAACTTTATATAAACCCAAAACTAATTTTAAAATTGTAGTTTTTCCTGAACCTGTAGCACCAACAAAACTTATAGTTTCACCAGTTTTTACCTTAAAACTAATATTTTTTAACACCGCTTTATTATTATCTTGATAATTAAAATCCACGCTTTTAAATTCTATTAAAGATACCGCAGAAATTTTTTGACCCAAAGATTCAGTGTCAACAGGTTTTTTACTAGTAGTTTTTTGAACAATTTCTAGTCCTGCTTTAGCTTCTTGATAACTTGAAGCGAGGCCACCAATTTCAGATAAAGGATTAAAGATAAAAAAAGAATAAAAATACAAAGTAAAAAATTGACCAACAGAAACTGTCCCCTTAAAAACCATCCAAAATAATACCAACAATATCAACGATCTTAAAAAATTTAAAATCGTATCCTGAATAAATCCAAGGTAACGAATGGTTTTTACCTTTTTTAGTTCCAATGCTAATATTTTTTCATTGGTAATGTTTAAGCGTTCTATTTCCCGATTTTCCAGTCCCAAGCTTTTTACCAATTCAATATTACGTATGGTTTCAGTGGTGGCGCCAGCCAAGGAACCAGTTTCACGGACAATTTCTTTCTGGGCTTTTTTAATTCTTTTGGCCATATAAAAACTTACTAAGGTTAAAGTCGGAATAATTAAAAGATAAGTAAAACCAATTAACGGATTAATAAAAAATCCATAACTTACCACAAAAACCATCCCCACCAATAAAGAAAATGCCATAGTAATTAACAAAACAATAAATTGCTGTAAGTCCTGCCGAGCTTTTTGTAATTTTTCCAGCAGATCACCAGATCT
This sequence comes from Candidatus Staskawiczbacteria bacterium, assembly GCA_943357015.1. GTDB lineage: Bacteria > Patescibacteriota > Minisyncoccia > Minisyncoccales > Staskawiczbacteraceae > VGLO01. Next base: position 8,699 of record CALRFZ010000024.1, read on the forward strand.
TTCATCTTCAAAAATTTCATAAGGTAAAGATAAAACACTAGAAATACTTTGGGCATATATTCCCGCGCCCAATCTTTGACTGGTGGCACTGACATAATAATTTTGCACATGCTTTGAAATTCGCGCCGCCAAAGCTACCAGCATAGAAACAAATAACAATTTAAGAGTGCCATATAAAAAGACATCTGCCGGTAATACGTTAAATTTAGTAATGTAATTATCCACCATTAATCTAAAAATTTGCGGATCTGAAAGAGAAAAAATTTGCTGAAAAAACACCGCCAAAAAAGCAATGGCGATAGTCTTTTTAGATTTTTTAATGTGAGGCAAAATTACTTTTAACATAAAATTAAATTTACTATTAAAATACTTTCATTATTTTATAAAATTATTTTGGTGGGTCCGATTAAAAATAATAAATACAAACCCGGAAAATATAATCATAATACCAGCCACAAACACTGGTGCTCTTGGCATAATGCCAGCGGCAATAAAGCCTGAAATAATCGGCGGAATGGTTTGCGCCAAAGCCTGAACCGATGCGTTAATACCCAAAATTTCGCCCTGAATTTTAGGACCAACAGACCGACTAACAAGACTAATTAAATTTGCTTGAGATAAACCAGTAAAAATGGCAAAAAATGGCGTGATTAAAAGTAAACCCCACCAAACAGTTGGCACAAATTGCATCAAAATAAACGCGCCAGTACCAAACAGAGAAAAACTAAGAATTTGTCTTTCACTAAAGTTATGACTAAATTTTTTTGTTATAACCGCCTGAGAAAAAGCAATCCAAATACCAACATACGCAAAATAATTTCCGATTGAACCCTGATTAAAACTAAATTTAGTTATTAAAAATACACTAAAAAAAGTTGTAAAAAAAGCAAACCCAGACTGAAACAAAAATAACGTGGCAAAAATAGGGCGCAATTCTTTAAAAGCAAATGCTTTGGCAATATTTTTTAACGACCGACTAATATGAAGCGATAAATACTTGCTTTTTACTTTCAGAGTTTCTGGTAAAAAATAAATAACTAAAATTGTATTTATGCCAGCTAAAATAGCAGCAAACCAAAATGGAGTTGACGCATTAAACCATGAAACCAATATTGGTGATGATAGTTTTCCACCAATAAATGGACCTAAAATAAATCCCAAACCAAACACCGCGCCCATTAGTCCAAAATTCTTGACTCGATTTTCTGGCGTTGTAGAATCGGCAATTACCGCTTGAGCAACAGCAATATTTCCCCCCGTAACACCGTCAAAAGCGCGAGAAATAAAAAGTAAAGGTAAATTTTTAGTAATAATACCAATGGCAAAAATGATATATGAAATTGAAGTGCCAAAAAGTGAAATAGCTAAAATTGGTTTTCGCCCAAAGCGATCAGAGAGTTCTCCTAAAATTGGAGTTGCGATAAATTGCATAAACGGAAAAATAGCCGTCAAAAATCCCAAAAGTATATATCCATAATTTACACTAAAACCCGCTGGTAACAAATAAAAAGATGAACTAGGATTGGTTAAAAGCTGAGGAATAACCGGAATTAAAATGCCAAAACCAAGCATATCAATGAAAACCGTTAGCAATACAGAAAATAATATTTTTTTATTCATAATATTTTAATTTTAAACGGTAACCCAATTCACCAAAATTTTAAGTATTAACAAAAAAATTCCACACTTTTACTTAAGCGTGGAACTTGGGGAAATAACGAGTCTACAAAAACTCATTGAGAGCTCCGGCGCGGTCCAATCCCCTTTTTAGGCCAAAAAAAGAACTTAACCTTGTCTCATCCAACTTTTCAAAAATATCTTCCTTGATATTACACATCATCATTCGCCCATTAATCCTGGTGACCATCCTTTGCAAAGAAACAAGCTTGCCAAGCATTGAGCAATCACAGTAATCAACTCGCCTAAAATCAAGCAAGATGTTTGATGTGACGCTATCAATTAGCCTAAATAATTGGTCACCGATAAGATCAATGTTTTCCCCTAATCCTTCCCACTCAATTTTTTTATCAAGAAACGTAACAATAGTCACATTTCCGACATTTTCAATCTCCAAACGACTTGCGCATGTAATCATTAAAACCCCCTGTGATGCAAAGCGTAAATAAAACACACTACATTAACATTACTACCACCAAATCCTTTGTCAATAAGATACTTAATATAATGACTCGCTACTTAATTTTACAGACTCCCACATTCATTTTACCAAGACTACTCCAGCTCCCACCATTATAAACTTTTACAAATCCATTAACTTCCAACATTGCTTTTGCCTGCTCACTTCTCATTCCAGAAGCGCAAACAGTAATAATTGAGACATCTTTTAATAGCCAAGTCATTGCATCTACAATATCGCGCAATGGTATATTTAACGAACCATTAATATGTCCAACCTTATATTCTTCAGGCGTACGAACATCAATAATAAGCGCACCATCTGCAATAATATTTTCCAAATCTTTATTAGTCATTTTTTTATTTACTTTATCAAAAAACCATTCAAATTAAAAGATGA
>CALRFZ010000025.1 GCA_943357015.1 Candidatus Staskawiczbacteria bacterium
GCTCAGCCCCAAAATAGGTAACCCTTTTGGCACCAAATTCTACATTAAAAACATATACCGGATCATGTTTTTTTCCGGCATATTCTTCAAACGTCATTAATTTTGATTCCCATTTTTGGTTCATATTTATTTAGCTATATTAACAAAAAATCTCTCCAAGTTAAAGAGTTTGTATAACCACAATCAGTTCTGGACTTTTGGGGTCGGTTAAAAATAACTGACTGGCTTTCTTGCCATTATGCGCAAACAATAATTTTTCAATTACTATAAAGTTCGTAAGATAATTCTACGGGGCCTATGTATTTAAGGCATTCTTTTTTCTTTTCTTTATGGATTACGTTAAGTTTTCTATTCATATTCTCGGGCAGTGCTTTTCCTTCAAATATACCGATTGTATAATAATTTTTATCTATTAAAAAAACTCCACAGGCCTCATAGGTTAGACCTTCTTCTTTTAAGGTATCTATGGCTTCTTTTTTATTAATACCCATAATAAGCCTTCCCCATTCCAGCCACGTTTCTAATTTTCCATCTTTAATTTTAAATAAATTGATTTTCATATATAAATTTTCGTATATTTATATCATTTTAAGCTCAAATAGAATGTATTTTCATCAATCTAGTAATGTGTTGTTAGTAAGTATTAACAGGATCTTAAAAAACAAATATTGCTAAATTAGCTAAAATCTGACTAAAAATTATTGATTATTTTTCACTGACAATGAAACTTTACAAAATAATCATTTTTCAAAAAATTTCTTTAATGTAACATAATCATTATCATTATTTTTAAGATACGTACCAACATCATTCTTGTTTACCCAAGCAATGGACTGTGTATCTTGCTGATTAAATTTAATATTACAAATATCACTATTAACATTTAAAGAAAAATTAATACCCACAGTATGAATATTATCGACAATATATGAAAAGGTTCTTACGACTTTAATGGGAGCAACATTTAAGCCAAATTCCTCAAAAATTTCCCTGACAATCGCCTGTTCTGGCGTTTCACCAAATTCAACATGCCCACCCGGAATATGATAAATTCCCGGTGCTATTTTTTTATGCAAGGGCCTTTGAGCTAGTAATACTTCCTGATTTTTATTTTTAATAATCCCCGATACTATAATTTTTTGAATTTTATTATCCATAGTTTGAGAGAATAATTATTTATAATTTTTGCTCTCATATTTTTCTGGCAATAAAATGAAATATATGCCAGTACTTTGGTAAACCATTGGCCGTGGTACCATCGCCCTGCTCCTCTACAAACTCAATAATTTCCATACCTGAAAACAAATTTCTAGCTTGTTTTTCTGTGAAAAATACCATATCGGACTTTTTACTCCATTGATCTTTAATTCCAAAAAGTTGACCACAAAATATTCCCCCACTAACAATAGACTTTTTAATTCTCTCAAAAACAATATCAAATGTCTCTGGCGGATTAAATGGCAACGCAAATATAGATAAAGCAATATCAAATTTGCTCTCAGGAAAATTAAATTTATCAAAATCAGAAACAAAATAATGAAGCTTATTTGAAGATATTTTTTGAGCCTCATCTGCCATTAAATCACTTTTATCAATCACGGTTACATCAAAACCCTGCCCAAGCAAATATCGAGTATCCTTTAAAGCTCCTCCACCAATATCAATAGCCTTGTTTTTATTTTTTACAAAACCAAGAGCTTTTACTAAAAGTTTTGAAGGTGGCTTATTAGCAGTTATTTTGTAATATTCAGACCAATCTTTTTGAGAGTTTTTAGTTTTCATACAGTATTTTAAATTTTATGTGTTTTAATAGTACTTCATAATTACACATTCTTATAGATCAAGTATTATTATTTAAAAACGGGTGCTTTCAAGCACCCGTTATCTAAGATGTAAAATCATTTCTTGCAATGATTCATCTTGATTTTTACCCGTGGTGTCAATAATAATAGCATCAGCTGGAATAACTAGCCTTGATTGATCCAAAATTTCTCGTTGCGACATAATCTCCAAATTACCACCATCTTTTAATCTTCTATCAAAACGATCCTTTTGATTGGCAGTAATGTAAAATTTGTAATTCGCATTGGGAAAAATTTCTGATCCGCAAGTTCGACCATCACAAATAAAGCTAGCATCACTTACAAATAAAAGAACTAAATCTTTTAAGAGAAAGGCAGATTTGGCCGCGCATAAACCACATTCTTCTGTTTTTAGGATATCGGTTATATCAATATCACAAAAAAATATTCTTCCATCTTTCACTTTTAAATGATGGATTTTAAAATTAGCATAAGCTATTGCCCTAAACAATAATCCAATATCATAGTGTGGCAAACCAAGATATTTTGCCAACATTCGCGCCAATGTGCCCTTACCAGATCCGGCTGGACCAGATAATGCAATAATCATTTACCCTCCTTATGTTTTGTAAAAGAACCACTAATTAATCTGAAAGCCAATCGACCTTCGCGATGTAACATAGGAATACCAATATTATTACCACATTCACATTTTAGAAGCGTTAATTGCTTTACGCTTTCGACAACATCCTGAAGAGAGGCAAGAGTTTTAGGCGCAAGAATTCTGTTAAGATACAACCTTTTTAAGCCACCTCGACCATCTTTTTGATACAACAAAACCTCCTTTTTGCACTGCACACAACAAATCCCCAAAATAACATAAGTACTCTGTCTATCTCGAAAATACTTATCTTTTTTAATTTCCCTCATCATACTTCTCCTTGGTATGTTTTTTAAAATACTTGTCTTTTGCCCTTAAGTTTTTAATTAAAAATTCCGACCTTTCACTTACCTTTATTGCCCGAACTGATACATTAAAACCCGCTTTTAATAAAGCATTTACTTTTTTTGGATTTTTGGTCCCCAAGTTAAATTTATATTTTTTTGGAAATCCCATAGCTTTTAAAATAAGTACTGATTCATCAAAGGTTCGTATATCAATTTCATTTTTATTGCCGTGAAATTTAGAAGCTACTGAAATAGTATCTAAATTACATTCGTGCATAATTCTTTGGTGCGCCATTTTATATTCCTGCCAACCCCTGCCATCCTGACTTGGAATATGAATAATTATTCCCCCATTTTCTAACGCAATATCTTCAGCCAATCTAAGTTGATCCATACAGTCATAAGTAATATCCCCCAAAGTTCCCGATAAACAACCAGAATCTAAACGAATAAAAGATTTACCCCTTTCAATAATATTTTCTAAGTTTGGCGAAATTAAAATATGATGCTTACCCCATAAACCATCTTTAACTTCGGCGGAAATATACCAAAATTTACCGCTATTTAATACGATAACTCCTTCAACGCCAAAAATAACTATCTTGCCATCTACCTCGACCAATTTTCTTAGCAGAGATTCTTTCAAAATAGAATTAACAAAAGAATCCACATTTTTTGATGCTTTTAAACTATAACCTGACGATTGATATTTATTAGCAATAATATATTTTAATTTATCCATATTGTTATTTTGTGATTAAATTAAAGTTTCATATAATTAACAATTTTTTAACCTTACCCCAATGCTATAAAACCAAGGTTTGTTGTCAATAATTAACAGTTAAATAATGGGATTATTTGTGTAAATAGAGCGGTTTTGACGATGTTTTCTATTGACTTGTCAAGGTTTGTTGTTGTATACTAACAACAAATTAAGCTAATATTTATGGCAAAAACAATTAACAATGTACTGGTAAAAAATTTGGTGGAATTTGGTCTGGGTGAGAAAGAAGCCACAATATATTTAGCTTTACTGGAATTAGAAATTGCCACCGCCAGCAAAATTGCAGAAACTACAGATATTAACCGTAGCTCAACTTATGTGGTTTTAGAGTCACTCAAAGCAAAAGGTTTGGTGAGTTTTTCTGAAGACAAAAATATTCAACAATATATCGCCACTTCTCCCGATATGTTGCTTTTTGATGCCCAAAATAAAGCTCAAAAAGCGCAGGATGTTAAAAATAATATTAATGATATTATTCCAGAATTAAAGGCTCTGCACAAAGATACCAAACAAAAACCCAAGGTTAGAGTGTTTGAAGGCAAGCAGGGGCTAATAAACGCTATGGAAGACACTTTAATTAACAAGGATAAAGTCATACGCGTTGCTAGTTGTATAGAAAATCTTTTTAAAGCCCTGCCGGATTACTTTCCAAGCTATCTGCAAAAAAGACAAAAACTAGGTATTAAACTACGCGGAATATTTCCTGCGCAAAAAAAACAGGAACACTTTAAAATAGTGCCCAAGTTAGATAATATTATTTTTATTTCCCCTAAAAAATATATGGCGCTGGCCGATATGCTAATTTACGATCATAAAATTGCCTACATATCCCTAGAAAAAGGCGGAGTTTCTATTATTATTGACAGCAAAGAAATATCGGATGCAATGAAGAATATGTTTGATTTGGCCTATAAAGAAGCAGAGCGGTTAAACAAAATTGGCAACCTAATTACCAATTACAAAAAATCTCTTGATAAGTATAAGGAAAAGACGCTGTAGTTTATTCTATATATAAAGACTCAATTTGGCGTTTGTAATGGCTTTCTATAATATGGCGACGGAGTTTTAAGGTTGGAGTTAACTCTCCCCTCTCTGGAGAAAATTCTTGAAATAATAAAATAAATTTTTTAATTGTTTCTACATCTGAAAGCTTGGGATTAATTTTTTTATCCAATCTTTCTTGAATTAAAGACAAAATTACGGGGTTGCCAATTAGTTTTTCCTGACTTTGCAGTGGCAAATTACTATTTTTTAAAAATAAAGTTAATTCAAACCAATCTGGCACAATAATTGCGCTGATAAATTTTTGCCCATTACCAATAACCATTGACTGGGAAATATATTTGTCATTATTTAGCAAATTTTCAATTTGCTCTGGCCATGCCTTTTTACCATTAGACAAAACTATCATTTCTTTTTTCCGACCAATAATGGTTAAAAATCCTTCGTGATCAATAAAACCCAAATCCCCCGTGCAAAACCACCCATCTTTATCAAACGATAATTTAGATTGCGCCTTTTCATTAAAATAACCCCCAAAAACACTTGGGCCTTTAACCAAAACCTCTTTTTCCGCTGAAATTTTAACTTCTAAGCCGGGAATTACCTTCCCTACCGTGCCAAATTTATATTGCTTTTTTAAATTAACGCTTATAACCGGAGAAGTTTCGGTTAAACCGTAACCCTCCAAAATTAACAATCCAATTTTTTGAAAAAATCGACTAATGTGTTCGTTAAGCGACGCGCCACCCGAAATTGCCATACGCAAATTGCCACCCAGCTGTTTTCTGACTTTTTTAAACACCAAAAAATCCGCCAAACGGTATTTAAGGGTATGGCGTTTTTGCTTTAAGGCCCACAAAAACAATTTTTTTCTGGCGGGCGAAGACGCATTAACTTTATCCCAAATAGCTTCGTGCAGTTTTTCAAAAATTCTTGGCACCGACACAATAACGCTTGGCGATACTTCTTTTAAGTTATGCGCCAATTGCTTAACATTTTCAGCATAGGTAATATTGGCACCGGCCAGCAACGGCATATAGTAACCCGCAGTTCTTTCTAGAACGTGTGAAAGTGGTAAAAAAGATAAAAAAACATCACTTTCTTTAACTGGAATTAATTGACTTAAAGTTTTAATGTTGCTAATAAAATTTTTATGAGTCAAAACTACCCCCTTTGGCTTTCCGGTAGTGCCAGAAGTATAAATAATGCTGGCGCAACTATCATAATCTTGCTCCACTTTTTGATAACTTGAGCTGTTAGTTTCTGAAAATATTTTTTGCCAGCTAATTACTTTATCCCCCAAATTATCTTTCTGAATACCAGTTAGGTTATTTAAAAATATAATTTTTTCTACAAACTTTAATTTTTTACTATGCAATAAAACTTTATTTAACAAATCATTATTAGAAACAATAATAATTTTAGCCTTGCAATGATTTAAAATTCTATTTAACGCTTCTGGACCAAAAGTCACGTGAAGCGGAACCACCACCGCGCCAATTGCCATAATCGCCAAATCCGAAATAGCCCACTCAGGGCAATTGCCAGACAAAATTACCACTTTATCGTTTTTTACAATTCCCAACCCCTGCAAAAAACCACCCAAAATCATAACTTTTTTGGCTAATTCTTTGTAGGTAATGGGAAAATACACGCCTTCTTTTTTATATGAAAGCGCTATGTTATGAGAAAATTTTTCTGCTGACTGAAAAAATAACTCAGAAAGAGTGCTCATTTTTTAAAATCAATTTAAAAGTAATACGCTAACTAATTTCTTTAATGAAATCTGAAATTTTTTGAAAAATCTCTGTTCGGCGACCATCAACAGTAAAACCATGATATTCACTTAAAAACCAATAATTTTTTTTATACTGAGAAGCTAGGTGATTATAAATATATGTGGCGCTCCTAGGGTGAATTACTGGATCGCTCTTGGAATGAGTAACTAAGGCTGGCACGGTTACTTTATCTAGATTAGGAATAGTTTCTGTTTTAATAAAATTTAAAAACTGGCGTAGGCTTTTTACCGGAATAACTGGGTAGGTTATTCTATCTACACCATCAATATAATCGGTTTGATAAACACGCGGGGATTTTTGATAGTAACTTTTAAAAAATCCATAAGTATTTAATCTGGCCACCGCCAACCAGTGATATTTTAAAAAAATTGGCGCGTCTAAGGTGACAATTCCCATTGGCTCGTTTTGCAACTCCTTAATTAACCAAAATCCTAAATTAGAACCAAACGAATTTCCCACAATCAGGATTTTTTTAGAAGTTTTTTTTAATTCAAAATACGCTCTTTTTACCGATGCCGTCCAATCACCAGGATTGGTTTTTAATAAATTTTCCGGCATTGTACCGTGCCCCGTAATTAATGGCGCGTGTACCGAAAACCCTTTATTTGAAAAATAAACACTCATTTCTTTAAATTCATCGGGCGTACTGGTAAAGCCGTGCAACATTAAAATACCAATATCTGAATGGTTATCAATAAAAATTGGCCCTGCCCCTATCATTATTTTTGTCATTGAAGTTGAGACTATTTTTTTAAATATAAATAAATATTACCATCTTGCTTTTCTGGCGACCAGTTGGAAAACATAAAATAATTAGAAATAACCTTAGCGCCAGATTTTAGTTCCTTTTTTAACTTGACTTCTAACTTCTTCATTATATAACTTATACCATATAATACAACAATGTCAAATTCTGAAAGGTCTTTTTGCCAAAAACTACCCCAATAAACAAAAGCCTTATTATCAAGACCTGCCCTTTTAATATTAATTTTTGATAATATGACTAAAAAGGGATTAATTTCGTAACCATGAGCTTCTACGCCCAATTTTGCCATAGCAATTACTAATCTGCCATCCCCCGACCCCAAATCTACGGCCTTTTGCCCTAACCTTACATTAGCCAATAACAATATTTTTTGGGTTAAATTTGGTGGGGTTTTGGCAAAAAAAGCGCCGTAAAACATTATTGGTATTAAATGATTAAATACAACATAGTAAATTAGTAAAACTAAGGATATAACTAAAAAAACTGCTGACGCCAAAGTAAAAACCGTAAAAAAACTACTCATAATTTTATTAAGTCTAGCCTGTTATTAGTTTGAAATCTTTGGTAAATACTTTTTTAGCAATTGAAAAAATAGAATATGTGATAAACGGGGCGGCAAAAACATCAATAGAATAGTGCATATGACCAAAAATCATAGAAATTCCCATAATAAAAGAAAATATTAAAAATAAATTACGCCAAAAAGTTTCTTTCCATAAAATCAGGGCGTATAAAAAAGTTACGCCCACGTGACCCGAAAAGAAAAAATCGTTCTTAGAATTATACAAAAAATCGTAAATACCAAATCCAACACCATCAATGTTAAGAGTTAATTGATGAAGATTGACCCCTAAATGAGTCAAACTAATAAAAAACGACCGAATAATTAAAAATAAAGCCAATGACTTAATAGAAAAAAGAAAATATTTGGGTTTAATTAAAAATAAATAAACAATAATCAAAGTTAAAATCAGCGATCCCTGCACAATAAAAATATCCAAATTAATAATTGGCAAATTGTCTAGCAGTAAATCCCCTACAGGTGTAACGCTGGCACGGTTATCAATGTAATTATAGGCTACATGCTGAACTAAAATTGCCAAAACAAAAAACAAAAAACCACTCAATAAAGACTGCCAACCAATGCTTTGCCAAAATTTTTTTTGATTAAGATATATTTGATGCATAAATTATAAAACTGTTCGCTTATGATACAATTTAGCGAGTACTAAAAAAATAATAATCAAAACAAAAGCGGTAAGTGCCATAATAGGTATAGTTACATATCCAAATTCAAAAACATAGCGCTGTAAACAAGAAACTCCCCGCGCAAATACACTACAAGATAAACTTTTTCCGCCAAAGTACACATAATTATGATATAAAGATATAGTGCTTCCCACAAATGCTAAGGATAAAGCATAATCAGTAATATGGTAATCTTTTTTGATTAACGCTACAAAAAGTATAATCACTAAAGGATACATAAAAATTCTTTGATACCAACATAACTGACAAGGATCAAACCCTGCAATCTGAGAATAAAAAAGACTGGCAAAAGTGGAAAGCAGAGCCACCATAAATGCCAACAAAATGGCGTGTTTACCCAAAAAGTTAAAAATGTACGGCCGTAATTTGGGCAAAAACACAAAAATCAGCGTCACCAAAATTATTGCAATGTGAATAGCAACAATTCCTAAGGCAAAAATTTTATCGGCAAAATCTACTATTATCATTTAAATTTCCAAGTCGGATATACTTTTATATTTTGATCAGCGCAAAGTTTAAGCTGTTCTTTGCCACTTGCATCGGAACACTCAACATAAGGCAAATCTTTTGCAAAATCGCCAAATAATTTCTTTTGATCTTGGCAATGCGGACACCAAAACGCGCCATAAAATACTGCGCCTTTTTGACCAAGACATTTGGCAAAATCGCCAAGCGCGCCATCGGTCGGCAAAAGACAATCCGTCTTAGTTGCTAATTCTTTTAAACTTAGGCTTCCTTCCACTATTTTGCTACTACTTAAGCTTCCACTTAAAAAGTAAAATAAAACTATCATACCCGCCAAGGCTACACAAATTACAATCAATAAATTTTTCAATTTTAAATCCATAATAATTTTATAGTAATTAAATTAAACTGATTTGATTTTTCATTGGCTGATTATTAATTAACTTGCGATAAGCACAATGCTGGCAATCTGGGCCAGACTGTGGAATTTGCACAGAATCAAGACATTTTTTTATATTAAAAATTTCCGCTTCTACCCAGCTATCATTAGCCTGATAAGGAATAATTAAAGTTTCAAATTCCAACTTTCCGCCCAGCGCCGGACGATTTTTTATGCCATTGGCAAAGAAAAAGTATCCCATTGGCGAAACCTTAAATCCCAATCTCTTAAAAATCCATTGATAAACTTCGATTTGGCGTTTATATCCTAATTTATATTTACTATCTAAAGATATTTTGTAATCGGTGCTAGTGGATTTGTAATCTACAATATAAAGCTCTTGAGTTTTAGTATTTTGCCAAATATCATCAACAATCCCGCAAATATTTAAATTAGTTTGGGTGTGAAGAGTGCTAGCGCCAATTCTTTTATTTTGATCATCACGCCAAATTGCCAAGTCTGGATGAGAAAATGGCACGGCGTCTATGCCAGACTTTACCATTAAAGCGTGGGGCTGTTGCCTTTCCCGCAACAAATCAAATTCATTTTTAAGCAAAGTATCAACGGCGCTATTTAGCGACCATCCGGGCATTTCGGGCCGAGTAATACCAAGGCGCCTATCTAAATAAAAACACTGCGGACACTCTAAAAAAAAGTCAATTTTTGAGCGACTAACATTAAAAGGTTCTTTTGAATCCGGATTATATAAATTCGCTTTTCGTTTTTGCATATTATGATTAAATTCTATCAAAAGTTAGAGTTAAAGTAAATAAAAAAGTCTTCCTAACGAAGACTCTCTGAATAAAGTTTTAATAATATTTCTTAATCATTAAAACTTCTTCCTTGACTTTAAAATCATTACTTTCGTACAGCCCTTGCGCTAAATCTGTGGTCAGCTTGATTTGCTTGGCGCCCAAAACTTTAGCCAAAGCATCCAAAACTTTCATAATCTCCGTTGCAACACCTTGACGCTCAAATGCTTCATCAACCACAATTTCCTCATACCAAGCCGTCAAGCCTTTAGATGGAATTTGATACCATACCAAACCACCAAAGCCGATAACACGCCACTCATCCTTGATCTTTTTTTCAGCAACAAAAAACTGGTAACTCCCAAGATTAGTCGCCAAAGCCTCAATGCGTTCTTGCAACTTTTCTGGCTCGACAACATTTTTTGTTAGACGAAAAATCAAGGGCGCCACCTGAGCGCTATCGCTTTTTTTCAAATAACGCACGTTAATTCCAGACATCGTAAATCCTTTTTCAAAGAACAAATCAATCTACTATCAAAACATATTGATAGTAAAAACCTCATTTAAATAATATCAAAATCCAAACATTTGTCAAAAAAATTAAAACAAAAAAGGCTACGCCAATTTGGCATAGCCTTTTTTGCTTTTTAAATTAACAGCATTTACACATT
>CALRFZ010000026.1 GCA_943357015.1 Candidatus Staskawiczbacteria bacterium
TTTATTCTTTCAAGCACGCTCCTGATGCTACTTTATCGCCTTCTTCTAGGCGCATAATTCTGACGCCCTGAGTTGCTCTGCCAAGTTGAGAAATGGATTTGGTGGCGGTGCGGATTACCTGACCTTGTTGAGAAATAACAATTAAATCTTCGTCGTCGGCCGAATCATCTAAGATAGATGACATAATAATATTGCCGGTTTTGCTGGTAATTTTGGCGGTTTTAATTCCCGCGCCCCCGCGCCCCTGAACTTTGTATTGACCAACTTCGGTTCTTTTGCCATAGCCATTATCCATAACCACCAATAAATATTGTTTAACTGGTTTACCTGATTCAGTCTGAGTTTTAGTAACCTTAGATATAACATCCATACCCACTACTTCGTCGCCTTTTTTTAGGCGAATACCTTTAACTCCGGCAGCGCTACGCCCCATTGGTCGAATGTCTTTTTCGGTAAATCTAATCGCGGCCCCACTTTTTGTCACCAAAACCAAATCGTCTATACCGCTGGTTTTGACTACCTTTTTAACTAAATCGCCCTTTTCTAAATTGATGGCAATAATACCGCTTTTTCTGACGTTTTCAAATTCATCCAGTAAGGTTTTTTTAATTCGGCCATTTTTAGTTACCATTACCAAAAATTTCTCGGCTCTTTGCTCGCCAGCCTTAACTTTTTGCATTGGCACTAAAGACAAAACCTTTTCTTCAGTTGAAATTTCTAAAAAATTCATCAAACCTCGGCCTCGAGCCACGCGCGTGCCTTCGGGAATTTCATAAACCTGGGTTTGAAACACTTTGCCAGAATCGGTAAAAAATAGTAAATTATCGTGAGTATTGGCGGTCAAAAAATGCTCTACAATATCTTCTTGCATAGTTTTCATACCCATAATACCCTTGCCCCCGCGTTTTTGAATTTTGTAAGTGGCTGGATTAATTCTTTTAATGTAACCGCCGGTAGTTAAAGTCACCATAGTTTCTTCTAATGGCACCAAATCAATTTCGGTAATTTCACCTAATTTACCTTTAACAACTCTAGTTCGGCGTTTGTCGCCAAATCTTTCTTTTAAATTGCTCAATTCTTTAACAATCAAGCCTTTTAATTTTTCTGGACTCTTTAAAATTTCCAGCAATTCTTTAATTCTTTCTAAAATTGCCTTTAATTCTTCTTCTATTTTTAAGCGTTCCAAACCAGCTAAAGTTTGCAAGCGCATTTCTAAAATTGCCACAGCCTGCCTATCGGTTAGTTTAAACTTTGCAATTAAATTAACCTTAGCTTCGTCTTTATCCGCCGAACTTCTGATAGTTTTTATAACCGCATCAATATTGTTTAATGCAATCATTAAGCCTTCCAAAATATGGGCGCGATCTTTGCACTTTTCTAATTCAAATTTAGTGCGCCTAGTAATAACTTCTTGGCGATGCTTAATAAAATACTTTAAAACATCAGAAATTGATAGAATTTCTGGCTGAATACCATCTACCAATGCCAATAAATTTAAGTGAAAGGTTTTTTGTAAATTAGTGTATTGGTATAACCGATTTAAAATCCGCTGAGATTGATATCCGCGCTTTACATCAATAACAATTCGCATACCTTCGCGGTCAGACAAATCTTTAATATCGCGAATTCCTTCTACCTTTTTTTCCGATACTAGTTCAGCCATTGCTTCTACTAATTCAGACTTTAAAACTTGATAAGGAATTTCAGTGATGATAATTTGTTCGGAATCATCTTTGCGGGTTTCTACTTCGGCCTTGCCACGCATAATAATTGAACCTTTGCCCTGTGAATAAGCTGAAATAATTTCTTTTTGGTCGTAAATTATGCCCCCAGTTGGAAAATCTGGACCTTGAATGAATTGAAATAAATCTGGAGTTTCAGCTTTTGGGTGATCAAGTAAATATACAATCGCGTCAATTAATTCTGATAAATTATGAGGCGGAATGTTAGTTGCCATACCTACGGCAATACCCAATGACCCATTGAGTAATAACTGAGGTAGTGGTGAAGGTAGGACAGTGGGCTCGCGTTTTGTCCCATCATAGTTATCCATAAAGTTTACCGTGTCCATATCAATGTCTTCCATCATTGCTTCTCCAATTTTTGATAATCTGGCTTCGGTGTATCGGGAAGCGGCCGCACCATCGCCGTCAATGGATCCAAAGTTTCCTTGGGGGGCCACTAAAGGGTAACGCAAGTTAAAATCCTGCGCCATTCTGGTTAAACTGTCATAAATTGCCATATCGCCGTGCGGATGATATTTGGCCATCACTTCTCCCACCACTGCCGCGCATTTTCTAAATTTTGCCGAAGATGATAACCCAAGTTCATTCATTGCAAATAAAATTTTGCGATGCACGGGTTTTAATCCATCGCGAACATCGGGCAGGGCGCGGGCAACAATTACAGACATTGCATAATCAATGTATGATTCTTTAAGTTCATCGACAATTTCTCGTTTAACAACATTACCAATGGCGTTTGTGCCTGGGTCAGAATCAGTGGCTTTGCGAACGGCTTTTTTTACCACGCCAGAGCCTTGCTTGTCGGCGGGTTTGATGTCTTCTGATTCAATCTCATCTTGCTCAATTTTTTCTTCTTTTTCTTCGTCTTTGGACATAATAACTAATTTTTAATTTTTAAAATAATTTTTCAATGATTTAATTGGTGAATTTGAAGGTGGAAAGGATTTTTAAAATTGTTTCTCTATTAGAAAGATATGGTGGGTTAGCTGTTACAAACATACCTATTGCAATATCACCAAATTGTTTACCAGCAATAGCCCATTCCTCATAACCAATACCCTTAACACCATTATCCACATCATGGCACACATCAAACTGTTTATTTCCAATTTCAATTTTTTCATATCCCTGTTCACACATACCTCCAAAACCCTGACCATAATCTATTTGAACAATACCTTCATTGCCACTAAAAATTACACTTTTAATTGAATCTCCATTAATGCCACTATCATCTAATTTCCAGTCAGGGGGATATTGTAAGCTAAATTTTCCCTTGTCGCTAGTATAAGTTTTCCATTCAGTAGTTTTGTCTTCCGTGGTACTGGGTAATATTTTACTTAAATCTGGTAAGTCTATTTTAGGCAAGTCAATGGATTTTACTGATTGACCAATTTTAGAAATGCCAATCATAGAATCTTTAACCCAAAAATAACCCATTGCCAAAGTTGCAATTACAACGACTACCACAATAATAGCAATTTTTTGTTTTTCTGAAAGACTCTGGAGTTTTTTAAGCATAACGTGAATTCGAAATTTACAATTTGAAATTTGAAATCAATTTGAAATTACTAAATTTGAAATATTTAAAACTTATCGCATTTTCAAATTCAAATATCTTAATATTGAAATATTGATTTCAAATTTCAAATTGTAAATTTCAAATTAGTTTTGCAGTACCACTACTTCCATTGCTCCTTCTTTTGGTAGTGCGCTTTGTTTGATGGTTAATTTATCAACTGGCGTTATGTCTTTTTTGCCCATTGCTTTTAAGAACTTTTCTACTTCGTCTAATTCCACTTTTAATTTTGGTAGGGCATAGTGCATTGGAATAACAATCTTAGGTTCAATTTGACCGATAACTTTAGAGGCTTCCGACGAATCAATCGTGTATTTTCCGCCGACTGGGATCATTAAAATATCCACTTTACCAATTAATTCTAATTGTTCATCGGTTAATTGCTTTTGCCCAAAGTCTCCCAAGTGACAAAACCGAATGTCTTCAGCTTCTATGGTATAGATTGTATTTCTGCCTCGCTCTTTGCCCAAACTATCATCGTGAAATGAGTCAACGCCCTGCACAAAAACTCCCTTAACCTCATATTCGCCGGGATTTTCTATTACAAATGGTTCACCTTTTACATCACCAACATTATTATGATCATCGTGACCGTGACTTGATAAAACAATATCAGCCGAAAAATTCGGGACTTTTAACCCAATTTTTTCGTCAAACGGATCAATAACAATGCTTGCCTCGTGATCTTTGCCGTTAGAAACTGTAATTTGAAAACAGGATTGCCCCGCCCAAGTAATTTTAGCCATAAATTAATTCAAAATAATAAATTTAAAATTTAAAAACAATTTAAAAGTATTAATTTAAAATTTTAAATTAAATAATTGTTTTTAAATTTTAAATTTAGATTTTGAAATTATTGCCCTATTTTATCACAATCATTTTTTTGTTACAACACCTTGATTTTATTGATTTATATTGTATGATAAAAGAAAAATTTGTTACCCAGTATTCTTTTTGGAGATTTGTAATGGAGCAAAAATGGGTTGTGGTGATTAGTTTTGATGGATGTACATATAACGTTTTTGGAGACTTTAATTCAAGAGGATTAGCTCACGAGTGGCTTTATAAAAACGGATGGCAAAAATCAGTGCCTGAAGTTACTAGGGACACTTGGAGAAAGTATGCGACTCAGGAGTTTGCCATAGTACTTCCTTTAGAAGTACCAAGTTAAAACAAAATCCCAGCAAACAAGTTGCGCTGGGATTTTTTATTCCACCCATAATTCTCAGCAATAACCAATCTTACACCCCAAAATCAGACGGTCGTCGATTTTTGGGGTGTAAACAATTCTTTAAAATCATTGTCATCAATCATCTTTTCTATTACTAAAAATCTAATATCCCCACTAAAATCACTACGCCAAAGCTTTAGCAAGCAAAGAAGTTCTTTTTCGATATCATACGGAATAATCCAGATACTGTGTTGTAATTCCCTAAAACCAATCAGTTTTAATTCTTTTCTCAGAAAATTTCTTTGATACCTTTTTGCCTCAGGAACATCAAAAATAACTGCTCGCCATTTGCCATCCCATTTTTTGGCTCTTTTTTTATCTTCAATAATACTTCGTATAATTTCTATTCTACCCTTGTTGCTTATGTAAAAAACATTATTTTTTACAGCAAAATACGGACTGCGTTTTATATTATGCATCCTTCGATACATATAATTTTTACTATAGCCTCCATATAAATTGACACCATATTGGCGAACCAACTCTTTGGGATCAAAAATTACCATAACACTTATTTCAAGTAAATCCTGTGATTTATTTTTTAAAAACATTAATATATCGTAAGTAAAAGATTTTTCTTTCATATTATAAACTTATTTAATAAAATTTATTTTACTCCAAAAAGTGACGGCCGTCACTTTTTGGGGTTTTTCTGATAAAAATGGATTATTGGTTTAAAGTTGGGTGGGCTAAATAATTATTAATCTTATCTGTATTTTTATATTTTCATAGATTAATAATATTTGGTGGCACATAAAGTTATATACATATTGCACATTATTGCAAAATAATGTAGTATTTGTTTTATTATTATTAAAAAGCTAGCTGGGAAAATAAATATTCCGCCTAGTCAAATAAGTATATGGAAAAAGATATTAAGCAATCCGCTCCCGCTAAAAATTATGGCGAGGCACGGAAAAATAGTGACTCTGCGCTTCCACCCTCAATTGGGTCAATCGTAGAAGGTAAGGTTGTAGCACGGGACCGCTCGTCGCTTTTTGTTGATTTGGGTAATCAAGGCACAGGAATAATTTTTGGACGCGAGTTTTATGAAGTTAAAGATTTAATTAAAACTTTGCAAATTGGAGATATTATTCACGCTAAAATTGTAGAACTAGAAAACGAAGAAGGTTACCGCGAACTTTCTTTGCAAGATGCGACCAAAGACATTAACTGGCAAAAATTGCGAGAGATGAAAGAAAAAGCCGAAATTGTCAAAGTAAAAATCACAGGAGTTAATAAAGGAGGATTGTTGACCAATATTAATAATATTCCCGCTTTTTTGCCGGTATCACAATTATCACCAGAAAATTACCCAAGAGTGGTAGATGCTGACAAAGCAAAAATTTTAAAGGAGTTACAAAAATTCATTGGCAAAACTTTGGAAGTCAAAGTTTTGGATTTGCTTGCGGAAGAAAATAAATTGATTTTATCGGAAAAAGCCAAAACTGAACAAGTTACCCGCGCGATTTTAAATAATTATAAAAAAGGAGATATTATAGAAGGTAAAATTACCGGTATTGCGGATTTTGGCGCGTTTATCAGATTTCCATTAATTGAATCCGCCTCCGCGGAAAGCTCCGTCGTGACCAAGGATGAAACCATTGAAGGCTTAATCCACATTTCTGAATTAGATTGGCAACTAGTGCAAAATCCTGCTGAAGTGGTAAAGGTGGGCGAAGCAATCAAGGCCCAGATTATTAACATTAATAATAACCAAGTATTTTTGTCCTTAAAAAGCTTAAAAGAAAATCCTTGGGAAAAAATTGAGAAAGAATATAAGAAAGGTGATAAAATACAGGGTAAGGTGATTAGTTTTTCTCCATTTGGCGCGTTTGTGGAAGTTTTGCCAAAAATCAGAGGATTATGTCACATTTCAGAATTTACCGATCAAAAATCTGATGCTAGTGGCGCAGTTAATCAAGATGCTGTAAAAATTATGGAAAGCTTTTTAAAAGCTGGCCAAACCTACACTTTTGAGGTTTTAACCATTGAACCAAAAGAGCACCGAATGAGTTTAAAATTGGCAAAATAGTGGTTGAGATAGTTGGTAGTGAGTAGTTTGTAGAAAATTAAAAGGGCTAGGTTGCTTTGCAACTTAGCCCTTTTGGTATAAATTATACCTTAACAATTTCAATGGCGTCATCGCCATCAATTTCTAACATCCGCGCAGGTTGGCGGATAATTTTTTGCGCGCCTTTTTCGTTTTTAGGCCGATCCCAAATCATTACGGGCGCGCCGTCAATGTTAATTAACCATTCGGGCGCGTTGGCGTTAATACTTAATGAGCGAGCGCCGTCAACCGCCTGACCATCCAAAAAATATGGATTATCGTATGCGGTAATCGCGTATCCTGCGTCTTCAAGAACAAATTCAAGTTCCTGACGAAGCGCTAGGCGCAATTTTACGAATTCGTCCGTAAGTTTGCCAACAAAATCGTGCCTAGCGTACTGACTGCGCAACTTAAGATACGGTGGCCCCTTTCGATCGTGACATCGCTCAAGAGAAACACTTACCAGTTCAAAACTTCTCGCTTCAATTTGCTCTGGCAAATAAGCTAGATAGCAATCGCGGGTAGATTCGATAAATTTTTCGCCCGCGATTGTCTGACCTCCTTCCTGAAAATCCTTTTCACACAAAAGGCTAAGAATGGTCGCCGGAATGCGATTTTCGCTGGCGATGCGCAAAGTCAGCATTAAGTGAACAAACTGGTGCAAGTAACGCATAACAAGCCCCCAAAAAAAGTTACCATTAAAATCTTGGACACCCAAGAAATACAAGCAACATTGCTTGATGCTATCATTTAAATAATATATTGTCAAGACCTTGGAATATGTTATGGGCAATGATAATATGACATTATAAAATTAATAAAAATTTAGATTATGAAACTTAATCCCTTGTTAAAAAACTTTCTTTTTGTGGTTGTTATTCTTTTAGCTATTGGAGGAGTATTTAGTTTGCTATATTTGCCTCAAGAGGAAATAAAATCTGTCTCACTTTCGCAATTAGTTAGTGATATCAATGCCGATAAAATTAAAAAAATTGATGTTAGTGGCGACACGGCAATTATAACTTACAGCGACGATAAAACTGCCAAGTCAATGAAAGAATCAAATTCGGTATTATCCGATGTATTAGCTAATTTGGGAGTAGATAAAACCAAGCTACAAAAAGTGCAAATTAGCGCTTCTGTCCAACAAGAAAGTATCTGGTCATGGTTAGTTCCACTTTTAGTTTATGGTATTTTACCGCTAGTAGTTATTGGGTTTTTCTTTTGGTCTATGACTCGCCAAGCCCGCGGAAGCGCTGGTCAAGTATTTGATTTTACAAGATCCCGCGCTAAAATGTTTGGTTCTGACCCTAACAATAAAGAAAAAATTACTTTTAAAGATGCCGCCGGCTTAAAAGAAGCTAAAGAAGAATTAACTGAAATTGTTGACTTTTTAAAATTCCCTAAAAAATATTTGGCAATGGGGGCAAAAATTCCAAGAGGCGTGCTACTCTTGGGTTCAGCTGGGGTTGGAAAAACTTTGTTGGCGCGCGCCGTAGCAGGCGAAGCCAATGTGCCATTTTTTAGTATTTCTGGTTCTGAATTTGTGGAAATGTTTGTTGGTGTTGGGTCGGCCAGAGTACGCGACTTATTTGCCACCGCCAAAAAAGCGGCGCCAGCGATTATTTTTATTGACGAATTAGATGCCATTGGCAGACACCGAGGCACGGGAATTGGTGGAGGACACGATGAGCGTGAACAAACTTTAAATATGATTTTAGTAGAAATGGACGGTTTTCAAAAAGAGACCGATGTGATAGTTATGGCTGCCACTAACAGGGGAGATATTTTAGATCCAGCGCTTTTGCGTCCAGGTCGGTTTGACCGCAAAATCATTTTAGACCCACCAGATGTTCACGACAGAGAAGCGATTTTAAAAATCCATTCAAAAGAAAAGCCCTTGGCCACTAATGTCAATTTTAAAGAAATTGCTGAAAGAACTCCGGGGTTTTCTGGTGCGGATTTAGCCAATATTGCCAACGAAGCAGCTTTAATGGCTGCTCGTCAAAATAAAACTGAAGTTTTTCAAGCAGATTTTTTGGAGGCCATTGAAAAAGTGCTTTTGGGACCAGAAAGAAAAAGTCATATTTTATCCAAAAAAGAAAAGGAAGTTACAGCTTATCATGAAGCCGGTCACGCTTTGGTTTCTAGCAGTATTCCCGGTACAGACCCAGTTCGCAAAATTTCAATTATTTCTCGCGGTATGGCGGGTGGATACACTTTTAAAGTCCAATCCGAAGAAAATAAATTGCGAAATAAAACTCAATTTTTAGCCGAAATTGCTATGCTTATGGGTGGAATGTGTGCTGAAAGATTAATTTTTGGTGAAATGACCACGGGAGCTTCCAATGATTTGGAAAAAGCTTCTCATTTGGCTAGAAAAATTGTCAAAGAGTGGGGTATGTCATCGCTTGGCCCAATTGCCTTTGGCGACAAACAAGAAATGGTATTTATGGGTAAAGAAATTTCTGAGCAAAATAATTATTCTCAAGCCGTCGCCGAAAAAATTGATAAAGAAATTGAGAGTATTTTAAAGGGCGCGGAAAAACGGGCAACAGAAATTGTTACCAAACGCAAAGATATGCTAACTAAAATTGCTAAAGTTTTGATTGAAAAAGAAACCATAGAAAAAGAGGAATTTGAAAAAATTATGCACGAAAAACCGCAAGCTGTAAATCACAAGCCACAAGCTATGACTAGTAAGTCACCAGTGGTGCCAAAATCTAAAAAAACTATTTAAAATCAATAATCTTGCAAATTTCAAGGACTTAAAGTTTGCAAGATTGTGCGGACCCGTAGCTCAACGGCAGAGCACTCGCCTTATACGCGATCGGTTGTTGGTTCGAATCCAGCCGGGTCCACAATTTAGTAAAATCGCGCGCGACTAGCTCAGTGGTAGAGCATTTTCTTGACGTGAAAAGGGTCGGGGGTTCGATTCCCTCGTCGCGCACCAACTCATATTGAATCTAAAATATGTGTTTTTTTGTAAAAAAATTGGTTTTATGATACTATTGGTTTGCATTAAGCTCTAAGTTAAGCTCCCGTGGCGGAATTGGTATACGCGCATGTCTTAGGAACATGTCTCGCAAGAGGTAGAGGTTCGAGTCCTCTCGGGAGCACTATATGGGTTTTTGTGGACAAATGGCGGGAAATGTAATATAATTCAAATAGTATACTTGTTAGAGTTTTT
>CALRFZ010000027.1 GCA_943357015.1 Candidatus Staskawiczbacteria bacterium
GGATAAATTTATTAACTACTGAAATAATTTTTTCCTGAGTTTGCAAATTTTCTACTCCCTGAGTCTTATTTCCTAACTTGGCCTTAGATTCATCATTGAATCAAATTCAATAAAATCATTGCCCGTAATTTGTGGATAAAAATTTATTCCCCACAAATTTTTTGACTCTGAATTTATTTGCTTAATTAAAAATTCAAACAAATCGGCATGCATTGGAGTATCAACCGCAATAACTTATTTTTCAATATCCACTATTACTTTCACTAAATTACCGTGCATATTTTTTGCCATTTCTGCTAATTGAGAAATTTTAATTTTATTTTTTATTATTTCCATATTTTAGACTTGCATATCCCGCAAGTTTTTAATCCTTTCTTCAATTGGTGGATGTGTGGAAAATAATTTTACGAACCAATTTACGCTTTGCTTTTCATTAAATGGCGAGTCAATATATAAATGCGCGCTGGCGGTGTTAGCAACTTTCATTGGAGTCACGTCAGAATCAATTTTTTCTAAGGCGCGAGCCAAACCTTCTGGATAACGCGTTAACAAGGCGCCGTCAGCATCGGCTAAAAATTCTCGCTTACGTGAAATGGCAAGCTTAATTAAGGTGGCGGCAATGGGCGCTAAAATAGCAGCTAATAATCCCAAAATTATTAATAATCCACCAGCTTTATTATTATCTGAATCGCGATTACTACGACCAGAAAAGCTAATTCGCAAAAAGAAATTTGCTAGCAAAGAAACTATGCCAGCTAGCACCACAACTACTGTGCCAAGTAGCATATCTTGGTTACCAATATGACTTAATTCGTGAGCTAATACACCTTCTAATTCGGTTTTATCTAATCGCTCCAAAAGCCCGCGCGTCACCGCCACTACCGCGTGATTTTTATTCCGACCAGTGGCAAAAGCATTAAGCTGGGATTCGTCAATAATATAAATTTTTGGTACAGGCAGACCAGCGGTAATGCATAAATTTTCTACAATACGATACAATTCTGGATTATCTTTTTTTTCAATTAGCTTGGCGTGTGCCATAGACAGCACCAATTTATCTGACCACCAATAACTGCCAAAACTAGTCACGATGCTTAAAAAAACCGCCAAATATAAAATAGCTGAATTTTGCAAAGCTTGACTAAAAAGCCAACCCACGGCAATCACAAAAACCAAAAACCCAGTTATTAAAAACCAAGTTTTACGGTTATTACTATCGGCGTGAGTGTAAATTGAAGGCATAAATTAAAAATTCCCAATTACCAATTACCAATTTCCAATTAAATCTTAATTCCCGAGTTTCTAAAATACTACTTGATTATTGAACATTGGTTTGTTAGGACTTAAAACTTTACTGACACGGGTTGCCTTTCCATCTCATTAGCGGTTTGGAATAATTCCATTACCATAAACCCAAAAGATTCAGCGATTAAATTAGCAGGAAAGCTTTCAATTTTTATGTTTAAATCTCGTACATTGGTGTTATAAAATCGGCGAGCAGCTTGAATTTTATCTTCTGTGTCAGTTAATTCTTTTTGCAATTCCAAAAAGTTGACTGAAGCTTTTAAATCGGGGTAACTTTCTGAAACCGCAAATAAACTTTTCAAGGTATTACTTAGCATATTTTCCGCTTCAGCCCTGCCTTGCGCGCCTTGCGCCGACATAGCATTGGCTCTTGCTTGCGTAACCTTTTCAAATAATTCCTTTTCGTGAGTAGCATAACCTTTAACCGTTTCCACTAAATTAGGAATTAAATCGTAGCGCCTTTTTAATTGCACATCAATATCGGCCCAAGCTTCTTTGGCGCGATTTTTTAAAGTCACCAAACCATTAAAGGTTCCAGCAACCCAGAGAGACAAAACAATAACAATAACTAAAATAATAGTTAATAAAGCCATATTTTTAAATTTGAAATTTGAAATTTACAATTTGAAATCAATTTGAAATATTTAAATTAATTAAAATTTCAAATTTTCTTTTATTTCAAATTGATTTCAAATTTCAAATTGTAAATTTCAAATTAATTTTACTTGGGTAATTTCTCAATTAACTCAACAATATGTGGGTATTGAACGGTAAACTTATAATTAAATAACTTTAAAATCATTAAAAAATCTTCTAGTTCAGCTCTAAATTTACCCGGCCCAGCAAATACTTCCCATAATTGTTTGGCCAAGTTTTTAGCGTAATGATGCAAAATTTCGTAATCGGACTTGCGAATCAAATAAATAATAATTTGCTTAAACTCACCCCTATCCAGCCACACGCCTTGGCAATGTTTACAAAAATCAATTTTAACTTTTGAATCATCATAATGAACTTCTACAAATGGTACATGGCAGGCGGGACACCTTTTATCAATTTTCAAAACGCTAAATTTACTTTTATCTCGCCAAAGATCAAAATCCAACCATTGCAATTGAGCATCTTTTTCATCTTTAACTAATTGTAACTCTCCTTTGTCAAACCACACACCAAGGCAATTTGGACAATAATCTACTTCGGTGTGATAAAACATCATTTTTTCCATTTCACCTTTATGATTATTAGGACAAATCATATATATAAAATTTAGTTATTTAAATTAAAGATAGCAAAAAAAATAAATAAAATCAAACAAAAAAGCATAAGTCATATGCTTTAATGTCAAATCAAAAACTTTACCAAATAGCACAAAAAGTAAACGTTTACTTTTTATGCTATTTTGAGAGAGAGTTTTTTAAAAGGTTAAATTTTAATTTGGGTTAATAATCCTCTCCCATCATTGGGTTTATTCCGCCACTCATTCCAATTTGAGAGTCTTGTTTTTTGGGTAAATCCGCCACAACTGCTTCAGTAGTTAATAGCATACTAGAAGCCGAAACTGCGTTTTCTAAAGCGGTTCTTATTACCTTAGTCGGATCTACAACTCCGGCCTTAATTAGATCTTCATAAACCATGGTTTGCGCATTAAAACCAAATTCACCCATACCTTCTCGCACTTTTTGCACTACCACCGCTCCGTCAATGCCGGCATTTTGCGCAATTTGCCGAATTGGCTCTTCTAAGGCCCGTTTCAAAATACCTAAACCAGTTTTTTCATCATCAGCCACCACCAAATTAGTTAAGGATTGCAAAGCGCGCAAAAGCGCCACTCCGCCACCCGGCACAATACCTTCTTCTACTGCTGCTCGAGTTGCGTGTAAAGCGTCCTCTAATTTGTGTTGTTTGGCTTTTTGCTCTACTTCAGTGGCAGCGCCAACTTTTAACACCCCAACTCCGCCAGCTAACTTAGCTAGACGTTCCTGTAATTTTTCTTTGTCGTAACTTGACGTAGCATTATCTATGGATTTTTTAATTTGAAACATTCGCTCCTCAATTTTAGATTTTTCACCTTTGCCTTCTACAATAATGGTTTTTTCTTTTGAAGCAATAATTTTTCTGGCGCGTCCCAAATCTGCCAATTCCACAGTTTCAAGTTTTAAACCAATTTGTTCAGAAATAACTTTACCCCCTGTAACACAAGCAATATCTTCTAGCATCTGATTTTTACTGTCACCAAAGCCGGGAGATTTAATTGCCAACGCCGTAAAAATTCCGCGTAAACGATTAACAATTAAGGTAGTTAAAGCTTCGCCATCCACGTCATCAGCAATGATTACCAGTTCCTTTTTTCCGCTTTTAACAATTTTTTCCAGTAAAGGTAAAATTTCCGCTAAGGCGCTGATTTTTTTATCGGTAATTAAAATATATGGGTCTTCCAAAACCGCTTCCATTTTTTCTTGGTCAGATACCATATAAGGCGAAATATACCCACGGTCAAATTGTAAACCTTTAACAATTTCCTTAGATAATCCAAAAGTTTTTGAAGCCTCTACCGTAATTACGCCATCCCTGCCAACTTCCTGCATTACCAGAGCAATTAAATCTCCCATTTCTTTGTCTTGCGCAGAAATTGTTGCCACTTGAGAAATTTCGTCTCTACTAGAAATAGTTTTAGACATCGCTTTTAAAGCCAAAACAATTGCATCTTTACCTTTAACAATTCCTTTGCGCAATGCCAACGGATTGGCACCAGCCGCCACATTTTTTAAGCCTTCAGTTGTAATAGCTTGAGTTAAAACCACAGAAGCCGTTGTCCCATCTCCAGCAATGTCGTTAGTTTTTTCGGCGACTTCCTTAATAATAGAAGCGCCAATATTTTCCATTATATCTTCTAATTCAATTTCTTTGGCAATTGACACGCCGTCATTGGTAATAATCGGGGATCCAAAAGAAGATCCCAATACCACATTGCGC
This sequence comes from Candidatus Staskawiczbacteria bacterium, assembly GCA_943357015.1. Classification (GTDB taxonomy): domain Bacteria; phylum Patescibacteriota; class Minisyncoccia; order Minisyncoccales; family Staskawiczbacteraceae; genus VGLO01. Next base: position 4,279 of record CALRFZ010000027.1, read on the forward strand.
CCTTTTGGGCCCATAGTCACTTTGACCGCATTAGCAACTTTATCTAAACCAATTTTTAAAGCTTTGCGCGCATTTTCACCATAAATAATTTTTTTTGCCATAACAATTAAATGAATTCTGTATTATGTATTCAGAAGCTTGAATTGAATAAATAAATATTGAATACTAAAATTCAAGATTCTTATTCCAACTCCAGAATACGGTGTACAAAATACAAAGTTTTTTATTCAAAAATCGCTAAAATGTCGCTTTCACTTGCAATTAAATAATCCCTGCCCTCTACCTTAATTTCTGTTGGCCCGTATTTGGTAAACAAAACTTTATGTCCTACCCTAACTGACACTGGGACAATTTTACCGTCATCAGTTTTTTTACCATCACCAACCGCAATTACCATACCTTGTTCTGGTTTTTCTTTTTGCGCGGTATCGGGTAAAAAAATTCCTGATTTAGTTTTTTCTTCTTCTTTAATGGGCTCAATTAAAACGCGATCTAATAAAGGTTTAATGTTCATAATTATAACCTCTAGCACTTAGCCACTAGCTTCTAGCTAAATGCTAGTTGTCAGATGCTATTTGCTAAACAGTACTAATATACTAAGTGAAGCAAAATAAAAAATCAAGACTATGCACAAATTCCCGAATTTAACATTTTACGCTTATTTTGTGCCAATTTTCAGATATTTTCCGGTGTAACTTTGTTTATTTTTGACAATTTCTGATGGCGCTCCTTGAGCGATAATTTTTCCACCACCATCACCACCTTCTGGCCCCAAATCAATAATATAATCAACGCAGGCGATAAAATCGGTATTGTGTTCAATTGTTAAAACGGTATTGCCTTTATCAACTAAATTGCGTAAAACAGAAACCAGTTTTTTGATATCTTCAAAATGCAAACCCGTAGTTGGTTCATCTAAAATATATAAGGTATTGCCCGTATCGCGCCGAGAAAGCTCAGTGGCCAATTTAACTCTTTGAGCTTCTCCTCCTGATAAAGATGTGGCAGATTGCCCCAGCTCAACATAAGAAAGTCCCACCTCTTTTAAGGTTTTCATTTTATCGTAAATAGCTGGAATGTTTTTAAAAAATTCACCCGCTTCTTCAATGGTTAATTTTAATACATCGGCAATGTTTTTATCTTTATAAGTAATTTGCAAAACCTCATTACTGTAACGCTTGCCACGACATTCTTGACATTCAACATAAATATCTGGCAAAAAATACATTTCTACTTTTTTTGTCCCCTGACCTTCGCAGGATTCGCATCTCCCACCTTTAACATTAAAACTAAATCGGCCAGCTAAATAACCACGAATTTTCGCTTCGCGAGTCTCGGCAAACAAATCCCGAATAAAAGAAAATGCGCCAGTATAAGTCGCTGGGTTAGACCTTGGCGTCCGCCCAATTGGCGACTGGTCAATCATTACTACTTTATTAATATTTTCACTGCCGGTAATTTCTTTGTGTGCTCCGGGCTCGTCTTTAGCCCGATAAAATTGTTTTAGCAATGACCTAGCTAAAATATCATTAACTAGCGATGACTTACCCGACCCCGAAACTCCCGTCACGCAAATAAACTGGCCAAGCGGAAACTTAACATCAATATTTTTTAAATTATTTTCTTTGGCGCCCTTAACGGTTAAATACTTTTGATTTTTAATTTGCAAGCCCAGATGTTTAACGTCTGATACTTTTTTTCTGCCAGAAAGATATTCCCCTGTTAAGCATTTGGATTTTAAAATTTGATCAGGAGTGCCCTCAAAAACAACCTTACCGCCGTGCTTGCCCGCCCCATGGCCAATATCAATAATCCAATCGCAAGCTAGCATAGTTTGCTGGTCGTGCTCTACCACAATTACGGTGTTGCCCAAATCGCGTAATTGCAAAAGCGTATCAATTAAACGGTGCTGATCACGAGCGTGCAGACCAATAGACGGTTCATCTAAAATATAAAGCACCCCAGAAAGCCGAGACCCAATTTGCGTTGCCAAACGAATACGCTGTTCTTCTCCACCCGAAAGTGTACCGGCTTTTCTATCCAAATTTAAATAATTTAAACCTACATCAATTAAAAACTGTATCCTATCAATAATTTCTTTAGTAATCGGCTGACTAATTTTGGCATCGTTAGTTTTAAGACTTTTTTGCAAACCCGCAAAAAAACCTTGCAATTTATCTATTGGCATTTGAACAATTTGATAAATTGACTTATCACCAACTGTCACCGCTAATATTTCTGGTTTTAACCGTTTACCCAAGCAGGTAGGACACTTTTTAATCACCATATATTGATCAATTTCCTGCCGAGTCCAATCTGAATCAGTTTGATGATAACGTTTTTCCAAATTAGCAATTACACCCTCAAAACCCGCGCCATCACCCTTTAAAATAATATCAATAATACCATTAGGTAAATTTTTCACTGGTTCATTTAAAGAAAAATTGTATTTTTGCGCTACTTCTTCCAGCTTCCAGCTAAACCAACCCTGCCGACCAACTTTATGACTGGCGTTGGCCCACGGACGAATTGCGCCTTCGGCAATAGTCAGATTTTTATTAGGAATTACCAATTCAGGCGATACTTCTAATTTTTCACCCAGACCCGTGCATTCCGAACAAGCGCCAAAAGGACTATTAAAAGAAAACATCCGCGGTTCTAATTCCGACAAAGAAATCCCACAATATTCACAGGCAAAATGTTCAGAAAAGACTTCGTCTTTAAACATTTGACCTTTAACATCTGACATTTGACTTACAATTACAATGCCCTTACCCAGTTTTAAGGCGGTTTCTAAGGAATCTACCAACCTTGATTTGTCTAAGTTATCATCTAATACCAATCTATCAACTACCGCTTCAATACTGTGTTTTTTATTTTTATCCAAGGTTTTAAACGATGCCTCATCAATGGGATATAAATCACCGTCAATTCTAACCCGAATAAATCCAGATCTTTGAATTTCTTGCAGTACGGCTATATGTTCACCTTTTTTATTTTTAATTACTGGACCTAAAATAATAACCTGACCGACTTTGGGTAATTTTAAAATCTGATCTACAATCTGATCAATGGTTTGACGCGCAATTATTTTACCGCAACTAGGGCAATGTGGCTTGCCAACCCGAGCATACAAAAGACGCAGATAATCATAAATTTCTGTAATCGTCCCCACAGTACTGCGGGGATTGTGCATGGCTTTTCTCTGATCAATAGAAATCGCTGGACTAATGCCCTCAATTTTATCCACATCGGGTTTATCCATAACACCCAAAAACTGCCGAGCATAAGCCGACAAACTTTCCACATAACGACGCTGACCTTCGGCATACAAAGTATCAAACGCCAAAGAAGATTTTCCCGACCCAGATAAACCCGTAATAACCACCAGCTTGTTTTTAGGAATATCCAAGCTAATATTCTTTAGGTTATGAACTCTGGCGCCACGAATTTTAATAAAATCCTGATAATTATTTTTTGCCATAAAATCTCTTGCAAAATTAATTTTGCGCTTTCATTCTATCTTTTTCTAGCAGATATTTCAAGGATTTGTATAACCCCACCCACTTCTGGACTTTTCGATTGGATTAAAAATAACTGGTCGGCTTTCTTGCCATTGTATCATAA
>CALRFZ010000028.1 GCA_943357015.1 Candidatus Staskawiczbacteria bacterium
CAAGACACCATTGGAGAGGTTAGAAGAGTTCATTGCCCGAGCGAAAAGTGTAAACAACGCTTGACTTATGTACAAAAATATTTGACATATATCTGATATAGTGTTAAATTAATAGACACTAGTTGCCCTATAAATTTCTTTTGAAATTTATCATAGCCAAGAGAGGATTGATAAATTTTATGTCCTTTGATGGCTGTGAAATGGTGTAAAAATTCATCATAATTTACAGTTCTTGCTTGACTTGCAAGAAAACCGGCTGCGAATGACATTTTGCGTCAGCGTGTTTCTGGTGCGTCTTGGGGCCATAGTTGAAATACTATGTTCCGACACTTCGCTATAGCTCTTTGAAAAAGAGAAAGAAAAAAACTCGGTGGGTGCCAGGTTGTAGAGGGTCGAAAAATGAGTCAGCATAAAGAGCAAAAAGGCATTGGGTCGTTTTTGTTGCTTTGCTTGATGTGTCTTGGCGTGGTTTTTGGTGACATTGGGACGTCGCCATTGTACACCATGGGAGAAATGTTTTACCCAGAAGAAGGTCACGGGGTTCCAATTGACAAGGAAAGTGTTATTGGGGCTACCAGCGCTATGCTTTGGTCTTTATACCTAATCGTAGGTATTTGCTATTGCATGTTTGCTTTAAGCGCGGATCATCACGGTGAAGGTGGTGTTTTGGCGCTTTACGCTCTAGTTGGTACGGGTGTTACCGGTCTTTTGTTGATTCTGGGAACCGGGCTTTTAATTGGCGATGGTGCCATTACTCCGCCAATTAGCATCTTGGGTGGATTGGAAGGATTGCAGGTTGCATCGCCGGTATTTAAACCTTGGATTGTTCCCTTGGCTTTGGTTATTTTAACCATTCTCTTTGGGTTTCAATATAAAGGGACTGCCGTTATTGGTTTGGCTTTTGGGCCAATAATGCTGGCGTGGTTTATTGCAATTGGCGCTATTGGATTGGCGTTAATTGAATGTCAGCCAGAAATTTTACGCGCTCTTAATCCGTTAGAGGGCATAAAGTTTCTAATTGGTGGTGGCAGTATTTCTGTAAAGATCCACTTTTTGGGTTCGGCGATGCTTGCTATTACGGGAGGCGAGGCATTGTATGCCGATCTTGGCCACTTTACCAAGCGTTCAATTCAGGTTTCGTTCGCGTTTGTCGTTGTTTGCCTTACAACTAACTATTTGGGGCAAGGCGCGTTTATTATTAGTGGCCATAAGGTTATTGAGGGTAACGTGTTTTACAGCTCCATTAAATGGTTAATTGGCGATGTGGGTTTGTGCGCAATGATTATTTTGGGTACAAATTCTGCGATTATTGCTTCTCAAGCTTTAATCACTGGACTTTTTAGCTTAGTTGCTATGGCAATGGCAATGAAGCTTATGTGTAGAGTGGAAACACTTTGTACTTCCGATCACCATAAAGGTCAAATTTATCAACCAGCTACTAATAAGATTTTATACTTGGCCTGCGTTGCCATTGTATTGATCTTTCAAAACACCAAAAACCTAGGTTCAGCCTATGGTTTGGCGGTAGCTTCGCTGATGTTAATTACCTGTTATGCACTTGAGAAAGTAGCACGGCTTTTGTGGAATTGGAGCTGGCCAAAATCTTTGGCAGTTTTTGTCCCATTTGCCATCATTGAGTTAGCCTTTTTGATCGCCAATGGCTTTAAGTTTTTCCAAGGGGGATATTATCCCTTTACCATTGGAATTTTCGTTTTTGCCCTTATGACAACTTGGCAGTGGGGTGAAAAAAGCATTGGTCAGGCAATGAGCATTTTTTGTCGCGACAAGGATGTTTCGTGGCTTATTGCTATTAAAGATCAAATGATGGATCTTAAGCTGGCGCTTCAGGAGCGACTGCTATTTGCCGCCCAGCTAGTTAGGGGCAAACAGTCTAAAACGGAATTTGATCGCAATGGCGCATATTTGGTCAGTCGGCCGATTACTACGCTAACTGATTTTTTGCCATCTTCGTTGTTGGCATTTATCCAGCAGTGGGGGGCACTGCCTAACAGGATTCTTTTTGTGCACACGCACATTAATCCTGATGTTGCTAGACTTGGTGAGAATGTGGATAAGGCCCAAGTGTTTGACTTTGGCAGTAATGTCTGGTCAATTGTTTTGCACTATGGGTTCCGTGAAACGCAGTACATTGATATTGCGCAAGAAATCAATAACTTGTATCAGCAAGACAAGCTTCCCGTGCCAGCGAGTCAGTGGCAGTTTGTGGTAGGGGAAGAAGAATTGATTGCCGACAAAAATTTGTCGTGGTTTGACAAAAAGCGGTTAAGTTTTGTCAAATTTTTGCGTAAGTTGTCAATTCCTGCGCATCACTATTTTGGTCTGGCGGGACACCCCGCAGTTACCAAGGTCTTGGTGCCAATACTGTTTTCTAAAACGGGCACCGAGGTCTGTTTACCCAATTTAGAACTGTCGATTAATAAATCGACCATAAACAGTAACTCTGTTGAATCGGCCGTCACATTGGCCAAATAAAATAACCATTAAACCCCTAGTGCGCGTTGACACACAAGGGGTTCTTTTTTTACATCAAACTTGCGAAATCTAAAAGTATTTGGGTATTTTTAAATTTGTGGGTGATGGGGTGAGTAACAAGCTTGCGATTTTTTTTGTGGCAGGGTATCTTAACTTAAAGTGTATTTTTAGTAGATTAAATTTATAATTTAATTATTTCAAATTGATTTCAAATTGTAAATTTCAAATTTAAAATTTAAAATTAAACCTATGTCAATTATCCTGACAAAAACTGATTATATTTTGTGGCGGGAATGTCAAAAAAATGTTTGGCTAAAAATCAATCGACCCGAAATTTATGGCGTGGCAGAGCTTTCGGAATTTGAAAAGCAGATTATTGAAACCGGAAACGACGTTGAGCTAGAGGCGCGCAAGTTATTCCCCAAAGGCTTTTTGGTGCAAGGCAGAGACGCTGAGGCGCAAGAAACTACTAAAAATTTAATTGCTGATAAGTGTGAAATCATCTTTCAGCCGATTTTTGTCAAAGATGGTTTTTTGGCGGCGGTGGACATTTTGGAATTAAACAGTGATGGGACATATAATATTTATGAAGTAAAATCTACCACCGATGTCGATAAAAAAACCCATTATCACGATTTGGCTTTCCAGATAAATTTATTAGAAAAATTTGCTTTGCCACGCCAAAGCTCTAATAATGTCGGGTCTAGTCACGCCATAGCTTATAGCGAAGGCGGGATTAAAATTAAAAAAGCCAGCGTTATTCACTTAAATTCTGATTATGTGCGTCAGGGTCAAATTAATATTCATCAACTTTTCCATATTGAAGATGTGACAGAAATTGTCCGTGAAATGGTTTGGACGGTAGGTCAAGAAATGGACTTTGCATTAAAATATTTACAGCAAATTCAAGAACCAAGTGGTCATTGTGATTGTGTTTATAAGGGTCGGTCAAATCATTGCAGTACTTTTGCTTATTCTAACCCAAAAGTGCCAGTATACGGCGTGCACGATATTTCGCGCATTGGAGCTAGCAAGGCCAAATTGCAAGATTTAATTGATGTGGGAATTTTTGAATTGGCCGATGTGCCAGAAGATGCTTTTAATAAGCTTTCCAGTCCGCAAAAAAATCAGATTATCGCTCACGTGCAAGATAAAATTTTACAGGATAAATTAAGTATTGCCAAAGAATTGGGTGAGTTAATATTTCCTTTATATTTTTTGGATTATGAAACTTTCCCTTGCGCCATTCCCAGATTTGACGGATTTTCGCCTTACCAGCAAATCCCTTTTCAGTATTCTTTATATATTTTAGATGGGCCAAAAACTACGCCTCGCCATTTTGAATTTTTATATTCAGAAAAACTGGATCCAAGTTTAGATTTTGTAAAATCATTGCAAAAAGATGTGGGTGATAATGGCACGATTATTGTTTGGAATAAAAAATTTGAATGTAAAATTAATGACGAATTGGCGGAGCGTTTGCCGGATTTTAAATTATTTATTGAAAAAACCAATGCTAGAGTATACGACTTAATGGATATTTTTGGTAAACAGTTTTATGTGCATAAAGATTTTAAAGGTAAAATTTCGATTAAAAATATTTTACCGGTTTTAGTGCCAGAACTTTCTTATCAAGATTTAGAAATTAAAGAAGGTGGCTCAGCCAGTCAAAAGTGGAACGAAATGAATCAAGAACACATAAGTCCAGAAGAAAAAGAAGCGATTATCAAAAACTTAAAAATCTATTGTGGTTTAGATACTTATGCAATGTTTGCCATCTGGCAATACTTGACATATTTAGTTAATTGATATATGATAATAGGTGTTTTCTGGTACTTTGACAACAATTAACCTTTTTTAAGGGGTCTGTTTATGAAAAACAGCAAAGAACAGTGGTTGCTGACATATTGCTTCAATCTCACCGATGAGGAGTTTGGGGAAGACAATATTCGTCTTGCAACTCACATCAGTGATTGCCTTGTGCCACTTTTCAATGAAGTATTGGAACAAACTCTTAAAGGTGATCAAGTCATCAAAGAGCTTGGCAAGGATGTTAAGATGCGTGGCAAAGCCTTAAAGCAAAAGGCTAAGTTGGCGGGAATGGGGGATTTGTGGGATAAGGACAATCACGATATTGAAGACGAAGAGTGGTTATCGCGAGGGTATGATCAAGATCTGGTCATTGAGCATCGTGCCTATGTTGACGAAATATTAAACCTACTTTCGGAAAATAGGTTTACAGTGATTCGCCATAACTACTTTTACGCCCAAGCAAATTTGGAGGCAATTGGGTGTACTGCTCCGTATGTCAGCATTTCTGCTGGCTTGCGAAGGGGTGCTATTAAAAATTGTCACGGAGCATTGGATTCGTGGCGTAGTCATTTGGCGGAAGGTGACTATAAGTCTAATCCGCCTAGGGCGCAGGAAGTCGGCAGGTTTTATATGCTTCGGTGTGAGCCGGGGTGTAGTATTACTAAAGATCGGAAAGGCATCCGAATAAGTCTTGGGGATCGTAAATCTAGTCTGGTTTTTGAACTGCCGGGACTTGATAACCCGAGTAATAAGCCGTTGCAGATGATGCTAAGGCAAGACGCAAAGGTAAAGAGTTTTACCTTAAGTCGTAGGTCAGCGCGCAACCCCGACAAAAAAGAGTCAGACTTGCAAAAGTCTGGTGTCTGGCGTATTTCGGTCAATTTTGAATTGCCGATGCCCGAAAAACAGCCGTTAACTGAGCTTAATACCGTAGCGCTAGTTATTGGGTCAAACTATCTTGGGTTTGCCCTGAATAATGCCGAGAAAAACGGTTTTTTGCGCTTACCGTTGCCTCACACACACTGGTTGCCCATCATTGGCGATATTGAAGAAAGGGCAAACTTGCCGTGGGTTAAAAAAGGGAGTTGCAAGTGGCGTCGCCTGATGTTTGGCTCTCAGAAAAAGTATTCTGGGGGTCGACAAGTTTGCTATCGGTTTATGGCTCGTCAGCAAAAGCAAACAGAATATGAAACAATAGCCAACCATCTCATGGAGCTTGGCGTTCACTTTGTGGTGGCCAAGCCTGTGATTAACCATCCCAATGGTGAAGCTGATGCAACCAATTCTAAAAAAGGAGGAGATAAAGGGTTTAACCGGAGAATTTCCAGTACTGGCGTGAATTCTTTGGTGCAAAAGTTAAGTCAAAAGGTCAAAGAATTTGGCGGATCAGTTACAGAAGTGGATTTGCCGGATTTGCCTGAAAGATTCCGGACTTGGGCCGGTGGTCCCAAAAAGGTAATTCTTGCTCAAATAGCAAGAAGTCAATATATTGCGCAAAGATCGCAGTAGTTGATTTAATTAGTAAAGAAAGGCGTCCCGATGCTTTGTATCGTGGACGCCATTTTTGTTACAATAAAAATATGAATGCTGTTTGGTTAACCAATGTTTCTAATTATCAAAAAACAGAAAAATGCTTTACTTTGGCCGAGGCGATTTTAAATTTAAAAAATCAGCGTAGAGAAATAATGTTAAAAAGGTGCAATTGCCAAAAATCACAAAGAAACTTTTTTTCCTGTTTATTTGCCTTCGCGCCACGATACAAGATGCACAAAAAATATTGTCATTTAAAGTTAGTAAATTTCTAAACCCCGAAATACAATCAGGAGCTTCTGACCACCGCTAGCGGTGTTAAATAATTAATTCCAAGATGTAATCGTTC
>CALRFZ010000029.1:0-1502 GCA_943357015.1 Candidatus Staskawiczbacteria bacterium
GCCCCATAAATTTTGAGGGTTTGGCCTGATGTTTTGCCAGCAGTTCTTTAATTGTTTTGGGAGAAGTTAAGTTCATAATAGCTAAATTCCAAATTCAAAATTACAAATCCCAAATAAATCACAATAACCAAAATTATAAATTCAAAAGCGTGTTTTGGATTTTGAAATTGAGATTTTAGATTTATTTGGAGCTTGTAATTTTGAATTTATGTTTTTTATTTCCCTGATTTTATGATCATATCATAAAATCAGGGCTGTGGATAACCGATTGACTTAAGGCTTAAAAATGGTAAGATTAGGGTACTGTAAAGGGTGAAATGGTTTTGCGAGATTTTCTCTGAAATTTGGAGAAAAAATGTCAAAATTCTGCTCAAATATCTATTTTATAATTTACAGTACAGTATTAATTTGTTTACATTTTTCCGTAAAAAATTACAATACACTAAATTTAAATCCGTAAAGGGCTTTCACAAAAACCCGGTTTTTTATTTTGGCGTTACATCTCTTTCATTATTTGGTTTGCTGTTTTTTTCGTCTAGCAGTTTAGCCGGACTTGATGCAGTTAAAAACACTGATACGGCGTTTTTCAATTCCTTTTTTAAAAATCCTTCAAATTTATCTGGTGGCAGTTTGTTTTTTAGTCAGAATAATAAAGAGCTGGCGCTGGAAACCCCAGATTTAAAAATTATAGAAGATAACTCAATTGGCGCGGTTTCTACTCCTAATGTTTTAACCACTCAAATTTTAGGTGATATATTTGGTAGTTCTCAGGAAACTCGTAAAGATGTAATAGATTATGTGGTTTTATCTGGCGACACCGTTGATTCGGTTGCCAAGCAATTTGATATTTCAGTAAATACCTTGCTTTGGGCTAATAATTTAACTAAAAATTCCAGTTTAAAAGAAGGTCAAAGCTTAGTAATTTTACCAGTGTCAGGAGTTTCTCATATTGTTAAAAACGGCGATACAATTGGGCAAATAAGTAAAACTTATAAAGCTAATGTAGATGATATTGTAGCTTTTAACAACCTTGCCAACGAGGGCGATATTTTTATTGGAGATAATTTAATTATTCCTGACGGCGTGATGCCTGCCAAACCCTTGCCAGCCGTTAATATTCAAGTTCCTTTGGCAGATAACTTCTTTATTTTCCCAGCTGAAGGTTATATTAGTCAGCGTTTACATTATTATAACGCCATCGATTTGGCCAACAAGTGCGGAACTTCTATTTACGCTTCGGCTTCGGGTGTGGTGCAAAGAGCTGTATCTAATGGTAAGTGGAATAACGGAATGGGTAATTACATTACAATTTTGCACTCTAATGGCACGGTGACTTATTATGGTCACTTATCTAGTCTTTTTGTAAAGTCTGGCGATAGGGTTGATACTGGCGATAGAATTGGTTTAATGGGCAGAACTGGGCAAGCCACAGGTTGCCATATCCATTTTGAAGTAATCGGCGCCCAAAATCCGCTAGCCAAATACCCAGTGGGATCGGTGAT
>CALRFZ010000029.1:1602-4449 GCA_943357015.1 Candidatus Staskawiczbacteria bacterium
CTATACATCAGCGCTTCGGCAATATGGTCGTGCTTAATGTTTTCTATGTTGGCTAAATCGGCGATGGTTCGGGCGACTTTTAAAATTCGGTGGTATCCCCTAGCAGATAATTTTCCCGAATCAACAAATTTTTTTAGTAATTCTTGCGATGCCAAGTCAGTTTGGCAGTATTTTTTAATTTGCGGAATTTGCATTTCAGAATTGGTTAAAATGCCGTCATTTGTAAAACGATTTTGTTGCAATAGTCTTACTTTTTCAATTTTTTCTTTGATAGCCTGACTTTCATTGCCAAGCGAGGTGTCGGCTAGCTTTTCGTATTTTACGGCAGGTAGTTCAATAAAAATATCAATTCTGTCCATTAACGGGCCAGATAATTTTCGCCGATACATAGCAATTTGCGAAGGTGAACAAATACAAGGTTTTTCTGGGCTATTTAAAAAACCGCACGGGCAAGGGTTTGAAGCGCCAACTAACATAAATCGGCAGGGAAAAGTAAAAGTATTTTTAGCGCGAGAAATGGTAATTTTGCCTTCTTCTATAGGTTGGCGTAAACTTTCCAAAACATCGCGATGAAATTCTGGAAATTCATCTAAAAACAAAACTCCTCTGTGAGCCAAGGTAATTTCTCCGGGTCTTAACGGTGTGCCACCGCCAAGTAGCGAGGCCTCTGAAGCAATGTGGTGAGGAGATCTAAATGGTCGCTGGGAAATGATGTTTTGGTTTTCTTTTAATAATCCCGCAACGCTATAAATTTTGGTTAATTCCAATGATTCTTCAAACTGCAAATCTGGTAAAATTGAAGGCAGGGCTTTAGCCAGTAAACTTTTACCTCCACCGGGAGGTCCAGAAAAAAACAAATTATGCGCCCCGCCCGCGGTAATTTCTAAGGCTCGCTTGGCATATTCTTGCCCTTTTACCCAGCTAATGTCTACGGTGTTAGTTTGTAGTGAGTAGTTGGTAGTTTGTAGATTGGTGTGTGAGTCAATTTTTATTCTATTTTCTAAATAGGCTAAAGTTTGGGTTAAATCTTTTACGCCAATAACTTTAAGATTTTTAATTAAACTAGCTTCTTTGGCGTTTTGAATTGGTAAAATAATTTCGGTAAAGCCTTGTTTTTGGGCCAGTATGGCAAACGATAAAGCGCCTTTAACTGGACGCAGTTTTCCATCCAATGATAATTCACCTAAAAATAGTTTTTGTTGTGGGTTAAAGCTAGTTTGTTTTGAGGCAATTAAAAAAGCCAAGGCAATTGGCAAGTCGTAAAGCGAACCTTCTTTTTTTAAGTCCGCTGGTGCTAAATTAACTAAAATTTTAAACGTTCTTTGTCCGGGAGATAATAATTTAGAACTTTTAACGGCCGACTCAATGCGTTCTTTAGATTCTTCCACGGTTTTATCTGGCAAGCCCACAATGGTGAAAGATTTTAACCCCTGCGATAAATCTATTTCCACTTCCACTAGTTTAGCATCTAGTCCCACAATCGCCCCAGAAAAAACCTTATTTGGCATAATTTTATTTTTAATAATTATTCGCTATGCCAGCATTATACCAATTTATTGCCACAAATAGTGAGTGGATAAAAAATAATTCAAGTGTAAAAACCTGTCAAAACAAAAACCGCTTGTATGGTTTTTATTAGTATCTTTATTTTACGCAACAATTTGTGAACAATGAGCGCATCGTTTCGCTTCAAGTGGTATTTCACTCAAGCATTCTTTACATTTTTTTATGGTCGGATCCATTGGCGGTTCTTTGCGAGCTCGAGCAGTAAGTACGTTCATTGGTTTGACTACAAAGAAAAAAATAGCCCCCGCAACCAGAAAAAAAGATATGAGAGTGTTAATGAAATGCCCGATCATAAACTTGCTGTCATTGATTGTAAAGGCAAGCCCAGAAAAATCTGGAATTTTTGCTATTGCCGCAATTAGCGGAGTAAGTAAATCCGATACGAGCGCTGTAACCACTGAACCAAAAGCCGCACCAATTACGACACCGACCGCCAAGTCAACAACATTCCCTCTCAATAAAAAAGCTTTGAATTCTTTCATAAATATTTTCTTAGCCAATTAATTATATTATTTATTTTCCTCAAAGCGAGTCTTGTTTTCGTCCATCCGCTTTTGCATTCCAGTTATCTGTTCTTCCTTTGATTGTTTACCATTCTGTTTTATAAAATTAGTATGTGTCTTACCGTAGTGTGGTTTTAGTTTGATTACCAAAGCCAATGTTTCGCACCGACCGCATTTTGCATTCAGAAACCCTTTTCGAAAATTTGCGGTGTTTTTTGAACGAAGTTCGAACATTTTTTGAAAGCAATCTCGACGAGGAAATCTGAAACAATGCGGACGAAGTTTTGCGGAAACAATTCTCTGTGGAAAGGATTCCGCAAAACTTCGGCTGATTCCTTTTTTCTGAATTCGGATGTTGCAAGCGGAGGAGGGGTGGTCTGGGGAGGAATCCTCCGCTTGCTCCTCTTTTTGTTTTGGCGAAATTCGGGCGGGATTCTTATAAATATTCTAAAATCTTTTTTACAATCACTTCACCATCTTCTACTGACTTCTTGCACAACCAGAGAACATTAACATTACTACCTTCAAACAAAAACGATATCCAATTTTCAACCTTCGTTTCGGCAATATTATTTGGAACTGGCATTTGTGTTGCTGGATCAATAGGAACTCCCATTACACTAACACCTCCTCCGAAAGTTACGCCTGACCCCCACGAAACCGACCCGCCACCACGAGAAACAGTTACTCTTTTCGTTTCCGTTTTTGTTTGAGGTGTTAATCTAACATGCTTTTCTGAAGCATAGTGTGCTAAATACTGTAACCACAAATAATCTTG
>CALRFZ010000030.1 GCA_943357015.1 Candidatus Staskawiczbacteria bacterium
TTAATTGGCTTTTTTTTGACGGTGGTATCTGGGTCAGTGGCAGGTGGGATTGGGGCAGGTGATTGTTTTACTATGCCATCTAAGGCGGATCGGCCTGATTTTAGATTATCAACTATTTTTTGCACATTTTTATTATCGGGATTGAGCATTAAAAGTTTAGTAAATTGACTTAAAGCATTATCTTTTTGACCTTGCTGGTCGTAGGTTAAGCCCAAGTAATACAAAGCATTGGCATAATCTGGCGCTAAAGATAACGCTCTCTTAAATTCCAATTTTGCCATTTCAAAATTATTTTCTTGGTAATAAGCCAATCCAATTTGAAGCGCCAAACCAGCATCGTTGGCAGAATACAAAGTAGCGCTTTGCAAATAAGTCATTTCCAAATTAGTATTTTGCTGTAATTTTGCCACTAAAGCCATTTGAAAATAAACTAGAGAATAATCTTTTTTCAAAGCAATTGCCTTATTAAATTGTTCATTGGCCTTAGATAAAATATCGCTTTTGCTTTGGTTTTGTGTCAAATTATTAGCTTGAGCTACATAAATATTACCTTTTTGGAAAAATAAATACGGATTGTTTTGGTTAAGCTCAATTGCCTTATCATAAGAATTTAAGGCACAATCAACCGAGCCGTCAATCACCCCAATTAAATTTTGGCACACATAACCGCGAGTTACCCAATTATCAACATTTTTAGGATTAATATTAGTAGCCACATTAATAGCGGTTAAAGAATCAGAAATTAAAGCGCTAATAGCTTTTTTATCCTCATCAGAAGCAGGCTTGTTATTAAATTTAGCAATATCATCCTGAGATTTTGACAGAGAAAACAAAGCTAAGTTATTTAAGTATATGTCAGAATTAGCATTATTACTAATGGCAATTTTTAAATTGTTAATTGCCACATCTTTTTGACCACGATCAAAAGCTCTTAAGGCTTGATAGTACTTTACATTAGCATAATAACGCTGACCGTCCATCATTAAAAACCCTAATCCAAAAATAAACACCAAAGTAAAAGCAAAAGTAATAACTAAAGTTAAATAAGACGATGATTTAAGAATATAGGTTTTTTGGTTTTTGGAAATTAACGCTATTAAAGATGCAATAGAGAAAAAATAAATAAAATCTAAAGTTAAATTAGAATTAAACAAAAAATAACCCAAAGTCTCTAAAGTCAAAACTATCAATAAACCAAAAATAAGCGATATTTTTTCTGTTCCAGATTTAAAACTATCCTGCGCCAACCACTTAATGACATAAAAAATTGGTAAAATCATCAGCGCCACTAAAGCTATTAGTCCCAGTAAACCAGTGGTTGCCACTTCAGTTAAAAATTTAGAGGCCCCAACATTAAAATTAACATTCCAAAAAGCTGTTTTGTTTAATTCCTCAGTTTTATACTTAGTAAAGTCATACAAAAATGTCCCTGGGCCAGACCCAAGTATTGGATCGGATTTTAATGTTAAAAGGTCAATATCTAAGTTTGCTTTTTGCGACAAAGATACCTCTAAAGCTCTTTTGGGCAACCAACTAATTTGAGGGTTAAAAATAATAAAAAATAGCGAAATAATTAAAAAAAACATTGGCAAAAACATCCAGCGACCATCAAAAACATCCCTTTTAATAAACCAAAAAATTATTATTAAGCCTGTGCCAATTAAAGTTAAAACCCATAGCAAATAATAATTAATAAAAATCAAAAGAATAAAGGATAAAAAAATGTTGGCAATAAATACCTTTTTCACCCAACCCTCAGAAAAAATGGAAAAAATAATAAAAAAAGGCAACATTAGAGTGATAAAAAAACCTAAACTTACCGTAGAACCAATGGTGTTAAAATTATTATTGCGGGTAAAGTCAAAATAAGCCCAGTGCAAACCAAGCATTTGCAAAATTCCAAATAAAGAAACTGCAAGTACAGAAATACCTAAAAATTTAAAAGCGTTAAAAATTTCTTCTTGCAAAAAAGTATTGCTGACCAAAAAATATAACAGCCCAAAACAAATCACTGACAGTAAGCTTGAAGATGTAACCTGCGCAAACCCCCAAAAACTGCCATATCGAGAAATAGAAAAAATAGTTGAAGCCAAATAAGATAAAAATACTGCCCCGACAGCAAAATTAACCCTATTTACACTAATTTTAAAAACTCCCGAAATTAAACTTTGTAAAATCCAGGAAAAAAAGGCAATAAAGACCAAAAACACTAACAAAGTTTGTTTATTAAAGTCTAAAACATCAGCTGTAAATGGCAAGAAAAAAATAGGAATTAAAACCGCTAAGGCGTAAATGGCGGTTTTAGTAATACGGTCGCAAATATCAATCATAAACGATGGTTCTTTGATAAGTATTTCTTTGGGCATAAGTCTAATTTGAAATTTGAAATTTACAATTTGAAATCAACATTTAATTACTTAAATATTAAAATATTTCAAATTGATTTCAAATTTCAAATTGTAAATTTCAAATTAGCTTCTTAATTCTAGCATGAATTTAGAATATAAATAAACTTAAAATCTGTGGATAAGCAAAAAGCGATATTCTTCCTTAAATTATCGCCTTTTAACTGCTACAAATTACAGAATAATTTTAGGGATTGGCTGGCTTATCTGGCACTGGCGCAATTTCTGTTGTTGGTGACGGCACATCAACTACTGGTTGAGCTGGAGCTGGCGACTCTACCGGCACAGGGACCTGAGCAGGAACTTCATTAGGAGTTACGCTGGATGGATTTTCACTAACTTGAGGCTGATCTGGAGTTTGTGCTGGAGTTTCACTAGCTGGAGCTGGGACTTGCACAGGCACCGACTGCCCATTAGTTTGCGGTGGCAAAACTTCTGGTTGCGATGGTTCTGGCGCCGGATTATTAGGTACTGGGTCATTATGACTAGGCGCTACGGGCGATACTGGATTTATCAAGCTATCACAACTGCCTTTTTCTTTTTTATTTTCACCGTTTTCAATCCAAGTGCAATAAATATCCCCTGTGGCTTTATCTACCATTTCCAGCCTTTCAATTCTGGCGGTTTTAGCGCTAAAGTTTTCAACAGCCAAGCTGACCATATTTACCACGCCATCTTTAATAGTAATACCTATGCTAAGTAAAACATTTTTAACCTTATCAACAAAACTGGTTTGGTCTACACCACTAATAGCGCCAGATGCAAAACCACCCACAGGAGCAATACCACCTGAGGCTTTAATTTCTTCTATTAATTGAGCTTTAACGCTTGACCACTTAACCCAAATTCCGTGCATAGAGCTATCATTTGGGGTGGCGCCATTATTTAAGTTTTGGTCAATCATACCAATAACAAAATCCCCCACTTGCATTTTTTCTCCTGATAGCGCATCAGTGGTTTCGTGAGCGGAAATTTCAAAGGAACTGGCGCCCAAAATATGCTGAGTTTTACCGTTGGCTTGAAAATAAATATAAGGGTAACCATTAACTTGTGCCACCGAAATTTGCCCGTCTTGAGTTAAATTAGGAATTTCTGACCCGTAAGTTGTAATCATACCTTGATTACCGGAATCAACTGGCAATTTTGCCAACTCTTTTTCATAATCAAAAGAATTAACAATATCCCACGCCTG
>CALRFZ010000031.1 GCA_943357015.1 Candidatus Staskawiczbacteria bacterium
TGCTGCGGGACTAGGATTCGAACCTAGATAGTGGGTTCCAAAGACCCAAGTCCTACCATTAGACGATCCCGCAAAAATAATTTCTAATTTAATTGATATTACCATTTTTAATAAATATTTCAATA
This sequence comes from Candidatus Staskawiczbacteria bacterium, assembly GCA_943357015.1. Lineage (GTDB taxonomy): Bacteria > Patescibacteriota > Minisyncoccia > Minisyncoccales > Staskawiczbacteraceae > VGLO01. Next base: position 126 of record CALRFZ010000031.1, read on the forward strand.
TTGCATTAAATATTTTTTAGCGCGCGACTTTTAATTTATAAATATCTGATGTAATATAATATTAATGAAAGTCGCATTTTTTGAAATTGAAAATTGGGAAAAAGATTATTTGCAAAACCAACTTAAGAATTTGGATGTCTGTTTTTATGCAGATCCGCTTTCTTTGCAAAATATTGAGTTAGTTAAAAACTGTGATATTGTTTCCGTTTTTATTAATTCTCAAATTGATAAAAATTTAGTGGCAGAACTTGGTAGTATAAAAATGATTGCCACTCGGTCTACTGGTTTTGATCACATTAATCTTGACGCCTGCCAGCAAAAAAATATTGTAGTTTCGAATGTGCCTTTTTATGGCGAAAACACTGTGGCCGAACACACCTTTGCTTTAATTTTAGATTTATCGCGCAAAATCTACCAATCAGTGGGACAAGTAAAACAAGAAGGTTTTGCAGTGGCGGGACTGATGGGGTTTGATTTAAAAAATAAAACTCTTGGTATTATTGGTATGGGTCATATTGGTCAGCACGTGGCTAGAATTGCGCAAGGTTTTGAAATGAAGGTTTTAGCTTGCGATGCGTTTGAAAATCAGTCATTGGCAAAAAAACTAGGTTTTTCTTATGCTAACCTTGATCAAATTTTACAGCAATCCGATATAATTACTTTACATGTGCCCTACAATGAAAAAACCCACCATTTAATCAATGCTAAAAATATTAATCTTATTAAACCGGGCGCTTATTTAATTAATACCGCTCGGGGAGGAATAATTGAAACTTCAGCCCTAGTAGACGCTTTGGGCAAGGGAATTATTGCTGGCGCGGGTTTGGATGTGCTAGAAGAAGAATGCAATATTAAAGAAGAAACTAGCCTTTTATCAAAAGATTTTTCGGAAACCTGCAATATTAAAACGATGTTACAAAACCATATTTTAATGGATCGCAAAAATGTCATTATTACTCCTCATAACGCTTTTAATTCTAAAGAAGCTATTGAACGGATTTTGCAGACTACGGTTGAGAATATAGAGGGATTTATGGGAGGAAAAACTGTTAATGTGGTTACTCAAATTTAAAATTTAAAATAACAAATTCAAAAACAATTCAAAAGCACTAATTTAAAAACATTGAAATTGATCATTGTTTTTAAATTTTAAATTTATCATTTTAAATTAACTTTATGTACGATCTTATCATAATCGGCGCGGGGCCAGCGGGAGTATCGGCGGGCATCTACGCTTCGCGTCAAAAATTAAATATTTTAATCTTATCAAAAGATCTTGGCGGACAAGTGGCCAAAAAAGCAGTTGATATAGAAAATTATCCGGGATTTGAAAAAATTTCTGGGCCAGATTTGGTTGATTTATACAAAAAACAACTATTAGCCAATGAATTAGAAGTGAGTATAGAAGAGGTGATGAGTATTAAGAAAGATGGGCATTTTTTTGTCACTACAAAATCTGGAAAAGTTTTTGAATCTGTGGCGGTTATTGCCACATCTGGCGCCAAATCAAAATTAATTAATGTGCCGGGCGAAGGAGAGTTTTCTGGTAAAGGTGTAAGTTACTGTTCATTGTGCGACGGTCCGGTGTTTAAAAATAAGGCCGTGGCGGTAATTGGTGGTGGCAATAACGGTTTTGAGTCGGCCTTATTTTTGTCTAATTATGTAAAAAGCGTGACAATTTTAGAATATGGCGACAAAGTTAACGCCGATGCCGAAAACCAAGAGTTGGTAGCGCATAATAAAAATATAAAAGTTATTACAAATGCTAAGGTTTTGCGCATTGAGGGTAAAGTGTTTGTCAATGCAATTTTTTACCAAGATAGAGTTTCTGAAAAAGAAGTAAAACTAGATGTTGCTGGCGTGTTTGTGGAAATCGGCTACAGTCCCGCAACCGCATTTTTGGGAGATTTGGTAGAATTAAACGACAAGCAAGAAATAATCACCAGCGCCGAAACCTTAGAAACCAAAACCCTAGGATTATTTTCAGCTGGGGATTGTAATGTTTCAAGGTACAAGCAAATTGTTATGGCTTCTGGACAAGGCGCTTTGGCGGCACTTTCAGCATATCAGTATATTAAGAGAAATAAGGCTAGTTTGTAGTTGTTAGTGAGTAGTTTGTAGAACTTACATTTAAAATCTACTCACTACCAAATACAAACTGCTCACTAGTAGTTATATGAGTAAAATTCAGGAAATTATTGCTAAAGAAATTAAAGATTCGCGCGGAAAACCTACGGTTGAAGTTCATTTAATTACCAAAGATGGTCAATTTGTGGCTTCATGTCCGTCGGGAGCCTCTACGGGAATTAACGAAGCGCTGGAATTGCGCGACGCAGATGGCAAAGGAGTTCAAACAGCAATAGCTAATGTTAATGACATTATTGCGCCAAAGTTAATTGGTAAAGACCCAACAAATCAAAAACAATTAGATGATTTAATGTTGGCACTTGATGGTACTCCCAATAAATCAAAATTAGGCGCCAATGCTATTTTGCCAGTATCTATGGCCATTTGTCGCGCCGGTGCCAAGGCAAAAAAAATTCCTTTATATCAGCACATTAGTGAAATTTCGAATTTCGAATTTCGAATTTCGAATTTTAGGATTCCATTGCCAAGTTTTAATATTATAAACGGAGGAGCTCACGCCAAAAATGACTTGGAAATTCAGGAATTTATGGTTGTGCCAATGAAAAAAACTTTTCGGGAAAATTTAATTTTAGGAAGCCTTGTATTTAATAAATTGACTGAATTATTAAAAGAAACCAAGGGTGGTGTGCCAGAAATGGGGGATGAAGGTGGTTACGCGCCAGAAATTTCTACGGCAGATCAAGCCTTATTTTTAATTAAAAGCGCTATTGGCGATAATAATGATGTTAAAATTGCGCTTGATTGTGCAGCGTCGGAATATTATCGCGGTGGTAAGTACGAACCGCAGACCGGAAAACAGTTAAATAGAAGCGAAATGGTGGAATTTTACGCGGATTTAGTGGCGCGATTTCCCATTATATCAATTGAAGATCCGTTTTCAGAAGAAGATTGGAATGGATTTGAGCAAATTAAAAAGACTTTGCCAAATACAATAATTATTGGCGACGATTTAACTACCACTAACATTAAAAAAATTAAGGAAGCGGAAAGTAAAAAGGCTTGTAATGGAATTATTATTAAATTAAATCAAATTGGCACGGTTTCTGAAACTATTGACGCGGTAAAATTGGCGCAAAGTTATGGTTGGCGCATTATGGTCAGTCACCGAAGCGGTGAGACGATGGATAATTTTATTGCAGATTTAGCAGTTGGAGTTGGCGCCGACTTTATTAAATCTGGCGCATATACTAAGGATGTAAGAATTGCCAAATATGATAGGTTATTAGAAATAGAA
>CALRFZ010000032.1 GCA_943357015.1 Candidatus Staskawiczbacteria bacterium
GGAAAGAGTGGTGGGAGTTTTGGCCAAACGTCAATCAGTCACCAATCCTACCAACACTATATTTTCAGTCAAAAGGTTAATTGGCAGAAAATTTAACGATGCCGAAGTGCAAAAAGATCGCAAAAATTTACCCTATGAAATTAAAGAATCGGCCGATGGTGGTGTAGATGTAAAAATGGGAGACAAGTGGCTCAATCCAGCCGAAATTTCTGCTATGATTTTACAAAAACTAAAAGCGGACGCCGAAGCTAAACTGGGCGAACCTGTAACCCAAGCCATTATTACCGTGCCAGCTTACTTTGATGATAGTCAGCGCAAAGCCACCAAGATTGCCGGAGAAATTGCTGGTTTTGATGTCAAACGCGTAATTAACGAACCAACTGCCGCAGCCTTGGCATACGGATTAAATAAAAAGCAAGACGAAAAAATTGTGGTGTATGATTTTGGGGGCGGAACCTTTGATATCTCTATTTTAGATGTTGGCTCAGACACAGTTGAAGTTAAAGCCACGGGTGGAGATACTCACCTTGGTGGAGACGATTTTGACCAAAGAATTATGGAATGGGTAGTTGCCGAATTTAAAAAAGATAACGGTATTGATTTACAAAAAGATAATTTAGCCTTGCAAAGAATTAAAGAAGCTTGCGAAAAAGCTAAAATTGAATTATCAAGCTCTCAAGAAACTGAAATCAATTTACCATTTATTACCAGTGGCGCCGATGGCCCAAAACACTTATTGATAAAATTATCCCGAGCTCAGCTTGAAAATATGGTTTCAGATTACATTGAAAAATCCATTGAATTGGTTAAAAAAACTTTAAAAGAAGCTAATTTGGAAGCCAGTCAAATTAACGAAGTTGTTATGGTGGGCGGACAAACCAGAATGCCAAAAATAACCGACGAAGTTCGTAAATTATTTGGCAAAGAACCCAATAAAGAAGTAAACCCAGACGAAGTGGTGGCAATTGGAGCGGCAACTCAAGGTGGAATTATGCAAGGCAATGTGCGCGATGTTTTACTGCTTGATGTTACACCATTAAGTTTAGGAATTGAAACTATGGGCGGAGTATCTACAGTTTTAATTGGTAAAAATACCACTGTACCAACTGCCAAAACTCAGGTATTTTCTACCGCCGCCGACAGCCAACCAAGTGTTGAAATTCACGTTTTGCAGGGGGAACGCCCAATGGCGCAAGACAACAAAACCCTTGGTCGATTTATGCTTGATGGCATTCCGCCGGCTCCACGCGGAACTCCGCAAATTGAAGTGAGTTTTGATATTGACGCCAATGGAATTTTAAATGTTTCTGCCAAAGATAAGGCCACTAACAAAACTCAATCCATTAAAATTGAAGGCAGTGCTGGACTTTCTAAAGAAGAGGTGGAAAAAATGAAAAAAGATGCTGAGCTTCACGCCGTAGAAGATAAGAAAAAGCAAGAAAGCATTGAAGCAAAAAACCTAGCTGACGCTATGATTTACACCGCCGAAAAAACCTTAAAAGATGGGGGCGACAAAGTAAATGCTGATATGAAAAAAACCGCGGAAGATAAATTAACAGCTTTAAAAGAAGCCCAAAAAACCGATAATATTGAAGACATAAAAGCCAAAACTAAAGATTTATCAGAACATATGCAAAAAATCGGCGCGGAAATTTACAAGCAAAATCCACCAGCAGGGCAGGAACAAAAACCAGAAGATAAAAAAGATGAACCAAAAGCCGAAGAAGGTGAGTTTAAAGAAAAAACCTAAATTGGTGTTTCTGTAAAAAATATACTCATAGGCAAGCCACTGTGGTTGAAAAAAGTATTTAAAACTGATAGTGTTAATGAAAAGACTTGCAAAAATAGTAATGAAAAAGCCCGTATTGATATAATCTCAGGGCTATTGGTGTAACTGGTAAAGAGCCAATTACACCTCTGTCAGAATTTCAATTCCCAACACCTCTTCTGAAGAGAAGGTTTGGTGGTGATTTTCACCCGATCTACGAACAGTAATGCTATCGTTAGCATGGCCAACGTAGATCCCAACTAGAAAGCTATTGGGATGCCTAACCTCCTTTCTTCTCAATTTCAGCAACATAAATATCATTCGCTTATGATATTTTTCCACCGCTTGACCCAATTCCGATGGTCCAATGTTTTCGATGATCGCAAGCATACAAAAACTCCTAAAAAGAATTAAACTTGATTTTCACCTACAAAGATTATACTCATATAAATCAATAATGTCAATACAAATATATGGACTACTACGAAATCCTTGGGGTGGCAAAATCTGCCAGTCAAGATGAAATTAAAAAAGCGTTTCATAAACTGGCGCACAAATATCACCCAGATAAAGGTGGAGATACGGCTAAATTTAAGGAAATAAATGAAGCTTATCAGGTTTTAAGTAACACCGAAAAACGCCAGCAATATGACCAATACGGCCGAGTTTTTGAAGGTGCAGGTCAAAATAACGGACAGGGCGGGGGAGATTTTAACTGGGCATGGCAAAACCAAGCGCAAGGCGGATTTGACGCAGAAGACTTGGGCGATATTTTTGAAAACTTTTTTTCCTTTGGAGGCGGTGGTGGCAGGCGAACTGCCAAAAAGGATGTAAAAAAAGGTAAAGACATTCAAGTTGATATTGAAATTACACTAGAGGATACATTAAAAGAAACTTCACGCAAAATTAATTTAGAAAAACTAATTTCTTGTCATCGGTGCATCGGCAAGGGCGCTGAACCGGGAACCAAAATAAGTGAATGCGTAATGTGTCGCGGACAAGGTCAAGTGCAAGAAGTTAAGCGCACAATTTTAGGCAGTTATACCACATTTGCTACCTGTCCAGAATGCAAAGGTGAGGGCACTAAACCAGAAAAAGTCTGTAATGTTTGTAAGGGTGAGGGCAGAACTAAAGGACAACAAGAAATTCAAATTAATATTCCTGCCGGCATAGACACAAATCAGGTCATAAAAATAGACGGTATGGGAGAAGCCGGAAAAAAGAATGGCAAGGCAGGAGATTTATACGCGCGAATTTTGGTTAAAAAACATAGTGTTTTTGCTAGAAAAGAGGATGATCTATATATTGAAAAATACATAGGCTATTCTCAAGCGGTATTGGGAGATGAAACTGAAATTCCAACTCTAGGGGATAAAAACATCATATTAACCATTCCAGCTGGAACCGAATCCGGCCGAATTTTACGAGTTTCTGGCAAAGGTATTCCGCACTTTGGTAGTTACGGACGAGGAAATTTATACGTTCAACTTCACATAAATACTCCCAAAAAAGTTACCAAAGAACAAAGAAAAACCCTTGACCAACTCAGGAAAGAAGGGCTATAATAACTTTGTTAATTTAAAATAGTAAATTCAAAATTTAAAAACAAT
>CALRFZ010000033.1 GCA_943357015.1 Candidatus Staskawiczbacteria bacterium
GTGAATAAATTTTTATCCACAAATTACGGGTAATGATTTTATTGAATTTGATTCAATGATGAATCTAAGGACAAGTTAGGAAATAAGACTTGGGGAGTAGAAAATTTGCAAACTCAGGAAAAAACTATTTCAGTAGTTAATAAATTTATCCAAAGGTAATATGCTACATTCACAACTTTCACAGGAAAAATGGCAAAATTTGCCTTTTTTTAATCAGATGGCAAATGTTGGCGCCGAAATTGGCCGGGCAATTAACTGGCGATCTAAAAATCAAGATGTAAGTCGTGGAGCTTTTGAAAGAGGCCTAGAATTATTGGATTTGACGATTGATGATTTTAAAAATAGAAAATATTTAAAAGAGTTGTGTCGCTTGAGAGAAGTTTTGGCTGATTACTTTTATTTTGATAATGAACATGGATTAGACGATAAAAATATGAATAATTATTTTTATGGGTTTAATTATGCTTCTTCAATAAACGCAAAAATATGACAATTTTACAAGCTATTATTTTGGGAATTATAGAAGGTGTAACTGAATTTTTGCCTATTTCTTCTACTGGTCATATGATTTTGGCAAGCAAGGTAATGGGAATTGCAGATACGGATTTTTTGAAAAGTTTTGAAATTATTATTCAGTTTGGGGCGATTTTGTCGGTCGTAGTTTTGTACTGGAAAAAAATATGGGCAAGTCAGGAAAATTTTGTAAAAATAATGATTGCCTTTTTGCCAACAGCCGTGATTGGATTTTTATTATATAAAATTTTAAAGCAGTTTTTGCTTTCTAGTGATGTAATTGTCCTATGGACATTATTTTTAGGTGGGATAGTTTTTATTGTTTTTGAAATTTGGTATAAAAAACAATCCGCTCCAAAAACAGACGGCCGTCTGTTTTTGGAGTATAGAGAGATTGGTTACAAGCAATCTTTTTTGACGGGGGTTTGGCAGTCACTGGCAATTATTCCGGGGGTTTCTCGCAGTGGCGCTACGATTATTGGGGGTTTAGCTATGGGAATTAGTCGTGAAGCAATTGTAGAATTTTCTTTTTTATTGGCAATTCCTACAATGGCCGTTGCTAGCGGTTACGATTTATTTAAATCTGGTGCTAATTTTTCGGGCAATCAATTTTACTTGCTGGCAGTTGGATTTATCGTCTCTTTTTTAGTCGCCATACTTGCGATTAAATGGTTTATCAATTATATTAAAAATCACTCGTTTATCTCTTTTGGGGTTTATCGAATTGTAATTGCAGGCTTATTTTATTTATTGATTTTCCAGTTTAAGGTTTAATCTGGAATTTGGAGGAGTCCTATAGTGGCCATTAGAACAGCTTGGAAAGCTGTGACTCGCAAGGGTCTCGTGGGTTCGAGTCCCACCTCCTCCGCCAAGTAATTGTTATTTGGTTAAATTGTTTTTTTGGGCGACCTTTTTGGGTCGTTTTTGGATTTTATTTTCTATGGAAAAATAGTACAATGCTGATTATGGAACAGATATTGAAAAAACATTTTGGTTATGATAAATTTCGGCCATTGCAAAAAGAAATTATTGCTCAGGTTTTGGCTAAAAAAGATTGTGTGGTGCTTATGCCAACGGGTGGTGGAAAGTCGCTTTGTTTTCAGTTACCAGCTTTAATGCAGGATGGTTTGGCAATTGTAATTTCTCCACTAATTTCTTTGATGAAAGATCAGGTTGATGCGCTTTGCGCCAACGGAATTAACGCCGATTTAATTAATAGTAGCCAAACACCAAAACAAATTCTGGCGGTGATGGAAAAGGCTAGATCTAAAACATTAAAAATGTTGTATATCGCTCCGGAACGACTAGGGGTGGAAGGTTTTTTGGATTTTTTGCACAGTTTGCGCATTAGTTTGATTGCTATTGACGAAGCGCATTGCATTTCTCAATGGGGGCATGATTTTCGGCCGGATTATCGCAATTTGTCTATGCTAAAACGGCAGTTTCCAGATATTGCGATTATTGCCTTGACGGCCACCGCCACTCAAATGGTGCGTGATGATATTATTAAACAGCTTGGCTTAAAAAATTATCAGCTTTTTGTTTCTAGTTTTAACCGGCCAAATTTAAGTTATCAGGTAATGCCCAAAAAAGATTCGCTCGGATCAATTAAGGCATTGCTAAATAATTACAAAAATAAAAGTGTGATTATTTATTGTTTTTCTCGTAATGACACAGAAACTTTGGTCAATAATTTAAATGACCACGGATTTTTAGCCATTGCTTATCACGCTGGGTTAAATGCTAAAACTCGTCAGCAAAACCAAGAAGATTTTATTAAAGATAGGGTTAATATTATGGTAGCCACCATTGCTTTTGGAATGGGTATTGATAAACCAGATGTCAGGTTAGTTATTCACCATAGCCTGCCAAAATCTATTGAAGGTTATTACCAAGAAACTGGACGCGCGGGTCGTGATGGTTTACCAGCCGAATGCGTGTTGTTTTTTTCTTATGCCGATAAATTTAAACAGGATTTTTTTATTGGCAATATTCGCGATGACGATGAGCGAGAAAGGGCGCAGGAAAATTTAAATCAAGTTTTGCGTTACGGAGATTTGCCTTATTGTCGTCGAAAATTTTTATTAAATTATTTTAACGAAGAATATACCGATCAAAACTGTTTAAATTGCGACCAGTGTATTAAAAAGCCATTGTCAAGCGTTCCGCCAATAAGTAGTTTTGTTATTAAGCCACCGTCACTTGATATTGCCTTAGAGGGCGATGCATACGATAAAATTTTATTTGAAAAATTACGGGCTTTAAGAATGGAAGAATCCAAACGCCTGCATGTTCCGCCTTACGTGGTTTTTGGTGATAAGGCTCTAATTCAAATGGCTAAACACTTACCAAAAACCCAAAATGAATTCCTAGAAATTCACGGAGTCGGCCAGCAAAAACTAGCTCAATTTGGCAAACAATTTTTGGCACTTATTAAAGAATATACAAGTAAATAATTGATAATTACTTGATTTAAAGTATCATATAAATAATGCTCAAGTTGTGTTGTTCTTTGACATCTAATTAAAAGGAGGTGTAATGTGCTCACGCAGGAAGAATCGGGCTTCTTAACGATTTACCTCCAAGAAGTCGGAAAAACTCCGTTGCTAAAGTCCAATGAAGAAGTGGATTTATTTAAACGGATTGAGGCTGGGGATATGGAGGCTAAACAAATTGTCGTCAAATCTAACTTAAGATTGGTAACTTTTATTGCTAGAGGATATGCTGGGTCTCCCACTCTTAACTTTTTGGATTTAATCCAAGAAGGAAATTTGGCGCTTTTTCGGGCGACTGATAAGTTTGATTGGCGCAGGGG
>CALRFZ010000034.1 GCA_943357015.1 Candidatus Staskawiczbacteria bacterium
CTTAATGCAAAAAGAACAAAATATAATAAAAGGTAAATACACTGCTACCGGCTAAACTACAAAAGCGGTCAATAAAACCACCATGCCCTGGGATAAAATTGCTCCAATTTTTAATTTCCGCTACTCTTTTTGCCCTACTATTCATTAAATCGCCAATAGCGCTACCTATACCTATTGGCAAAAATATTAAAATATTTCCTTGATGAACAACAAAATATTTTATGAGCAAAACACCTATCAACGCGCCAACCATTTGTCCCAACACCCCTTCCCAACTTTTGTTCTTATTAAAAATTTCAGGCAACTTGTGGTATCCAAAAAAATTACCAAAAAAGAAACCACAAACATCTGAAATTACTGTACTGACAATCAAAAATAATAAAATAGTTGAACTTTGCGAATAAATCAATCTTATTAACCCTAAATGAACAAAAGAAATTGCAAACAAAATAATATATAAGAATAAGAAAATTTTTGTTCTCCGCTGACTTATGATAACTTTATAAAATTCGTAAAATGCCATTAGTAAAATAATGATAAAAATTATAAATCTTGCGGTAGTACCTAAATATAAAATCAACAGAAAAATCAGTGCGAACGGCACCCACATCATTATTTTTTTATCTAAGCCAGATTTTTTTAACTCATTCAAATCAAACTTAAAAAGAAGTAGGGTCAAAAATGTCCCAATTACAATCAATATTAAAAATAGCAGTGATAATATAGCGTACATAATTACAAGATTTTTTCTTCTTTACCTTTTATCAAATTTAGGATGTTTGTCCGGTGGGTTAATAAAATTATTAACAGTAAAAGTAAATAGAAATAAAATAATTTCGGATCTAAAAATAACGATAATACCGGCATGAGTAAAGCAATTACCAGAGATGAGACAGAGGCGGTCTTGTCTAAAAGAAAAATAATCCCCCAAATTGCCATGGCTATTAAGGCAATAAGTGGATTTAACGCTAAACTTACTCCTATCATTGTTGCGACCCCTTTACCGCCTCTAAACTTAAGCCATGGGCTAAAAATATGTCCCGCTACTGCCACAAGACCTATAACCAATATTTGCGTTAAACTAAATTTATCAAACGCATAAAAAACTGGAATATAACCTTTCGTAATATCTCCTAAAAGGACGATCAAAGCAGGTTTCCACCCCATTACCCTTAAACTATTTGCAAAACCTATATTTCCACTTCCTTCTTTTTGGATGTTTACACCTCTTAAATAGCCGATAATTTTACCAAAAGGGATAGATCCTAAAATATAGCTTAAAATTAAAATGATATAGAAGTGCATAATTGATTTGCTTTACAAATAAAAAGCAACTATAATGTAAATATGAATTTGGCGTTTATTGGGTTTTTTATAACAGGAGCAGTATTTGCTATTTACGCTTATACTTTTTATAGTTTAGCAGAAAAAAAGCTTCCTGTCTTTCTAAAAAATTATGCTTTTGCTTATTTTGCTTTAGCGTTGGCGTTTTTGATTTGGGCTTTTGCAGCTTTGAATAATAATTTTCTAGTAAATTCTGTAATCATCGGAAATATATTATTACTTTTAGGTAGTATTTTTCTGCTTAATGTTTTGTTTAACAATAATAAGAATATCAGAATTTTAAGTATCGTAGTAGGAATTATTTTATCTTTGGCATTTATTTGGATGAGATTGAATTATTATCAGCCAACCCCGTTTATGTCAGACGGGGTTTTGATTTTCAACACTCAAAAGATTATTTCAATTATATTAAGTTCAATCTTTGTTTTTATATGGTTACCGGCTAATTTAGTTGCAGCAAAAAAGGTTACCGCCAATATACCTATTCAAGGGATGTCGTTCGCATACTCTTTTATTTATGGCATATCAACAATCGCCGCTATTTTCTTTATCGCTTTCAAAACAGTTCCAATGGTCATTACATCGTTTGTTACTTTGGGAATTTGTTTTGCAATGTTGATATATTCTAATTATGTAGCGAGTAAATTGCTACCAAACCAAAAATGAACGAGATTTTTCCAAACCAAACAGAACCAGTCACACCGGTACAGACTCAAGTAAAACCGAGTTACAAAGTCCATAATTGGATTGCACTTATTTATGTAATTTTATTGGCTATCACTTTTTTTAATAACGATGAAGGTGTAGCTAATATTTTATTTTTTATTATGGCGGGCTTTGGTTTGGTAGCAGGAATAGGTTTTATTATAAGAATGTTCAAAGTGGGACATAGTGTTCAAAATTCTTTAGCGAGAGTATTTTTATATTTTGTGGGCATTGGTGGAGGGATAGTGATTTTTATTATCGCTGGATTTGTTGCCCTAATTGGCGTATTAAAACACATTCATTTCGGATTTTAAGAATACACAAAACTTTTGTTTTTACAGAAATGCCAAGACCCCTGTATAATTAAATGGGTCTTGTTTTTTTAAACTACTATTTATGTCAAATATTACAGAAGTTATCCTAAATTATTTATTTATACAGTTTTCTATATTAGCTTTCGTAGCACCTTTTTATTTGATTTACAAATATTATCATCCCGAAACATCATTTAAACACCTAGCATTAAATTCACACTTAGAGCATTTTTTATCAAGTAAACAAGCTAATTACTTAGTTTTTTTCTGGGCTGCTTCAGAGGCCATTTGTTGGTTTATTATTCCAGAGTTTTTATTGCTCCTTGTAATTTTTTTGAGGATAAAAAATAAACAGACTTTATTGATATACGATATTTTTGGTACAGCATTTGGTACTATTTTGGGGTTAGCAATTTCTATTTATGCTAATTTTGATGTAGTCAAAGTACCTTACATTACACAAAATATGGTTCAGCAAATTCAGGTGTGGTATCAAGGTTTAGGATCCTTCAGTTTGTTTCTTCAGCCATTTTCTGGAATCCCATATAAAGTTTTTGTTCTAAACGCACATTATTTTCAAATAAATTTCTTGTGGTTTATATTTTTGGCTGTTGTCATTCGGATAGCTCGCTATTATATTTTTTATCTCATCTTTGTAGGTTTGTATCCTTTTCTGCATCGACTTATCTCACGAAACTATATACCTATTTTTTTAATTAGTTGTTTTATATTTTCTGCTATATTTTTGAAGGTCTATCATTCCTATGGTCAAAATTATATTGTAGATGATAGAGAAGCAAAAAGCATACAGAAGGTAATTTTGTTAATAAAAAATAAGTTTT